>NC_019897.1:1285000-1600000 GCF_000227705.2 Thermobacillus composti KWC4
GTGGATGGGCTGCATCGTGGTGTCCAGCTACGACGATTTCGATTTCGTGAAGCGAAGCCTGGAGCTCGACGTCATCGACTATGTCCTGAAGCCGGTCGATTCCGACGAGTTGAAGAATGTGATGGCCAAGGCGTTCGCGGAACTGGAGGGAAGCCGCAGGGACGAAGCCGCGCGCCTTCTGATCGGCAAGATTCCGCTGCATCGGGACATGCTCGACCGATGGGAGCAGACGCTGGACGCGATGCTGGCCGAGCAGGTGCCGCTGCTCATCGTCGATACGCTCGCGATGATGGAACAATGGACCGTCGGCCGGCTCCATCTGCTTCCCGAGCTGGCCGGAGGATGGCTGGATGTCGTGCACGAGACGCTGCTGAAGGAGGCCCGGGGCGTTCCGGAGCGGGAGCCGGATGTCCCCGAAAACATCCGAACCGCGTTCGAGACGCTTTCGCTTGACCGGATTCGCACCTGGTTCCGGTTGTGCGCCGCCGGCGTGCTGGAACAGGGGGGTTGCCGGCTGATCGAACAGATCGCGAAGCAGCGCAGCCTCAAGGGATCGCGTCTGGCCACGCAGGTCAAGGAATACGTCGACAGGCACTACGCCGAGCGGATCACGCTCCAGGACGTGGCCGACGCGCTTTGCATCAGCCGGACGTACCTGGCCAGCCAGTTCAAGCAGGAGACGGGCATGACGTTCCTGAACTATCTCGTGTCGGTCCGGATGGAACGGGCGCGCGAACTGCTGCTGAACACCCCGATGAAGGTGTACGAGATCACGATGTCGGTCGGGTACGAGAACACGATCCATTTCTCCAAACTGTTCAAGGAGTATTACGGTCTCAATCCGATGGAGTACAAGAAGCGGATGGGGGGCTGACGCGCGGCCCGGCCCATCTTTTTATCGTCTATATAAAGACTGTATAAAGACTTGTCTTTATATTGTGTTCGGCGCTATGATGAGGATGGGAACCGCTACGAGTCCTTAAGGAGGAGAGTCATGAGAACAGTCGAAGAACTGGAAGCCAAGCTGTCGGATCCGTCGGAGGAACTGATCCGGGATCTGGCGAGCGTAGACGGCGATGTGCTGATTCTGGGAGCGGGCGGCAAAATGGGGCCGAGCCTGGCGAAGCTCGCGGTGCGTGCGATCCGCGAAGGCGGGCTGAACAAGCGGGTCATCGGCGTATCGCGCTTCTCCGATGCGGAAGTGCGCGAAGATCTGGAAAGAAGCGGCGTCGAGATCATCTCCGCCGACATCCTGAACGACGACGAACTGCGCAACCTGCCGGACGCGGCCAACGTGATCTACATGGTCGGCTACAAGTTCGGCACGACGGGCAAGGAGCATCTGGCCTGGGCGATGAACACCTATCTGCCCGGCCGGGTGGCGGAACGGTACAAGGATTCGCGCATCGTCGTTTTCTCGTCGGGCAACGTCTATCCGTTCACGTCGATCCACGGCGGCGGCGCGGACGAATCCGTGGCGCCGGAACCGATCGGCGAGTACGCGCAATCGTGCCTGGGACGCGAACGGATTTTCACCTACCATTCGCACAAGAACGGCACGCCGATGCTCATCTACCGGCTGAACTATGCGATCGACATGCGCTACGGGGTGCTGCTCGAAATCGCGCAGTCGGTGTACGAGGGACGGCCGATCGACCTGACGATGGGCCACGCCAACGTCATCTGGCAGGGAGATGCGAACGCGATCGCGCTGCGCAGCCTCACGGCGTGCACGGCGCCGCCGACGATCCTGAACGTGACCGGTCCGGAGACGATGTCGGTCCGCTGGGCGGCGCACAAGTTCGCCGAGCGGTTCGGCAAAGAGCCGATTTTCGAGGGAACCGAGTCGGAGACGGCCCTGCTGAACAACGCGGCGAAGTCGTTCCGGATGTTCGGCTATCCGCGGGTGTCGCTGCTCCAGATGATCGACTGGGTCGCCGAATGGGTCAAGGCCGGCGGCAAGACGTGGAACAAGCCGACGCATTTCCAGGAGAGGAAGGGGAAATTCTGACATGACTCAAGCAGCCAGAACGCTGTCGCCCGAGAAAATGCGGGCGCTGCACGAAGGTCTCGTCATCCCCGCGCATCCCCTCGCGCTGGACGAGAACCGGAAGCTGGACGAACGCCATCAGCGGGCGCTTACGCGCTACTATATCGCATCCGGAGCGGGCGGCGTCGCGGTCGGGGTGCACTCGACCCAGTTCGAGATCCGGGATCCCGAACACAACCTGCTCGAACCGGTGCTGCGGCTCGCCGCGGATGAGGTCGACCGGGCGCAGCTCGACCGGCCGTTCCTGAAGATCGCCGGCATCTGCGGGCCGACGGAGCAGGCGCTCAAGGAAGCGGAGCTTGCCGCCTCCCTCGGCTACGACGCCGGCCTGCTCAGCATGGGCGGACTCGCCGATTGGAGCGAGGAGGCGCTGCTGGAACGGACGCGCCGGGTGGCGGCCGTCATCCCCGTCGTCGGATTCTATCTGCAGCCGGCCGTCGGGGGCCGGATTTTCACCTATGAGTTCTGGCGGCAGCTGGCCGAGATTCCGAACGTCGTGGCAATCAAGATGGCGCCGTTCAACCGGTACCAGACGATCGACGTCGTCCGCGCCGTCTGCTCGTCGAGCCGTCGCGACGAGATCGCGCTGTACACCGGCAACGACGACAACATCGTCGTGGATCTCATGACGACCTGGGATTTCGACGTGGACGGCGTCAAGGTCCGCAAGTCCATCGTCGGCGGCCTGCTGGGCCATTGGGCGGTCTGGACGAAGAAGGCCGTCGAGCTGCTGGAGGAAATCAAGAAGGTGCGCGGCCGGAGCGAAATTCCCGCGGAACTGCTCACCCGGGCGATCCAGGTGACCGACGCCAACGCTGCCTTCTTCGATCCCGCCCACGCGTTCGCGGGCTGCATTCCGGGCATTCACGAGGTGCTCCGCAGACAGGGGCTCATGAAAGGCACCTGGTGCCTGAATCCGCACGAGACGCTGTCCCCCGGCCAGTCGGAGGAGATCGACCGCGTATACCGGGCTTATCCGCATCTGAACGACGACGATTTCGTCGCCGCGCATCTGGATGAGTGGCTGAACGGTTGAGCCTTTGGCCGGGGCAGGGGGATCGCGCATGCGGTACAAAGATGTCTTCTCGATCATCGGTCCGAGCATGGTAGGTCCGTCCAGCTCGCACACCGCCGGTGCCGTCAGGCTTGGCCTGACGGCCCGAGCCATATTCGGCGGCACGCCGGAAGAGGCGGAAATCGCGCTGTACGGATCGTTCGCCGCCACGGGCCGGGGCCACGGCACCGATCTCGCGCTCGTCGCGGGCATCCTGGGCTTCGGTCCCGACGACGAGCGGATCAAGGACGCGTTCCGCCACGCGGAGGAAGCCGGCGTCGCTTTGAGCTTTCGCACGGCGCACCGGCCGAACGTGCATCCGAACACGGCCGCGATCGTCCTGCGCGGCGGCGGGCGGGAGGACAGCGTGACGGGCTGCTCCCACGGCGGCGGCAACATTGCGATCACGGAAGTCAACCGGTTCGAGGTGAAATTTTCGGCCGACTATCCGACGCTCCTGGTCTTCCACGACGACCGGCCGTCCATGATCGCGGAAATCGCGGTCATCCTCGGCACGGCCGGGGTCAACATCGGCTACATGGAAGTCGACCGCATGTCGCGCAACGGCAGCGCGCTGACGGTGCTGGAGCTGGACCAGGAGCCCGGCGCGGAAGTGATCGGCAGCATTTCCGGCCTGCGCGGCGTGCGCAGGGTGTGTGTCGTTCCGCTGGTCCGGAGGGCGTAAAGCACGCAAACAGCGCGGAAAGGTTCGAGGAAACGGTGCTGTTTTACCGAGGGACGGAAGAAGGGGTGAACCGCAAATGAGATTTTCGACCTTAAGCGAGCTGATCCGGCTGTGCGAACAGGAAGCCGTCCCGATCGGCCGGCTGATGCTCATGGAGCAGGCGAAGGAGACGGACGAGCCGGAGGATGCGGTCTTCGGGCGGATGCGCGAATATTACGGGGTGATGAAGGAAGCGGTCCGCAAAGGCATCGGGGAGGCGCCGGTGTCGCGCAGCGGACTGACGGGCGGCGATGCGAAGCGGGTTCACGATTACCTGGAAGCGGGCGCTTCCTCGCTCGGCGCGGATACGGGCAAGGCGATGGCGTACGCCCTGGCGGTATCCGAGGTGAACGCCGCGATGGGGCGGATCATCGCGACGCCGACGGCCGGCTCGTGCGGCATCATCCCGGGCGTGTTCGTCAGCACCCAGGAACGGTTCGGATGGACGGACGACGAGATGGTGTACGGCCTGTTCTGCGCCGGCGCCATCGGGTACGTGATTGCCAACAACTCGTTCATTTCGGGCGCGGAGGGCGGCTGCCAGGCCGAGGTCGGCTCGGCTGTCGCGATGGCGGCCGGCGCCCTGACCGAGCTGCGCGGCGGCACGCCGGAACAGGCGGTGCACGCGGTCGGGCTCGCACTGAAGAACTCGCTCGGCCTCATCTGCGATCCGGTGGCCGGCCTGGTGGAAATCCCGTGCATCGTCCGCAACGGCTTCGGGGCGGTGACCGCGCTGGCCGCCTCCGACATGGCGCTGGCCGGGGTTGAGAGCGTCATTCCGTCCGACGAAGTGATCGGCGTCATGCTGGAAGTCGGCAGCCAGATGCCGGAAGCCTGGCGGGAGACGGCCCGGGGCGGCCTGGCGCGCACGCCGACCGGTCAGAAAATTACGCAGGATATCCGACTGGAAAGAAGGAATCCGTGAAAATGAACACCACATTGAACGATGCGATGCTGCTGGCCGGCGAGCTGACCGCGATCCGGCGGCATCTGCACCGGTATCCCGAATTGAGCCGGAAGGAAACGGAGACCGCCGCGCTCGTCGCCCGCGAACTGA
This sequence comes from Thermobacillus composti KWC4, assembly GCF_000227705.2. Lineage (GTDB taxonomy): Bacteria > Bacillota > Bacilli > Paenibacillales > Paenibacillaceae > Thermobacillus > Thermobacillus xylanilyticus. The sequence continues at coordinate 1,289,886 of NC_019897.1, forward strand.
CGAAGCTGGGCCTTGCGGTCCGGACGGGCGTCGGCGGTCACGGCGTCGTCGCGGATCTGAAGGGCGGCTTCCCGGGCAAGACGATTGCGCTCCGCGCCGACATGGACGCGCTGCCGATCCAGGAGGAGACCGGCCTGGAGTTCGCATCCGCGCGGCCCGGGGTGATGCACGCCTGCGGCCACGACGCGCATACGGCGATGCTGCTCGGCGCCGCGAAGCTGCTTGTCAACATGGCGGACCGGCTGCATGGCACCGTCCGCTTTGTCTTTCAGCCGGCGGAAGAGGTGAACGCCGGCGCGAAGGCGATGATCGCGGACGGCGTGCTCGACGGCGTGGCCGAAATTTACGGCTTGCACAATTTGCCCACGCTTTCGGCCGGCAAGGCCGCCGTCTGCGCCGGGCCGATGATGGGATCGGTGGACCGGCTGGAGATCCGGCTCGAAGGCCGGGGCGGCCACGGCGCCATTCCGGATCAATGCGTCGATCCGATCGTCTGCGCCTCCCACGTGGTGATGGCGCTGCAGACGATCGCAAGCCGCGAGCTGTCGCCCTTCGAACCCGCGGTCGTCACGATCGGCAGCCTGCAGGCGGGGGACGCGAACAACGTCATCCCGCACCGGGCGGAGATGACCGGCACGATCCGCACGTTCGACCCGCGCTTGAAGGCGCGGATGCCGGAGCGCATCGAGCGGCTCGTAACGCAGATCGCGCAGGGCTATCGCTGCAAGGCGGAGATCCGCATCATCGACCAGACGCCGGTGCTCGTCAACCACGCGGCCAACGCCCGCCTGGTCGGCGAGACGGTTGACGGGACGATCGGCGCCGAAAACCGCGTGCCGGCCGCGCCGACGATGGCCGGCGAAGATTTCTCGGTCTACCTGGAGCATGTGCCGGGCTGCTTCTTCTGGCTCGGCTCGGGACCCGCGGTGAACGCGGAGGAAGCCTATGGACTCCATCATCCGAAGTATGTGCTGAACGAGGACTGCCTGCCGTACGGGGCGGCGCTGCTCGCCAACATCGCGTGCAAGGCGCTGGGGTAGAAGGCGGCCAAAGGCCATGCCCCGAACCGGGAACAGCGCCCGGTCAACCGGCAAACCATCAATACGGGGGAGGAAAAAGACGCATGCATGATGTGGCGGTGCTCGGCGGCGGACCGGCCGGAATCGCGGCCGCGATCGCCGCGGCGCGCGGCGGCGCGAAGACGGTGCTGGTCGAGCGCTACGGCTTTCTGGGCGGCATGTCGACGGCCGCGCTTGTCTATCCGTGGATGACGTTCCACACGGAGACGGGCAGGCAGGTGATCCGCGGCATTGCGCAGGAGATCGTGGACCGGCTGATCGAGCGGAACGCGTCGCCCGGCCATCTGCGGGACACGATCGGGTTTACGTATTCGCTCACGCCGTTCGATCCGGAAGTTTACAAGGTGCTGGCGCATGAAATGCTGAAGGAAGCCGGCGTCGATCTGCTGCTGCACACATGGGCCGACGATGTGCTCGTGCGGAACGGCCGGATCGAACACGTCACGCTCCGCGGCAAATCCGGACCGCTCAAGCTCCAGGCGCGGATGTTCGTCGACGCGACCGGGGACGGCGACATCGCATACCGGGCGGGTGCGCCCTGGGAACAGGGCAACCGGGAAGGCCGGGTGCAGCCGATGACGATGAAGTTCCGGATGCGGGGCGTGAACGTCGACGAGATCAAGGACTATATGAAGCGGCATCCGGAGGAATTTTACGAGCGGTCGCTCATTTCCGAGCTGGACCGGCTGCCGCTGACGGGCGTCATGGGGTTCTATTCGATCTGGAAGCGGGCCGGGCTGCCGATCGCGCGGGAAGGGCTGCTGTTCTTCATCGGCCCCCGCGGAGACGAAGCGCTCATCAACGTGTCGCGGGTGCCGGGGCTCGATCCGACGAAGGCGGAGCAGTTGACGGAGGCCGAGCTGGAAGGCCGGCGCCAGGCGCTCATGCTGGAGCGGTTCTTCCGCGAGTCGGTTCCCGGCTTCCGCCATGCGGTGCTCGCCCAGGTCGGCACGCAGATCGGCGTGCGGGAGACGCGGAGAATCCGCGGCCTGTACATGCTGAACGGGGAAGACGTGCTGTCGGGCCGGCGGTTCGACGACTGCATCGCCCGCAGCGGCTATCCGATCGACATCCACAACCCGTCCGGAGGAGGCGTCACGACCGGCATGATCCGGGACGGCGGCGCCTATGACATTCCCTACCGGTCGATCGTCCCGCTGGGCGTCGAGAACCTGCTCCTGGCCGGCCGCTGCATATCGGCGACGCACGAGGCGCAGGCGACCGCACGGCTGACGCCGAGCTGCATGGCCGTCGGACAGGCCTCGGGCGCGGCGGCGGCGATCGCGGCCGCAGGGGGCTTTGCGGCCGGGGAAGTTCCGATGGACAAGCTGCAGCAGAAACTGCTGTCGGACGGGGCCGAACTCGGCCTTGACGAAGAAGGAGGAAGATAACCGATGAAAGCCGTCGCTGCACAGAACGGCCGGGTTTTCGTCACGGAGCTGGATATCCCCGGGCTTCTGCCCGGGCATATCCTCGTCCGCACCGAATATTCCGCCATCAGCCCGGGAACCGAAATGACGATGATGCGAAACAGCGGCGATACGCCCATCATTCTGGGATACAACGCGGTCGGGATCGTGGAACGGACCGGGGAAGGCGTGGAAGGTCTGAAGGCCGGCGACCGCGTGGCGTGTTACGGGGCGCCCTATGTGCGCCACGCCGAATATCTCGCGGTTCCGGCCAACCTGACGGCGAAGGTGCCGGATCACGTCGATCCGCGGGAAGCCGCCTATTCGGGATTGGGCGCGGTCGCCATCCACGCGCTGCGCACGGCGCAGCTTCAGTTCGGCGAATCGGTCGTCGTGGTGGGGCTGGGCATCCTCGGCAATCTGATCGCCCAGATCGCGAACGCGGCCGCATTCCGGACGGCGGGGCTCGATCTGCAGCAAGAACGGGCGGTCAAGCTCAAGGAGGCGGGCATCCGCCACGTCTATGCCGACCCGGCGGAACTGGAGGGGAATCTCGCGGACGTCACCGGCGGGTCCGGAGCGGACGCGGTGCTCCTGTGCGCCGGCGGTCCCGGCGAAGCGCTCATCAACCGGGCGATGGAATGGCTCCGGGACCGGGGCAAAATCGTCATCGTCGGCGATCTTGCGACGGCGTTCTCCCGCAACGCGATGTTCGCGAAGGAAGTGCAGGTGCTCATCTCGCGCGCCGGCGGTCCGGGACGCTACGATCCCGGTTACGAGCGCGACAACCGCGACTATCCGATCGGCTACGTGCGCTGGACCGAAGGGCGCAACGTCGGCGAGTTCGTCCGCCTGCTGGCGGAGAAGCGCATCAGCGTCGCGCCCCTGATCACGCACGAAGTGCCGTTCGAACGAGCGCCGGAGGCCTATGACCTGTACCGGCAAGGCGCGTCAGGGGTGATCGGCACCCTGCTGCGTCACGGCGCAAGCTCCTGACCTTTGATCCAGACGCGCCTGAGTCCGAGCCCGGCGTCGAGCAGCAGGACATCCGCCTGCTTGCCGGGCGCAAGCGACCCCGTCACGCGGTCGACGCCGATCTGCCGGGCCGGATTGAGGCTGGCCATCCGGCTCGCGTCTGCGACGGATACGCCGGCCTTCCGGACCACGAAGCGGAATGCGTCGATCATCGTGAGCGTGCTGCCCGCCAGGTTGCCGGAATCGCGCAGCCGGGCGACGCCGTCCTGCATGATGACGGACAGGCCGCCGAGATCGTACTCGCCGTCGGGCATCCCCGCGGCGGCCATCGCATCGGTGATGAGGATGACGCCCCGGGGCCCCTTCGCGCGGATGAGCATCTCGATGCCCGCGGGATGGACGTGATGGCCGTCGGCGATCACTTCGGCCATGATCCGGTCGTCGGTCAGCACGGCGCCGACCGTTCCCGGTTCCCGGTGATGATAGGGACGCATCGCGTTGAACATATGGACCGCGTGCCGCAGCCCGCGGTCGGCCGCCGCCCGCATATCCGCCAGCGTGGCGTCCGTATGCCCGCAGGCGGGCACAATACCGCATGCTTTCAGGCGCCCGATGTATTCGAGGGCGCCTTCCGTTTCCGGCGCAAGCGTCTGGATCTTGATCAGGCCGGGCCAGCGGCTCGTCCAATCTTCCAGCCAATCGAGGCGCGGCGGAAGGATATGGTCGGGGTTCTGCGCGCCTCTCCATTTGAAGCTGACGAACGGCCCCTCCAGATGGACGCCCAGAAGCTGCGCATGGGGCATCGGCGAAGCCGTGAATCGGCTCACGGCTTCGATCGCCGCGTCCAGCCGCTCTTTCGATGCGGTAAGCGTCGTCGCCAGCATGCCGGTCGTGCCGTGAAGGGCATGGAAGCGGGTAATGGCCCGCAGGCTCGCCTCGTCGGCGTCCATGAAGTCGCCCCCCGCTCCGCCGTGGACGTGCAGGTCGATAAAGCCCGGCAGCACCCATCCGCCTTCGCCGTCGACCCTGACCGCGGAAGCCGCTTCGGGCGGAAGCGGCTTGTCCGCCCCGCCCATCGCGGCGATGATGCCGTCCTCAAGCAGGATCCACCCGGAAAAAGGTTCCCCTTTTTCCGCAACAATACGGGCATTTTCGATCAGGATGCCGTTCACGGGCTCACACGCTCCTTCCGCCGGACAGCGTCGTTCTGTCCGGAAGCGACTTCGAAAGCTTCGACGCCGCCCCCTGATCCAGCAGCACGATGAGCTGCGGATGGGCCTGCAGCAGGGAGGCCGGACAGTCCGTCGTGATCGGGCCTTCCAGCGCCCGGCGCACGATGTCCGCCTTGTCTTCGCCCTTGGCCATCAGCACGATCGTCCTCGCCTTCAAAATCGTTCCGACGCCCATTGTGATCGCCAGCCGCGGCACTTCGTCGATCGAGTTGAAGAACCGGGCGTTCGCCTGCCGCGTCTTCTCCGCGAGCTCGACGACATGCGTGCCGGTTGCCAGTTCCCGGTCCGGCTCGTTGAAGCCGATGTGGCCGTTGTGGCCGATGCCGAGCAGCTGGAGATCGATGCCTCCGGCCTCCTCGATCAGCGCGTCATAGCGGCGGCATTCCGCTTCCAGGTCGGCGGCGTTGCCGTTCGGCAGATGGGCGCGGGAAAGCGGAAGGTCGATATGGTCGAACAGATTTTTCCGCATGTAGGCGTGATAACTCTCGGGATGATCTTCCGGCAGGCCGACATATTCGTCCAGATTGAACGTGGTCGCATGGCGGAAACTGACCAGACCGTTCCGGTAATCGTCGATGAGGCGGCGGTAGACGCCGAGCGGCGTTCCGCCCGTCGCGAGTCCGAGCACGGCTCGCGGCTTGATGCGGATCATCCCGCCGATGAGATCGGCGCAAGCCTCGTCCAATTGATCTCCGGATGCAAACACCTGAATGTTCAAGCCGGTACACGCTCCTTGTCCAATCCTGATGAATTAACGTTTGACATTTCGTCCGATTCATATTATATCATAAAATGACACGGTCTTTATTTTGTCTTAAATAAAAAAATTGTACTTATTCTTTGCCTGAAAGGACGAGCGTTCATGCAGATCAAGATTGGTGTCATCGGCACTCCCGCCGTCGTCAGGCGGCTGATGGCGGTGATCAAGGAGTTTCCGACATTTCGACCGGTCGTCCGCGAGATCGGGAAGGTCGAAGAAGCGCCCGAACATGCGGAGGCGCTCGCGAGGGAGACGGAGGTATTGTTCGTTTTCGGACCGGTGGCGCACCGGCTCGTGAAGGAGCGGGTGCAAGCCTCCGTTCCGGTCGTCCAGGTGCCGCTGACGGGAGCGGGACTGTACAAGGTGTTGTTCTCCGCGCTGAAATCCGGCAAACTGGACGGCGGCCTCTCGGTGGACACGCTGACGAAAACGATGGTCATGCGGACGCTCAGGGATCTCTGCCTTGAAGACATTCGCGTGATGGTTTACAACGGCCCCGCCTGGGCGTCGCCGGAGAAGGTGGCCGCCTTCCACGAGCAGCAGGCGGCGGCGGGCTTGAGCTCGCTGGCCGTAACCGGAGCGGCGTCGGTCGCGGAGATCCTCCGGTCGAAGGGGATTTGCGCGGAGCATCTGATTCCGTCCGAGCAGGACATGATCGTGGCGCTCGAACGGGCGCTGCTCTCGACGGAATCGCGCCGGAACAAGGAATCGCAGATTGTCGTCGGCATGCTCGCCGTCGACGACTTCGGAAGCCTCGTGCTGAAGAAGAGCAGCGAGCTGGAAGTGCAGAAGCTGAAGCTGGACATCCACCGGACCGTGCTGAACTACGTCGAGTCGCTGGACGGGTATCTGACGCAGATCGGCGAAGGGGAGTATCTGTTCTTCACGACGCGCGGCATTTTCGAGCGGGAGACCGGCGGTTACAAGACGATCTATCTGGCCAAGGATGCGCGCTCGTCCTACGGCATCACGCTCAGCCTCGGCGTCGGCTTCGGCACGTCGGCGAACGAAGCCGGCATGAACGCGCGCGCGGCGCTCAGGAAATCCCGTGAAGCCGGCGGCAACGCGTGCTTCATCATCCGGGAAGACCAGACGCTGATCGGTCCGCTCGAAATGTCCGACCCCGTGCAGGCCGTGCTGCCGCCCACGGATTCCGAACTGATCCGCATGGCCGAGAAGGCGGGCATGACGAGCACGTATCTGAGCAAGCTGCTCACCCACACGTCGAAATCGGGCAAATACGATTACAAGGCGCACGAGCTGGCGGACGTGCTCGGCATCACGATCCGCAGCGCGCACCGGCTGCTGCAGGCCTGGGCGGACAACGGGCTCGTCAAGGTCGTCGACGTGGAGAAGCTGTCCAAGGGCCGGCCGCGCCAAATCTACCGGTTCACGTTCCTCATGGGCAGGGGAAATGCAGCCGCATCGGCAAAAAATGAATAATCCGGAACCATCGGCCAGCGTGTGAAACCGCGCATGGCGCCGTCCGCATAGCCGGGAACTCCCGGCTTTTTCTTTCTATTAAAGACAAATTATGGACCTGTCGCAATTCCAGTGAAAGAGGTATCATAGTCGTGTAAACTTTCGCTATTTCCACCGCTTTTGATTTTTCCACACCTCGTGAGCCCTTGATTTTCAAGGATTTTTTGATTTTTCGCCCCGCCCTTGCTTCCGGGTTTGCCGGATGGTTGAAAACGTTTTATTTCTCGGCGCCCGGGGGCCGGATAGAATGGGTGGCGATGGCAAACGCAAGACCGTCCTCCCGTAAGCCGCGGCCGGATGGCCATTCCGGACGGCGCGGCCCGGGGACACGGAACTTGCCCCAAGCCGGAACATCAGGGGGGTGTGCGGGGCTGCAGAGGTAGACAAGCTCACCGGGTCGATGGCTGTTTTATGGATCGGTTGTTTCCACCATATCAGAAGCGAGGGGAAAACATGCGCAAACAGAAGCGACTGCTGGCTCTGCTCCTGGTGCTGACGATGATTGCGATGATCATCGCGGCATGCGGCGGCGGCAACAAGGAACAGGGCAACAATTCTTCGTCCAATTCCACCGCCGGATCATCCAATTCGGGTTCGACGAACGCGGCTTCGCCGGAATCCGAAGGAGCGGCCGACACGACGGCCCAATACGGCGACACCGGCGGCCTGAAGCTTCCGCTGGTTGATGAACCGGTAACCATCACCTGGATGCTGGTCGGTGACGAGCCGGTGAATGACAAGCTGATCGCCAGGGAAATCGAGAAGCGCACCGGCATCAAGGTGGACTTCCAGGTCTATTCTTCCGCCACCTATCAGGAAAAGCTCCGCGTGACGGTTGCTTCGGGCAAGCTGCCGGACATCTTCCACGGCCTGACCGCTGCCGAACTGAAGAAGCTCGGCCAGCAAGGCGCGGTTGTCGCCATCAACGAATACATCGACATGCTGCCGAACTTCAAGAAGCTGTACGTTGAAGAAAATCCGTGGGTCATCGCATCCTACGGCGACGAGAACGGCAACATCTACACCTGGCCGATCTACGACATGCAGCGCGACGTGAACCACGGCTTCATGTACCGCAAGGACATCTTCGACAAGCACGGCATCCAGCCGTGGACGAACACGGATGAGTTCTATGAAGCGCTCAAGAAGCTGAAAGAACTGTATCCGGACTCCTATCCGTACGCTTCGAAGACGAAGGAAGCGATCTTCAAGGATTGGGCTTACGGCTGGGGCATCGGCAGCGCAAGCTATCCGGCGTACTACGACGAAAGCGACGGCACGTGGAAGTTCGCGCCGACGTCGGAGCAGCACAAAGACATGCTCGACCTGATGAAGAAGATGTACAACGAAGGCCTGCTCGATCCGGAATTCCTGACGGATACGCAGGATTCCTGGACCGCGAAGATGACGACCGGCAAGTCGTTCGTCACGTGGGACTGGATCGGACGCATGGAACTGTTCTACAACCAGGTCAAGGACCAAAACCCGGACTACGACCTGCGCTACGCGAACCCGATCGGTCCGACGGGCAACATCCGCACGCTGCCGCGGATCGACGACTTCAGCATCACGGTCGCGAACAACAAGAACAAGGAAGTCGCGCTGAAACTGCTCGACTATCTGACCAGCCCGTCCGGCGGCTCGCTCGTGACGATGGGCGTCGAAGGCGAAACGTTCCACTTCGACGAGAATGGCAAGCCGGTTTATCCGGAACTGGAAGGCCAGGCGATCGACATCAAGGTGCTCGAGCAAAAATACGGCCTCTGGCTTGAAGGCATGTACCTGCGTCCGGACCACAGAAGCGTCTACTACAACTACACGGAACGCGAGCAGGAAGCTCAGGACATGATGAACGCGCAAGGCAAATTCGAACCGCTGGATCCCGTCCTGAACTTCACCGACGAGGAGAACGCGAAGATTGCCGAACTGCAGGTCGCGCTCGAGAAGGCGGCCGCCGAGTTCAACGCCAACTACATCCTCGACAAGAAGGCCGGCGAGAAAGATTGGGAAGCCTGGCTGCAAAACGCGAAGAAACTTGGCGTGGATGAATTCATCGAGATCTTCAACACGGCACAACAACGCTACAACGCCATGGTTGCGCAATAACGGTTCCGGAACATCGCGGATACCGATTGCGGACTTCGCAAGCGGGGGCGCCCGGGACCAACGGGTCCCGGGTGTCCTTCCCGTTGCGGGGCTTGATGCGCGGAGCGGTCAACCGCTGCCGGCAGCTGAAGATTTTTTCGGGGAGGAGACATGATGGAGACCGCTGCCACGAAGGCCGGGAAAGCCGCGAACAAGCCCTCCAGGCTGGCCGCAGCCTGGAAGCACATGAAACGGGATCGGCAGCTTCTGATTCTGTTCATTCCCTGCCTTGCCTTCTATCTGATCTTTCGTTACGGACCGCTGTACGGTCTCCTCATCGCGTTCAAGGACTACAGCGTGTTCCAGGGCATTTGGGACAGCCCGTGGGTAGGTTTCAAGCACTTCGAGAAGTTTTTCAACGGCAACGACTTTGCGCTGCTGTTCCGCAACACCCTGATGCTCGGCTTCCTGAACCTCATTTTCAGTTTTCCGTTTCCGATTCTGCTGGCGCTCATGCTGAACGAGGTCAGACTGAAATGGTTCAAGAAGTCGGTCCAGACGCTGAGTTATCTGCCGGCGTTTCTGTCCGTCGTCATCATCTGCAGCATGGTCATCGACTTCCTGTCGCCGACGGACGGCATCGTCAACAAGATCATCGAAGCGTTCGGCTTTGAACCGGTATACTTCCTTGCCGAAAAAGCCTGGTTCCGTCCGATTTACATCATTTCGGACATCTGGACCAACATGGGGTACGAGTCGATCATCTATCTGGCCGCCATCGCCGGCATCGATCCGACGCTCTACGAAGCGGCCAGGGTGGACGGCGCGAACCGCTACCACATGATGCGGCACATCACGTTCCCCGGCATCCTGGGCACGGTTATCGTCATGTTCATCATGAAGACCGGCAACATGCTCCGGATCGGCTACGAGAAGGTGCTGCTCCTCTACAGCCCGATGACCTACGAGGTGGCGGACGTCTTCTCCACCTTCGTCTACCGCAAAGGGCTGCTGGAGTCGAACTACAGCTACGCCGCCGCGGTTGGTCTTTTCGAAGCGCTCGTCGCGCTCGTCATGCTTCTGATGGCCAACTTCGTCAGCAAGCGGTTGGGGGGTCAGGGACTGTGGTAGGACAACCCCGATTCACGTTGTTCAGCCTTGTCAACGGCCTTTTGCTGATCGGCGTCGCCATTGCGACCCTGTACCCCGTGTGGTATATTCTTGTCGTTTCGCTGAGCGACACGGCCTATGTGGTGCAGGGCAAAGTGTTCCTTTGGCCGAAGGGATTGAACCTGGACGCGTACAAGGAAGTGCTGCAGGACAGCAAAATTCCCCGTGCGTACCTGAATACGATTTTCTACACCACGCTCGGGACCACGATCAACCTGCTCATGACGGCGATTGCGGCCTATCCGCTGTCCCAGAAAGATTTCTTCGGCCGAAAATGGTTCATGCTGCTCATCATCCTGACCATGTTCCTGAACCCCGGCATCATCCCCAACTATCTGCTTGTGCAGAAGCTGGGGCTGATCGATACGTTCTGGGCGCTGGTCATCCCGAACGCGATCTGGACGTTCGAACTCATCATCCTGAAATCGTTCTACGAGAGCATGTCGACGTCGATCCGGGAGGCCGCCAGAATTGACGGCGCGTCCGAATTCCGGATTCTGTTCAGGATCATTCTCCCGCTTTCCAAGCCGGCGCTGGCTTCGATCGGCCTGTTCTACTTCATGGGCCACTGGAACAGCTACTTCCTCCCGATGATCTACCTGAACGATTCGCTCAAGTATCCGCTTCAGGTCGTGCTGCGGGACATGCTGATCTTCAGCGAGGGCAACCGGTCGAACCTGGTCGACGCCGCCGCACTGGCGCCGCAGGCGCTCAAAAATGCGACGATTGTGCTGTCGATGATTCCGGTCCTGATGATCTATCCGTTCGCGCAGAAATACTTTGCACAAGGAGTCATGCTCGGGGCGGAGAAAGGATAAAGGTGAGTCGTTCGAACGGCTCGTGCACAACGCGCCGGGGGTGTTGGTCATGAAGAGATGGTTTTACAGCTTGGGCGTGCTGCAGGTCTTCGGGGCGTTGTTGATTGTCATCCTGGTGATGTCCGCATCCAACCTGGTCATTCACCGCAACTCGATCTCCGACATTTACGAGAAGATGGTTGACCACAACAACCTGTCCGTCAAATACATGATCCAGACGTTTGACGACCATTTCCGTGCGATCAACAACCTGATCTACACGATCCACAGCCTGCCGTACGACAATCTGATCGACAATGACGGCTCGATCGACATGTCCAGGGTGTACGCCCTGCAGCAGCAGGTCGAGTCCCTGATGTCCTCCCACGATGTGGTCGAGGACGTCATTGTCTTCTATGACAACGTACCGGTGGCAATCACGTCCACGGGCACGAGCAGCCTGGAGCACCTGTTCGAGCAGAAGTACCGCCATCCCCATTATGATGCCCATTATTGGCTGAAATTCCTGCGCAGCAAGCACGACATGAAAGTCTTTCCGGCGGAGGATTTCACGGTCCTCACCGGATCGACGCAGGAATACCGGACGAAGAAGCTGCTGGTCGTCACGGACAGCAACCGGATGGCGCTGTCCAACAAAAACGTCGTCGTGCTCGTCGACGTCGACAAGCTGCTCAGGCAGGTGAACCGGGCGTCGCTCATTCCGGGCTCGTCGCTCGTCGTCATGGACCAGAACCGCCAGGTGCTGCTGGGAACCGGGGCCAACTGGGACCTCGTCGAAGTGATCAATACCTTCAAGGGCAGCGTGAAGGACGAAACGTCGGTCACCCGGGAAGATTACGAGTATCACGTATACCAGTCGGATTTCAACGGATTCATCTACATCGACCGGGTACCGTATCAATTCCAGAATCTGGACTCCGTCACGAAAGCCAACCGTTCGATCATTCTGACCTCGATCGCCAGCGCGATCCTCCTGTCCCTGCTGCTCAGCGTGTACCTGCATCGTCCCGTGAGGAGCATTCTGCGCCTGCTCGGCGGCGGCAACAGCAAGGGAAACGATTTCCGCAAAATCTACAGCGGCATCGTGAAACTCCAGACGGAAAACCAGGAGTTCCGCAATCAGCAGCAGTTCCTGGAGAACGAGCTGCGGCGCGTCGTGTTCCTGCGCGCCATCGAGGAAGCGCCGTATTCGGAGGAGCTGTGGCGGGAACTCGAGAAATTCAAGCAGGATTTTCTGCCGCACCGGTATTTCGTGATGGGCGCGCTGCTCTTGGAACGTTCGTCGCCCGTCCGGGAAATGCTCCCCGCCGAGACGCAGTCGGCCATCCTGCAGCGGGAACTTCGGAACGCAAGGCCGGACGCGATCGTCGTCCACGTGCGCGGACTTCGCTTCCTGACGCTCTTCCCCGTAAGGGAACCCGGAGAGCGGCCGAAACTGCTGCGGCAGGTGCGCGAGGCCGTCAGCGCGATGGAACAGGGCGTTTTGGACGGCTGGCGCATCCGGGGATGCGTCGGCAAATTGCGCAACGCGGAATTTGAACAATTTCCCGAAGCGTATGAAGAAGTGCGGGAAAGCATGTACAACCGTCCGGTGAATGTGGAGGAGGCGGTGCTTGACGCGGCCGAACCGGCGGACCAGCGCGGCATGCATCTGCCGCTGGATCAACTGGAGAAGCTGTCCAACTGCCTGCTCGGCGGGAAAATGGAGGAGGCCGGCGCGATCATCCGCGACATCATGCGGCGGAATGCCGGCAACCACGTCGGGCTGCGTCAGATGGAACATGTCGCCAGGACGCTGTTCTACCACATGTTCCGGCTGGCCGAAGCGTCCGGAATGGACGGCGAAGCGCTCGCGGATCTGGAGCGGCGGATCCATCGGACGCTCGAGAAGGACGGCGATTTCGACCTGACGGAGGAGATGCTCGTCGAGGCAGCGGCCTGCATCGGGGCGAAGGTCCGGGTCGCCAAGCCGGACAAGCTGAATCCGGCGTTCATCAGCCAATATATCGAGCTGCATTACATGGAAGATCTGTATCTCGACCACATGGCGGAAGTGTTCAACACGACGCCGAAATATTTCTCCAGCTACTTCAAGAAGACGTTCGGCGTCACGTTCGTGGATTACCTGAGCAAGGTGCGTCTTGCGCACGCGCGCGAGCTGCTGCGCAATACCACCTTGACCGTCGCGGAAGTCGGGGAGCGGGTCGGTTACCTGAACGCCTCCACCTTCGCGACGACATTCAAAAAATATTACGGCATATCGCCGAGCGACTTCCGCAAGCAGGAGCTTGGCGCATAGGCGATTGATTTCACGGGGTGCGAAACATGACGGACTTACGGTATATCGGCATCGACATCGGCGGCACGGCCGTCAAGGTCGGCGTCTGCGACGCGGAAGGCAGGCTGCTTCATACGTTCGAGGGACCCACGGAAACGGACAAGGGCCGGGAGCGGGTGCTGGACAACATCGCCGCGTACGCCCGCCGGTGCGCCGATGAAGCTTCGCTTGACTGGGAGCGGATCGCGGGCGTCGGCGTCGGGCTTCCCGGCCAGATCGACGCGGCGCGGGGCGTCGTCGAATTTATCGCCAATCTGCCGCTTGCGGGCGTGCGATTGAAGGATCATCTGGAGTCGGTGCTCGGCAGGCCGGTGCGCATCAGCAACGACGCGAACGTTGCCGCGCTCGGGGAAGCCTGGTCCGGCGCGGGCCGGGGCGTCGCGAGCAGCGTGACATTCACGCTCGGCACCGGCGTGGGCGGCGGCATCGTCGTCGGCGGCCGCGTGATCGACGGCTTCTCCGGCATGGGCGGGGAATTGGGCCATATGGTGATCGTGCCCGATTCCGAGGCGGTCCGGTGTGGATGCGGCAAGACCGGCTGCCTGGAGACGGTGGCGTCGGCCACCGGCATCGTGCGCATGGCGCGCGAGGCGGTGGAGATGGGCGTCCGGACGTCGCTCGCCGAGGCCGGAGAACTGACGGCGAAGGCGGTGTTCGATGCGGCCCGGGCCGGTGACGAGGCGGCGCGGCGCATCGTCGGACGGGCGGCGCATTATCTCGGCCGGTCGATGGCGTTGGTGGCGGTCGTCATCAATCCGCAGCGGTTCATCATCGGCGGCGGCGTCGCGAAGGCGGGCGAATTCCTGCTGGAACAGGTGCGCGAGGCGTTCCGCGCACACGCGATCGGACGGGCGGGCGAAGGCGTCTCGATCGTCGCCGCGAAGCTCGGCAACAACGCCGGCGTGATCGGCGCGGCGGGGCTCGTCCGGAAGCTGTGAGCGACTCGCGTGCAACTTCCTCCGCTTCTTTCGCGTCAGAACGGCGAAGGTACCGGAGGAAGGAGTTCGGGAGATGGGCGGATCATCCCTTTGGAAGCTTCGGCGCGTCACCGCGCCGCTGCTGGCGTTCGGCCTGATCGCCGGATGCGGCGCCGGTGCGGACGGCCCCGGAGACGAACGGATGTGGTCCGCAGGGAGCGGAGCGCTGTCGGATCGCGTCGACGATCCGGACGGCGTCCGGTCGGCCCGCGCGTGGCTTGCGGAAGATGCTGCGCCGGAAACATGGTGGACCCGCGCGGGATTCGGCCGGCCGGCAGATGGTTTCTGGGGGATGGGCGGATGGCGGCGGCCTGCTCGGATACGGGTTGACGCCGTGTATGAACGCCGTGTATGCGCTGGGCGCAGCGATTCTGGACGAGCGCGGCACGCCGGAGGACACCCGGGCGTCCCTGATTCTCGTGCCGGAACCCGAGATCAACGCGTCGGTGCGGCTCGACCGGACGGTGTACGCCGATGCGGACGATAAGGCCGTTCTGACGCTGACGAACGCCGGTCCGACCGTTCTTGTATTCGGTACGGATTATCGGATTGAGAAGAAGGTCGATAAGGAATGGCGCGTCGTGCCGCTGGATCTCATGTTCGACAGCACCGGTCTGAAGCTCCGGCCCGGCGGGCAGCATGAGCTGCATGTCGATATCGGCAGGCTCGGCCCCGGGGAATACCGGGTGGTGAAGGCGATTTGGGCGGAAGGGCTGGACCTGACCGCGGAGCTGGCGGCGGAATTTGCCATTGCATAAGGATGCGTGCGGCATCGGATCGCGGGCAGGCCCGCGGCGCCGGTGCCGTTTTTTTTGCAGGTTCGCGAATGACCGCACATCAACGGTTGTGGTAAGATCAGGAAGAATGGCGTTTCCATTCTGTTTATTATCGGATATCGGGTGGTAGAGACAGATGGCGTATCAATTCGTGTGGGGCGGCTTCTTCGCGGTTTTGCTGTATTGGGCGCTCGCGCTGCTGATCGTGTATATGGTCATTTATTTCGCGGTCAAGCACGCGATCAACAACGCGCAGCTGCTGCGCGAGCTGCGCGATGAGATTCGGGCGCTCCGCAACGCGCCGCCGCATGGACCGGCGCCTGGTCCCTCCGACGGCCCGTGGCGGCAAGATTGGAAGTGACGGGCATTGTTGGCCCCGATCCGCTTGCCGGATGTCGAGGCCGCATCCGCGCGGAGACACGGCCGCAAGCGGCGGGGCCGGTTCCGGCGGCTGCCGTGAGCCGGGAGCGGCGCCGAGGCTGCATCCGCGCGGAAGCACGGCTGCATGGCTTGACTGCCGCGGCGTGGCCGATACCGGCTCGGAACGGTGGCCGTAAGCCATGGCAACCGTGTCCAGGCCGGTTCCGTCGGCCGCCAATGGAACGGAGTACCGCTGTTTGTGACAAACGGCACATTTTGCGGATGCTTGCGGAACTCGGCGCCTTTATCGGTTCTGCTCCGGCCTTCAATGCGCCGGCGCGCCAGCCGAACACGTGCGCTGAATTCCGTCAGGTTTCGGCCGAAGGGCCTTATCGGCGAAATAACGGCTCGTGGTTCCGCAACGCCCGGGGACGGCCCCAAAAATGTGATTGATCTCCGGCGCGATTCGGCATATGATGGATTAACAACGTTGTTATTCCGCGCGATGACCGGACTTGAAACCGGCTCCGCGAATCCCAAACGGAAACCCCAAAAGAGAAGAAAGGCGGGACAACGATTGGCCAGACATTTCATGGACGAAGATTTTCTGCTCGGAAGCGAGACGGCAAGGCGGCTTTATCATGATTACGCGAAATCGATGCCGATCATCGACTATCACTGCCATTTGAGTCCGCAGGAGATCTGGGAGAATCGTACATACCGCAATCTGGCGGAAGTATGGCTCGGCGGCGATCATTACAAATGGCGGGCGATGCGGGCGAACGGCTTCGACGAGCGGTACGTGACCGGCGACGCGGACGGCTACGAGAAGTTTCTCGCCTACGCCCGCACGCTGCCGCAGGCGATCGGCAATCCGCTCTACCATTGGTCGCATCTGGAGCTCAAGCGGTATTTCGGCATTGACGAACCGCTCGACGAGCGCTCGGCGCCTTCAATCTGGGAGCGGGCGAACCGGCAGATTCAGAACGGGGGCCTGAGCGCGCGCGAGCTGATCACGAAGTCGAACGTCGAAGTGATCTGCACGACCGATGATCCGGCCGACTCGCTGGAATATCATCTGAAGCTCAAGGGGGATGCGCAGTTCCGGACGAAGGTGCTGCCGTCGTTCCGTCCGGACAAGGCGCTCGAGCTGAACCGGCCGGGATTTCCGGACTATGTGCGGAGGCTGGAGCAGGCGGCGGGCATCCCGATCCGGACGTACGACGACCTGCTGGCCGCGCTGAAGGCGAGGATCGACTTCTTCCATGAGGTCGGCTGCCGCGTCTCGGACCATGCGCTCGATGTCGTCGTCTGCGAAGAGGCGACGGATGCGGAAGCGGCGGCAGCCTTCGCGGAAGCGCTTCAAGGCCGCCGGGTAAGCGAAGAAGCGGAGCGGAAATACAAGACGCATCTGCTGATCTTCCTCGGCAGGGAGTACGCCGCGCGGGGCTGGGCGATGCAGTACCACATGAACGCGATGCGCAACAACAACACGCGCCGGCTGGCCGAGCTCGGGCCCGACACCGGTTTCGACTCGATCGGCGACACGTCGATCGCCCGGCCGCTGTCCCGGCTGCTCGATTCGCTCGAGCGGGAGAACGCGCTGCCGAAGACGATTCTCTATTCGCTCCATCCCGGCCACAACCCGATCGTCGCCTCGATGATCGGCAACTTCCAGGGCGGCGGCATCCCGGGCAAAATCCAGTTCGGCTCGGCGTGGTGGTTCAACGACACGAAGGAAGGGATGATCGCCCAGCTCAAGACGCTCGCCGATTTCGGACTGCTCGGACGGTTCGTCGGCATGCTGACCGACTCCCGCAGCTTCCTGTCGTACACGCGGCACGAGTATTTCCGCCGCATTCTCTGCAACCTGATCGGCGAGTGGGCGGAGAACGGCGAAGTGCCGGATGATCCGGAGATGCTCGGCGGCATTGTCGAAAATATTTCCTACCGAAACGCGAAAGCGTACTTCGACTTCGACTCCGTCCGTTAAGTGCGTAAAGAACGGGCCTCGCAAGCCCTCAAATTTCCGCGGGAGGCGGGGCGGTGGACACGCGGACGACGAGCGACGGTTCGAGCGTGACCGTTCCGACCGCATCCGGCTGCTCGACCAGCCGGAGCAGGCTGTCGGCGACGAGCTCCGCCATCGCGTCGATGTCCGCGCCCACGGCCGTCACGGGCACATCCAGCTCCGCCATCTGCGGAATGTTGTCGTAGCTTGCGACCGACAGCGCCCACGGAACGTCGAGCCCGGCTTCCGCGGCCGCGCGCAGGACGCCGCGCGCCAGATCGTAGCTGCCGCAGACTACGGCAGTCGGACGCCGCCGGGACGCGCCGGATTCTCCCGGACCGCCGGCGAAGAGGGCCCGCGCGGCAGCGTAGCCGTCGTGCACTTCCATGCCCTGCACGTCCGCGACGGGCGCGTCATGAGCGGCAATGCCAAGTGCGCCGGTCTCATCCAGGAAAGCCTCGATCTTCACGGCTTGCAGCGGATCGTACCGTTCCGGCCGGCCGATGTAGGCGATGCGCCGGTGGCCGAGCGAAGCCAGATGGCGGACGGCCAGCCGGATCGCGGCGCCGCGGTTGACGTCGACGGTCGGCAGCGGCGCGTATCCCGCCGCGCCGTACGACAGCACCGGGATGCCGGCGGAATCGGGGATGTGAGATGCGCCGCCTTCCATCCCGCCGAAGACGAGGATGGCGTCGACCTGGAACTTGCGGAACGTCGCGAACGCCGCGTCCATGCCGCCGATTGACAGCAGCATGGCGGTGCCCCGCCGTTCGAGCCGGTCACCCACGCGCGTAATCAGCGTAGACAGCGCCGTCCGTTCAATGGACGGCCAGACGACGCCGACGGCGCCGCTGCGCTTCGATACGAGACGGCGGGCCGCGATGTTCGGCTGATAGCCCATCTCGCGGGCGATGGCGATGATGCGCCGCTTCGTCTCGGGCGTGACCAGCGGGCTGTCCCGCAGCGCCTTCGACACGGTCGAGAAGCTGACGCCGGCCGCTTGCGCGATATCTTTGATCGTGACCATGGCGTTTTCCTCCCGCCAATGCCAACGTTGTTATTCGATGCTATCATCTTAGTACATGGACGCGGGAATGACAAATCCAAATTCAACATCCCCCCGGAGGTGCCTGATCCATGAAGAAATATGCCATCTGCGGCGTAAGCAACCGGGCCATGGGCATGTTCCTGAAGCCGATGCTGACGACGTTCCGCGGCAACCACAAACCGGTCGCGCTGCTCGACAGCGACCCGCTGCGCCATCGGGTGTGCAAGCAGCTCTACCCTGAATGTGCCGATCTGTCCGAATACGGGCCGGACGATTTCGACCGGATGGTGGAAGAGACGAAGCCGGACGTCGTCATCGTCGCGAGCCGCGACGACACGCATGCGGGCTATATCCTGAAGGCGCTGGAGCACGGCCTCGATGTCTTCACCGAGAAGCCGATGGCGACGACGGCGGAAGACTGCCGGCGCATCCTCGAAGCGGAGAAGGCGAGCAAAGGCAAGGTCACCGTCACGTTCAACTACCGCTACAACCCGATCCATACGCGGATCAAGGAAATGATTCTGGAAGGCAAAATCGGCCGCGTCGTCTCGGTCGACCTGAACTGGTATATCGACACCTATCATGGCGCGAGTTATTTCAAACGTTGGAACCGGATGCGGGAGTTTTCCGGCGGGTTGTCGATCCACAAAAGCTCGCACCATTTCGACCTGGTGAACTGGTGGACGGGGCAGCGGCCGGTCGAAGTGTTCGCCTACGGCGCGCTCAACTTCTTCGGCCCCGAGGGCGAGCTCAACCCGAGCCGCAGGGACGGGCGGCACTGCACGACCTGCGACGAGCGCTCCGTGTGCGCCTACTACCGCCGCTGGGCGACGCGGACGGACGATGTGAGCGCGAAGGACGACCACATCGGCGCCCTGCCGCTCGCGGGCAAATATACGGGATACAGTCCGGACATGTGCATCTACGATTCCGAAATCAAGATCGAAGACACGTACGCGGTGACCGTGCGCTACGACGGCGGCGCGATGCTCAGCTATTCCGTGCTGTTCTCGGCGCCGTTTGAGGGCTACCGGCTGGCGATCAACGGGACGAAGGGCCGAATCGAGACGCAGGAATACCACGAGCTGTCCCGCATTCCGTTTCCCGTGCCGGAGCAGACGATCGACTATTTCCCGATGTTCGGCTCGAAGGAGACGATCCACGTCGTGCGGCGCCCGGGCGGGCACGGCGGCGGCGACCCGGCGCTGATCGAAGACCTGTTCCTCGGTCCCGATCCGACGCGCGACTACCCGATGCTCTCGGGCAGCGCCGACGGCGCGTACGCCGTCGCCACGGGCGAAGCGGTCTGGCGTTCGGTCAAGGAAGGCCGTCCGCTGCGCATCGCCGAACTGCTCGGCATCATGCCCGAGCCGCAGCCTCAACGGTAACGGCCTCCATTTTCTTCCGTTGAAAGGGTTTTCGGGGAATGGCGTCGAACAGATGTCGAACAGATAAAGCCAACAGACGCCGGGATCCGGCACACCCGGGAGGAGACCGATGCGGCTTCGTTCGCTGTACGACAACCTGCTCATCAAGAACAAAGTGCTGGTCCTCGTTCTTCTGATCACGCTCTTGTCGGCTTCGTCCGGCCTCGTCGCTTTCCATACGGCGGCGACCGCCTATGAGACGAAGCTGTACGAAGAGGCCGCCGAGGTGCTCAATCTCGCCTCGACGACCATCGACAACGAGCTGAAGAAGATCGAGGACCTTTCGTTCTCCATCATGACCGACAGCACCATCCAGGAACATCTGCGCAAGGTGAAGGCCCAGGAACCCGGCTACGAGCTGTATCAACGGCGGGCGGATCTGTTGGACCGGCTCGTCGTGCTCGCCCAGGAGCAGCCCTACATCGCCTCGATCCGGCTCGTCGACGCGACCGGCGTCGAGCTGATCGCCGGCTACATTCCGCGGCAGAAGGAAGAAGCGTCGGAGCTTGCGGCGCACGCCGAGCTGGCGGCCGGCGGGAACCGGTGGCTGCCGGGCGCGCCGGGCGACGACCTTCTGACGAGCGTGCGGTTCATCCGGAACAAGGAGAACCTGCAGCTCGACCACCTGGGCCTGCTCGTCATCTACGTCAACATGCGGACGCTCGTCGACCGCTTCCTCGATCTGTCGGACAACCGGCTCTACTTCGTGTTCAAGGACGGCGAGCTGCTGCATGCCATCGAAGGCGGCCGCGTGCTGGAGGACGCGGAGCAGCGGTTTGCCGGGATGAAGGGCTATGAGATTTTTGCATTCGACGGCCGCAAGCGGTTTACCGCTTACTACCGTTCGCGGGACGGCGAGTTTCTGCACGTCAACATGATCGACTTCGACCGGATTGCCCGCAAGACGGCGGCCATCCGCAGCGGCATGATCGTGTTCTACGCCGCCATAAGCGTGCTTTTCCTCATCATCGCGAGCCGTGCGGCGCGCGGCATCACCCGTCCGCTCGAACGGCTGATCGAGAAGATGAAGCAGGTGCCGAAGGGCGGATTCGAGCTGCCGGTGTCGGCGGAGGACCGGCACCTGTCCCGCGACGAAACGGGCGAAATCCACCGCCATTTCCGCATCATGATCGAGAAAATCAACGAGCTGATCTCCGAAAATTACGAGAAACAGCTCCTCATCCGCGAGACGGAATACCGCGCGCTCCAGGCCCAGATCAACCCGCATTTCCTGTACAACACCCTCGACACGGTCGCCTGGATGGCGCGCATCAACAAGCAGCGCGGCATCTCGCTGCTCGTCGAGTCGCTCGGACGTCTGCTCCGCGCCATCATCAGCAAGCGGGAGGCGCTCGTCAAGCTGTCCGACGAACTCGAAATCACATCGCACTACGTCACGATCCAGAAGTTCCGGTTCGGCGACCGTCTGGAGTTTCTGATGACCTGCGACGACGCTTTGCAGCATGCGCTCATCCCGAAGCTGACGATCCAGCCGCTCGTCGAAAACGCCGTCGTGCACGCGCTCGAGGAGACGGACAGCGTCTGCACGATCGAAGTCGACATCAGCGAGACCGCATCCGGCATGGAGATCCGGGTGACCGACGACGGCCCGGGCATCGACGAGGAAGTCGTCGCCGCGGTCAAGGCGGGCACCATGAAGCCGAAAGGTTCCGGCATCGGCCTTGCCAACATCGAGGAGCGGTTGAAGCTTCTGTTCGGCGACAACGCGGACCTCATCGTGCAGCGGCGTCCGGAAGGCGGCACGGCCGTGACGATCCGGATGCCGGTCAGACGGAAGGAGGAGAACGATGTATAGCGTGCTGCTCGTGGACGACGAGCGGATCATTCTCGAAGGGCTGGCCGTCGTCGTCGAATGGGAGCGTCACGGCACGGCGCTCGCCGGCAAGGCGAAGAACGGCGCCGAAGCGCTGGAGATGATCCGCGAGATCCGGCCCGACATCGTCATCACCGATTTGAAAATGCCGAACATGAACGGCCTGGAGCTGATCGCCGCCGTCCGGGAAGCGTATCCCGACATCGTGTTCGTCATCCTGTCCGGATACGACGAATTCGAATACGCGCAGCGGGCGATGCAGTACGGCGTGCGGCACTATCTGCTGAAGCCTTGCGGCGAGCAGGAAATCATGGACACGCTCGACCGGGTCGTGGCGGAGCTGCGCGCCGCCGAAGAGCGCAAGCGGTACACGCAGGGCATCCGCGCCCAGTTCGAGAAGATGAAGCCGCAGCTCAGGCAGCAGCTGCTGAAAGAATTTCTGACGAACAAGACGTACGGCATGAAGGAATGGGAGAGCTGCCGGTCAATCTTCGGCCTTCCCGCGGAAGGCGCGCGGGTCAGGCTCATCCTGTTCGAGCCGGACGCGGCGTCCGCGCCGGAGTATGAGCAGCTCTTCGCGCTGCAGAACATCTCGTCTGAACTGATCGGCGAATGCGCGCCGGTTCATCTCGACGCCGCGATCGGCGACCGCGTCGCCGTCCTGTGCGATGCCGCGCCGCTCGAGCGGCTGATGCCGGTGATCGGCAACGTGCAGCGCGTCTACCAGGCGTACTACGGCATCGAGACGACCGCCGCCGTCAGCGACGAAGCGGACGTCGGCAGTCTCCGGCGGCTGTACAAGGAGACGCTCGAAAGCCTGTCCGGCCGCTTCTATCTCGGCGGCGGCAGCATCATTACGCGCGCGGACACGCCGCAGCCGGCGAACATGCTCGATCTGCCCGACGCCGAGGAACTTGCGCGGGCCGTGCGGAGCGGCAGCGCGGCCGAGGCCGAATCGCTCCTGTCGGACTGTTTCCGGCGGCTGAAGGACATGCGCCTGGACGTGCAGGTCGCGAAGACGTATCTGGCCGAACTGTACATGGTGCTCATCCGCCAGGCGCCGCAGGACCGGCTGTCCGGCTATTTTGAGCGGGCGGTGTCGTTCCTCGCCTCCGAGACGCTCGGGCAGATGGAGCGGTTCGTCCTGGACATCGCGCGCGAGATCGCTTCTTCCTATTACGACGCCAACCTGCAGCACCGGAGCGAGCTCGTCCGCCGCATGATCGCCTGCATCCAGGAGCGGCTCGGCGACGAGACGCTGACGCTCGGGAGACTCGCGAGCGAAGTGTTCTTCATGAACGCGGACTATCTCGGCCGGCTGTTCCGCAAGGAGACGGGCGAGCGGTTCTCCAACTATCTGCTCGCCGCGCGCATCGAACGCGCGAAGCGGCTCATCGCCGAGTCCGGTCAAAGCAGCCTGCGGATCGGCGCGATCGCCGAGGCGGTCGGCTTCGGCAACAATCCGCAATATTTCAGCCAGGTGTTCAAGAAGCATACGGGCCTCACGCCCACGGAGTTCAAGCGAAAGACGTCGGAACATTGAACGGCTCCGGTCGGAAAAATGAACCCGCTTGGGCGCACACGCCGAATGGTTTCGCTGCTTTGCCGCAGTACGGAGGTTCATTTCCCGGAATATTGAACAACGAAGACCGGAACCTTTCGTATCGCCGCCGCAGCGGATCGTTTTTAATGAGAATTGAAAACACTTTCAAGTCAGGGGGAACGTACGGCGATGAAGCGGAGAAGAATGTTCACCGTGCTGCTCGCGCTCATGCTGGCGCTGGCGGCGGTGCTGTCCGCCTGCGGCGGCAAATCGGACAACGGCGGCACGAATGCGGCGAATTCGAACACCGCCGGCCGGTCGGAAAACGGCGGCGGATCGAACGCCGGTTCCGGATCGGAGGGCAGCGGCGGAGGCGATGCTCCGAAACCGGTCACGCTCAAAGTGCTGTGGTGGGGCGGCCAGACGCGGCACGACAACACGCTCAAGATCATTGAGCTGTATCAGCAGCAGAACCCGCATGTCACGATCGAACCGGAGTTCACCGGCTTCGACGGCTATTGGGAGAAGCTTTCCGCCATGGTCGCGGGCAATAACACGCCGGACGTGCTGCAGATGAACTTCGGTGAATATTTGACCCAATATGCGAAGAATGACGTGCTCGCCGACCTGAATCCGTTCGTCGAGAGCGGCATCATCGACACGAGCAAGCTCGATGCGGGCATCATGGAATCCGGCGTTGTCGACGGCAAGCTGCTCGGCATTCCGCTCGGCATGAACGCGCTGACGGTCATCTACGATCCCGAGCTGATCAAGCAGGCGGGCGCGCAGGAACCCGCGCTCGGCTGGACGTGGGATGACTTCAAGGCGATCGCCCGGACGGTGCACCAAAATCTCGGCATCTACGGCTCGCCGACGCTCGAAGCGAACAATATCCTTGAATATTACGCCCGTCAGAACGACCAGAAGTTCTTCAGCGACGACGGCACCGGCGTCGGCTTCGACGATCAAATTTTCATCGATTACTTCAACATGCAGGTGGAGTTGATCAAGGAAGGCGTCATGCCGTCGCTGGACGTCATGCAGCAGCACTCCGCGCTGGAAGACCAGCTGATCGTGCATGGCAAGGCGCCGTTTGACGTCCGCTGGTCCAACCAGGTGGTCGCCCTGGCGAAGGCGGCGAACCGTCCGCTCAAGCTGACGGTGCTGCCCGGCCCGAACACGGAGAAGGGGCTGTTCCTGAAGCCGGCGATGTTCTTCTCGGTGGCGAAGGATTCGAAGAACGCCGAAGAAGCGGCGAAGTTCATCAACTTCTTCGTCAACTCGCTCGAAGTCGAGGAAATCCAGAAAGGCGAACGCGGCGTGCCGATCAACGCGGAGATCCGCGAAGCGATCTCGAAGCAGCTCGACGAGGTGCAGAAAAACATGTTTGATTACATTGATCTGGCGGCGGCCAACAGCAGCCCGATCGATACGAACTATCCGGTGGGATCCGCGGAAGTGCTGAACCTGCTCGGCACCGATATCGAGGACCGGATTCTGTTCGCCGAAATGTCGCCTGAAGACGGCGCGGCGAAATTCCGCGAACAGACGGCGGACATTCTGGCCCGCAAGCGGTAGAATCTGCGGCCGGTTCGGAGGCGGCGCGGGAAGCTGCGCCGCCGATGGGCCGGCTTTCTTCAACGCGGACATTACGGGGAAAGGGCGGATGCAAAATTGGCAACGCGCAAAGCGGGCGGTTATCGCAACTTGACGGGGTACGCGTTCATCTCGCCGTTCCTCATCGGGTTCTTCGGACTGACCGTCATCCCGGTCGCGATGACGCTGTACCTGTCGTTCACCGACTATAACATGCTCCGGCCGCCGGAGTGGATCGGGCTGGAGCATTACGAGCGGATGTTCACGAAGGACGAGAAGTTCTGGCACTCGCTGCGCGTCACGTTCTTCTATACGTTCACGGCCGTGCCGCTCCGGCTCATCGTCGCGCTCGCGATTGCCATGCTGGTCGCGAAGATCGTCCGGGGCGCCGGGTTCTACCGGACGGTGCTGTACCTGCCTTCGATCATCGGCGGCAGCGTCGCCGTCGCCGTCATGTGGCGCCAGCTCTTCGGCCTCGAAGGCGCGATCAACACGATCCTGAAGTGGCTTGGACTGTCCGGGGTCTCCTGGCTCGGCGATCCGAAATATGCGATCTGGACGCTCATTCTGCTGTACGGCTGGCAGTTCGGTTCGTCGATGCTCATTTTTCTCGCCGGACTCAAAAACATCCCGAACGACTACTACGAGGCGGCGAGCGTGGACGGGGCGGGGAGCGTCACGATGTTCTTCCGCATCACGCTGCCGCTGCTCACGCCGGTCATTCTGTTCAATGTCGTCATCCAGCTCATCAACGGCTTTCTGGCGTTCACGCCGGCATATGTCATCTTCGGCGACGGCCGGCCGCTCGGCGCAACGCTCATGTACGTGCTCTACCTGTTCCAGAATGCGTTCACATTCTTCGATATGGGTTACGCGTCCGGCATGGCGTGGGTGCTGCTTGTGATCGTGGGTCTGCTGACGGCGCTTATTTTCAAAAGTTCGGAGTATTGGGTGCACTATGAATCGAAGGGGGACCGCTGATGATGAGACTTCGGCGCATTCCCGTCATATCGCACGCCATCCTGCTCGCGCTGACCGTCTCCATGCTGTACCCGGTCGCCTGGATGGTCGCGAGTTCCTTCAAGGAAAGCTCGTCCGTGTTCGTGGACGCCGCTTCCCTCATTCCGAACCAGTGGAACTTCGACAACTACATCAACGGATGGAAAGGCGTCGCCGGCGTCACGTTCACGACGTTCTTCAAGAACACGTTCCTGGTCGTCGGCATCTCGACGATCGGCAGCGTCCTGTCGTCGGCGGTCATCGCGTTCGGCTTCTCCCGCATCCGTTTCCGCGGGCGCAACCTGTGGTTCGTCTGCATGATGCTGACGATGCTGCTCCCGTACGAGATCGTCATGGTGCCGCAGTACATTTTGTTCAACCAGTTCGGGTGGATCAACACGTATCTGCCGCTGATCATTCCGACGTTCTTCGGCACGCCGTTCTTCGTCTTCCTGATGATGCAGTTCATCCGTTCGATTCCGTACGATCTGGACGAGGCGGCGGAGATCGACGGCTGCAACAAGTTCACGACGTTCGTGCGCATCATTCTGCCGCTCATCCTGCCGGCGATGATGACATGCGTCATCTTCTCGTTCTATTGGCGTTGGGACGATTTTCTCGCGCCGCTGCTCTACCTGAACAAGGTGTCGCTCTATACGGTGTCGCTTGCGATCAAAATGTTCTCCGACCCCGACAACGTGACGGACTGGGGGGCGCTGTTCGCGATGTCGACGCTGAGTCTCATCCCGGTGTGCGCCGCGTTTTTCGCGTTCCAGCGGTACATCGTGGAAGGCATTCATACGAGCGGGCTGAAGGGCTGAAAGGGGGAGGTTGCGCATGAGCATGACACCGGGTGCACCGATCGACTGGGCGAAGGCGGCGTGCGATGCCGTCATGGCCGCGTACACGCCGGAGGAGCTGCCCCCCGCCGGCAAATGGCATTACCACCAGGGCGTCTTTCTGACGGGCGCCGTGCAGGTGTGGGAGCGGACGGGAGATGTGCGGTATTTTGATTATACGAAGCGGTACGTTGACCATCTGGTTGACGAACTGGGCAACGTGGTGGTCGCCAAAGGGGAACTGGACGCCATTCAAGCCGGCCTTCTCCTCTTTACGCTCGAGGATGCGACCGGAGATTCGCGTTATCGCGAGGCGGCGCGCAAGCTGCGCGCATTGTTCAACACGTTCAACCGGACGCGCGAAGGCGGCTTCTGGCATAAAGACCATTATCCGTACCAGATGTGGCTGGACGGACTGTACATGGGCGGCGTGTTCGCGGCGCGGTATGCCGCAAGGTACGGGGAGCCGGAGCTCGTGGACATGGCGCTCCATCAGGAGCGGCTGATGCGCCGGGGCACGCTGCGCCCGGACGGGCTGCTCGTCCATGCCTGGGACGAGAGCCGGCGCGCGCCGTGGGCCGATCCGGCGACCGGGATGGCGCCGGAAGTGTGGGGCCGGGCGCTCGGCTGGTACGGCGTCGCGCTGGCGGAGATCCGCGCGGAGCTGCCGGAGGGCCATCCGGCGCGGGAGGATCTCGCGGCGAAGCTCGGCGCGCTGGCGGAAGCGTTGGTGCATTACCAGGATGCCGGGAGCGGCCTGTGGCATCAAGTCGTCGACAAGGGCGATCGGCCGGACAACTGGCTCGAACTGTCGTGCAGCAGCCTGTACGTGTATTCGATCGCGGAGGCCGTCCGCGCCGGCGCGGCGGACCCGGCGCTGCTCGAGGCCGCCCGGCGAGGATTCGCCGGAATCACGGCACGGGTCGAATGGGATGCAGAGGGGCGGCTCGTCCTGCCGGACATCTGCATCGGCACCGGCGTCGGCGACTACGCCCACTACATCGCGCGCCCGGTAAGCCGGAACGACCTGCACGGCGTCGGCACGTTCGTCTGGGCGTGCATGGCGATGGATCGGGTTGACTGACATGGCATGCCGGCCGGTGCGCTGATTACAAGCGCACCGGTCCGTTGTTGGTGGGGGCGGTTTTCCATACGGCTGCCGTTGGTCAGTTCATATTCCCTTCGCGCATGTCGGCACGGTTTCGGTCAACCGCCATTTTAGAACGTATTTTCCTATACCTTTCGCTGCCTTTTCGTCCATATCCCCTTCGCTCAAATCGCTTTAACCGTCCCTTTCTGCCGCATTTTGACCATATCCCCTTTGTTCAACTTGTCTCTAATCCATCATCCAGCCGCATTTTAACCATATCCCGCTCGCTCAGCGGAATGGGCTGCAACTGCCCCCTGGTGCCCCATATCCCTTTCAATCAGCAGCCTTGACCGCCTTTCGGTACCGCCAAACCCTCCCCTCAACCGCTCTGGCGAACTTCTCAAACAGGGGAATCACGTCAATTAAATTCCATGGATGTATCAACCATTTTTTCATTGAAATAAGAACATTTGTTCGATAAAATAAAGACAACCCGGAAAAACGGAGGGGGAGCGGACATGTTTTCGAACGAGACAGCTCTTCGTTTCCTTCAATATTCGGAACAGAAATGCGCCGATCTCCTGATGCAAGCGCGCTGGCCCGGCGGTTTCCGGTGCCCGGGATGCGGCAGCACGGCACATTATCGCATATCCGGACGTCGGCTCCCGCTGTTCGCCTGCGCATCTTGCCGCCGTCAATGCTCGCTCATTTCCGGCACCGTCATGGAGAGAAGCCGCGTCCCCCTGCGAAAATGGTTCACCGCCATCGCGCTCATCTCTTCCCGGCCGATAAGCGCCGCCGCGCTTGCCGACCAGATCCGCGTGACCTACAAGACGGCTTGGCTCATGCTGCACAAGCTGCGCAGCGCCATGTCCCGCCACGAAGAGCTTGACCGACTGACCGGGCTCGTCCGGCTTCAACTCGGCAACGCCGGTCCCCGACCCTTGCCGTGGGTGAGGAACCTCAGCGATCGCGAACATCCTTTCGTGATCGGCGGCAGCATGGAAGGCGGCCCCGATGGACATGTGCTGGGGATCAAGCTGATGCAGGACACAGGCGGGGACACCTACCAATGGAAGATCACACCCCAAGGCGCGCTCCGCTTTATCGATAAACATGTGGACCGAAGCCGGTCCGCAGTCGATTTGCGCACCGACACACTGGGACGGACACGCGTTTTTTCTCTGTGGAAAATCGCCATGGACATCGGTTGCGGCATCAATTCCGTACACCGGGGCGTAGGAGCCAAGTATCGGCAAGCTTATTTGAATGAGTATGCCTATCGCTTCAATCAATCCAGCCGGGGACAGAATGCGGAACGGCACTTGCTGCATTTGGCCGCCGCTTCCGGCGCACCGACCCGAAAACAGTTGAGGGACCGTCCCGTGCCCGGCCGCCCGGACTGGGACACATACCGGAATACGCGCCGGATGATTGCCGAATTGAAGGCGCTTGCCGCCCGATTGCTGCCGCAGGCGTCTTAAATGTCATTTCTCTGGCATAAGGCTTTCCGCGCGATGGACTCTCGATTTTCTGTCAATCGTCTGTACAGTTGCAAGCGCTTTCTTATTACCGAGAGATTAAAGTTGACTGTTCACCGTACTCTTCTCAACCGCCGGCTGAACGCCTTAGTATTTGCCAACCTTCTGTCTACTGTCGGTTGTGCACATAGAATCGCATTTGGTTCAGTGAACATCTTCCGATCATGGTTCAACTCAACGGTTGCTTCACAATAACTGCCATCACGGCCTGGCGATTACTCAACATTTGCCCGGCACGAGCTTCCTGATCTTCTTGCGGTCTTCATGATGTTCCTCTTGCATTCCCTCTTGTTGAGCGACGGGGATATGGACGAAAAGGAACCGGAGAGCACCTTTTTAAAGTCCGCGAACAAGTACCACGGCCCCGCATTTCATCAGCCACGCGCATGGCTATTCCAGTCATCTTTATCCCCAAGAAAACAAAGAAAAATAAATCTATACAAAGATAAACAAAAAT
Organism: Thermobacillus composti KWC4; assembly: GCF_000227705.2. Lineage (GTDB taxonomy): Bacteria > Bacillota > Bacilli > Paenibacillales > Paenibacillaceae > Thermobacillus > Thermobacillus xylanilyticus. The sequence goes on from NC_019897.1 coordinate 1,319,732, forward strand.
GATAGTATGAAATCAGAAGAAAACCAACATCCGTTTCGGAGGGAATGGCAACGATGGTGCAAAACTTGTGGGACCCGTCCGCGGCGTCGCAGCTGAAGGGCGGCCTCGAAGAACTTGTCTATCGCTCGAACCTGCTCGGCCGCGACCGGCGCGTCTGCAACTGGGGCGGCGGCAACACGTCCAGCAAAATGATCGTGAAAGATTTCCGCGGCCGTGACGTCAAAGTCATGTACGTCAAAGGAAGCGGCTCCGACCTCGCGACGATGAAGGCGCACAACTTCACCGGCCTGCGCATGGATGACATCCATCCGCTGTTCGAGCGGGATGACATGTCCGACGAGGAGATGGTCGCGTACCTCGCACACTGCATGATCGACGCGAAACATCCGCGCGCATCGATCGAGACGCTGCTGCACGCATTCCTGCCGTTCAAGCATGTCGACCATACGCATCCGGACGCGATCATCAGCATCTGCTGCGCGGACAACGGCCGGCAGATCGCGGAAGAGATTTTCGGCGACCGGTTCGTCTGGGTGCCGTACATCCGCCCGGGCTTCAAGCTCTCGAAAATGATCGCCGAAGGCGTGCTCGCCAACCCGAAGGCCGAGCTCGTCCTGATGGAGAAGCACGGCCTTGTCACGTGGGGCGAAACGGCGGAGGCGTGCTACGAGCAGACGATCCGCATCATCAACGAGGCGGAGGCGTACATCGAAGCGCGCGTCGACAACGCGAAGTTGTTCGGGGGGCAGAAGCACGCGCCGCTGCCGGCGGAGACGCGCCGCAAGATCGCCGCGGAAGTGATGCCGGCCGTGCGCGGCGCGGTGAGCGGCGACAAGAAGATGATTCTCGCGTTCGACGATGAAGACGATGTGCTCACGTTCGTCGGCGGGGCGGACGCGCCCGAGCTGTCCCAGGTCGGCGCCGCCTGCCCGGACCATCTCGTTCACACGAAAGTTGTGCCGCTCTTCGTCGACTGGACGCCGGACGCGAACGATGTCGAAGGCCTCAAGCAGAAACTGATCGACGGCATCGCCGCCTACAAGGAGCAGTACAAAGCCTACTTCGAGCGCAACAAGAATGAAGGCGACGTCATGTTCGAAGCGGCGCCGCGCGTCATCCTGATTCCGGGCGTCGGCATGATCAACACCGGCAAGAGCAAGGCGATGGCGAACGTCAGCGGCGCGCTCTATCATCGCGCGATCGCCGTCATGCGGGGCGCCGCGGCGCTCGGCAAGTTCGTGTCGCTCAGCGAGAACGAATCGTACAACGTCGAATACTGGCCGCTTGAACTTTACAAGCTGACGCTCGCTCCGCCGGAAGCGGAATTTTCCCGCCAGGTCGCGTTCATCACGGGCGGCGCCGGCGGCATCGGCAGCGAGACGGCGCGGCGGCTGGCGGCGGAAGGCGCGCATGTCGTGCTCGCCGATCTCAACCTCGAGGGCGCGCAGAAGGTGGCCGAGGAGCTTAACGCGAAGTACGGAGAAGGCCGGGCGCTGGCCGTGAAGATGGACGTCACCAAAGAGTCGGAAGTGCAGGCCGCTTACAAGGAAGCCGCGCTCTACTACGGCGGTGTCGACATTCTCGTGAACAACGCGGGACTCGCCACGTCCAGCCCGTTCGAAGAAACGTCGCTCGACGAATGGAACCTGAACATGAACGTGCTCGGCACCGGCTATTTCCTTGTCGCGCGCGAGGCGTTTAAAGTCATGAAGGAGCAGAACACGGGCGGCAGCATGATTTTCGTCGGGTCGAAAAACTCGGTCTACGCCGGCAAAAACGCCACCGCCTACAGCGCGGCCAAGGCGCTTGAAGTCCACCTCGCCCGCTGCATCGCCGCCGAAGGCGGACCGCTTGGCATTCGCGTGAACAGCGTGCTGCCGGACGCGGTGCTGCAGGGCTCCGCGATCTGGAACAGCGCGTGGCGGAACGAGCGGGCGGCCGCGTACGGCATCGAGCCCGACCAGCTTGAAGAGTATTACCGCAAGCGTACGACGCTGCTCGTGAACATCTACCCGCGCGACATCGCCGAAGCGATCGCGTTCTTCGCTTCGTCGAAGGCGGCGAAGACGACGGGGTGCATGCTGACCGTCGACGGCGGCGTGCCGGCGGCGTTCACCCGCTGATCTTTTGTGCATTGGACGAATCAACTTCCAAATTGAAAGGGAGGGCGAATCCATGTACAAAGCTTTCGGCCACACCCACTGGATCATTCCGGACGGCTATATTCCGGAGACGAGCAGCGGCGCGCTGGTCAGCCACGAATCGGTCTGCGTGCTGAACGGATCGTCCGTGGAAGCGCTGCTCAAGTTCACGATCTATTTCGAGGACCGTGATCCGATCGAAGATATCCCGTATGTCGTGCCGGGGCGCCGTACGAAGCACATCCGCACGAGCTCGCTCGTCAAGGACGGCGAGCAGATTCCGGCGGGCGTTCCGTACGCGATCGAGGTCCGCAGCGACATTCCGGTCGTCGTGCAGTACAGCAGGATGGATGCGACACAGGCGGAGAACGCGCTGATGTCGGTCATGGCTTACCCGGTAAAATAAGGAGGAGCGGCGAATGGAACGAAACATCGAGCAAGCATATGAAGCGGCCAGGGCGCTCTACGCGGCGCACGGGATCGATACGGACAAGGCCATCGAGCGCCTTCAGTCGATCAAAATTTCCGTGCACTGCTGGCAGGGCGACGACGTGCAAGGGTTCCTCTTCCGCGGGGGCGAGCTGGGCGGCGGCCTGGCCGTCACCGGCAACTATCCGGGAGCGGCGCGGACGGCGGACGAACTGCGCGCCGACCTCGAGAAGGCGCTGTCGCTCATTCCCGGCAAACACAAGGTGAACCTCCACGCCATTTACGCCGACACCGACGAGAAAGTGGATCTGGATGCGCTTGAGCCGCGGCATTTTCAGAGCTGGGTCGATTGGGCGAAGGATCAGGGGCTCGGCCTCGACTTCAACCCGACGTGCTTCTCCCATCCGAAAGCGTCCGACGGCTTCACGCTGAGCCATCCCGATCCGGCTGTCCGCCGATTCTGGATCGACCACTGCAAGGCTTCGCGCAAGATCGGCGCGTATTTCGGCGAACAACTCGGGCAGACTTGCGTCACGAACGTCTGGATTCCGGACGGGTTCAAGGACGCGCCGGCCGACCGGCTCGCTCCGCGCATCCGGCTGAAGGAAGCGCTGGATGAGGTGTTCGCGGAGAAGATCGATCCCGCGGTTCACCTGGATGCGGTGGAGAGCAAGCTGTTCGGCATCGGTTCCGAGGCATACGTCGTCGGATCGCACGAATTTTACATGGGATACGCCATCCAGAAAGGGACGCTGCTCTGCCTCGACGCGGGCCATTTCCACCCGACCGAGAGCATCGCGGGCAAAATGTCGGCGCTCTCGCTGTTCACCAGCGGCCTGCTGCTCCATGTGAGCCGGCCGATGCGCTGGGACAGCGACCACGTCGTCATCCTCGACGACGAGACGCAGGAGATCGCCCGGGAGCTCGTCCGCTGCGGCCTGCTCGATCGGACGCATATCGGGCTGGATTTCTTCGATGCGAGCATCAACCGCGTGGCCGCCTGGGTCATCGGCACGCGCAGCACGCTGAAAGCGCTGCTCAGGGCGATGCTGGAGCCGGCGGACCGGCTGAAACAGGCCGAGCTCGAAGGCGATTACACGACGCGGCTTGCGCTGACGGAAGAATTCAAGACGTATCCGTTCGGAGCGGTGTGGGACTACTATTGCGCGAAATCGGGCGTGCCCGTGCGCGAGACGTGGCTTGACGAAGTCCGGGCGTACGAGCGGGACGTGCTGGCGAAGCGCAACGGATAAGGAGGCGGATGCGGCATGGCGGTGCTGGCGTTCGATCTCGGCGCCGGAAGCGGCCGGGCGCTGCTCGGCCGGCTGACGGACAGCCGGATCACGGCGGAGGAGATCCACCGCTTTCCGAACGATCCGGTTGCCGTGGGCGGCCGGCTCCACTGGGACATTCTCCGCCTGTACCACGAGATCAAGCAGGGCATGCTGATCGCCGGACGGCGGGGCGAGGACATCCGCGGCATCGGGATCGATTCGTGGGCGGTCGACTACGGCCTGCTTGACGCGAGCGGCGAGCTGCTCGGCAACCCGTACCATTACCGGGACAGCCGGACCGACGGGATGATGGAGCGGCTTTTCGAGAAGGTCGGTGCGGACGAAATATTCGTGCGGACCGGTATCCAGTTCCTTCCATTTAATACGATCTACCAGCTCCTCGCGATGAAGGAAGCGGATCATCCCGCGCTGCGCGAAGCGCGCCGGTTCCTGATGATTCCCGATCTCATCCGGTACTTCCTGACCGGCGAGGCGGCGAACGAGTTCACGAACGCGACGACGACGCAGCTCTACAATCCGGTGAAGGGCGATTGGGATGATCGGCTGCTCGAGGCGATCGGCATTCCGCGGGGCTGGTTCGGTCCCGTGCTCATGCCCGGCGCCGCCGCGGGGGAGCTTCGGGGCAGCGTGCAGTCGGAGCTCGGACTCGGCCCGATCCGCGTCGTCGCGGTTGCCGAGCACGACACCGGCTCGGCGGTGGCGGCCGTGCCGGCGGAGAGCGATTCGTTCGCCTACCTCAGCTGCGGCACCTGGTCGCTGCTCGGCACGGAAGTGCCGCAGCCGGTGCTCACGGAGGAAGCCCGGGAACTCAATTTCACGAACGAAGGCGGCGTCTTCGGCACCTATCGGCTGCTGAAAAACATCATGGGGCTCTGGATTCTCGAGGAATGCCGCCGCACCTGGAAGCGGGAAGGCCGGGAGGTCTCCCATGCCGAGCTGCTTGCGCGGGCCGAGGCGGCGAAACCGTTCGCCGCGCTGATCGATCCCGACGATCCGTCGTTTCTTCCGCCCGGCGGCATGCCGGAGCGGGTGAGGGCGTACGCGACCCGCACGGGCCAGGCGGCGCCGGAGACGGACGGCGCGATCACGCGCTGCGTCCTCGAGAGCCTCGCGCTCAAGTATCGTCACATCCTCGAACAGACCGAGCGGTTGTCCGGCCGGAAGTTCGACAAGCTGCACATGGTCGGCGGCGGCATTCAGAACAAGCTGCTCTGCCAATGGACGGCGAACGCGATCGGCCGCCCCGTCTGGGCGGGTCCGGCTGAGGGAAGCGCGATCGGCAATCTTGCGGTACAATGGATCGCGTCGGGAGATCTCGCGGACATCCGCGAGGCGAGAAAGGTGATCCGGGATTCCTTCCCCGTGACGGTGTACGAGCCCGAACCGGGATCGGCGGCCGCCTGGGAGGAAGCGTACGGACGCTGCGCTGCCCTGTGGGGGAGCGGCGCGGCGGGCTGACGGAATCTACAGGGATGGTGAAGACCATGCTGGCTGCGGAACGGCAGGAATTTATCGTGCGGGTGGTGAACGAGCGCGGCAGCGCGCGCGTCTCCGAACTGGCGGAACTGTGCGGCGTGACGGAGGAGACGATCCGCCGGGATCTCGACCGGCTCGAGGAAGCGGGCCGGCTCCGGCGGTCGCACGGCGGCGCCGTCAGTGTGCGGGATGCGGATCTGTCCGGCGGACCGCAGGAAATTCCGTACTACGAGCGCGAAATCACGCATGCCGAGGAGAAGCGGCGGATCGCGGAGGAAGCGGTGAAGCATATTCGTCCGGGCGAGCGCATCCTGCTGGACGGCAGCTCGACGGCCTGGTACGTGGCGCGCATTCTGCCGGACATGCCGCTGACGGTGCTGACGAACTCGGTCAAGGCGGCGGCGGAACTCGGCAGCAAGGAGCGGATCGAGGTGCTGTCGACGGGCGGCCTGATGTCGCACCGCTCGCTGTCGTTCGTCGGCCCGCTCGCCGAGCGGGCGCTGGACGATTTCCATGTCGAGAAAGCGTTCCTGTCCTGCAAAGGCATCCATCCCGAACGCGGCATCAGCGAATCGACCGGCCTTCAGGCGCAGATCAAGCGGAAGATGGCCGAAATCGCGGACCATGTGATTCTGCTCGCGGACGCCAGCAAATTCGGCGTGCAGGCTTTCGCGCGGGCGCTCGATCTGGGCGCCGTGAATACGATCATTACGGACCGCGGGCTCGACGAGGCGACGGCCGAATCGTACCGCGCGCTCGGCATCGAGGTCATTGCCGTATAGCCGGGAGGTGCGTTTATTGAAAATCTCACTGTTCATTACGTGTATCTGTGACGCCATGTTCCCGGGCGTCGGCGAGGCGATGGTCCGGCTGCTGGAGCGGCAGGGGGTGCGGGTCGAATTTCCGGAAGGCCAGACGTGCTGCGGCCAGCCGGCGTTCAACTCGGGCTACTGGGCGGATGCCCGCGCGGCGGCCGGCAACATGCTGGACGCATTTGAAGACAGCGACTTCGTCATCGCGCCGTCGGGTTCATGCGTTTATATGTTCCACCATTACCGGGAGCTGTTCAAGGACGATCCGAAGCGCCTGGAGCAGGCGGAGCGGCTCGCGGCGAAGACGTACGAATTTACGCAGTTTCTCGTCCAGGTGCTCGGCGTGCGCGATGTCGGGGCTTATTTTCCGCACAAGGTGACGTACCATCCGTCCTGCCACGGCAGCCGGCTGCTCGGCGTGAAGGACGAGCCGCTTGAGCTGCTCTCCGCGGTGCGGGGCCTCACGTTCGTGCCGCTGCCGATGGCCGAGGACTGCTGCGGTTTCGGCGGCACCTTCGCCGTGAAGATGGCGGACATCTCCGGCGCGATGGTCGCCGAGAAAGCGGAGCATGTCACGGAGACGGAAGCGGAAGTGCTGACCGGTCTCGACATGGGGTGCCTGATGAACATCGGCGGGCGCCTCCGCCGCCAGGGAGCGAACGTCCGCGTCATGCATCTGGCGGAATTGCTCGCCGAGGGGGTGGAGCGCGCATGAGCCTGGATTCCCATGGTACGGTGAAGGAAAGGGCGGAAGCGGCGCTGGAGGATGATTTTCTCCGCCAGGCCGTCCGCTTTACGACGGAGCGGCTGCGCGCGGGCCGGCAGCAGGCGGCCGGGGAGCACGGCAACTGGGAAGCATGGCGCGAGCGCGGCCGGCAGATCCGGCTGCATACGATCGCGCATCTGGACTATTATCTGAATCTGTTCGCGGAGAACGCAAGGGCGAACGGCGCGCAGGTGCATTTTGCCCGGACGGCGGATGAGGCGGTGCGCATCGTGCAGACCATCGCGCGCCGCGTTCAGGCGAAGACCGTCGTCAAGTCGAAGTCGATGGTGACCGAGGAACTGCACTTAAACCAGGCGCTGAGGGAGATGGGCGTCAAGGCGATCGAGACGGACCTCGGCGAATACATCATCCAGCTCGCGGGAGAGGCGCCGTCGCACATCATCATTCCGGCCATCCACAAGAACAAGGCGCAGATCGCGGAAGTGCTGTCGGAAGAAGCGGGAGAGAAATTGCCGCCCGACACGAAGGTGCTGGCGGGATTTGCGCGCAAGCGGCTGCGGGAAGAGTTTCTCGGAGCGGATATCGGCATGACCGGCTGCAATTTCGCGGTGGCCGAGACGGGCTCGATCTGCATTTTCGAGAATGAAGGGAACGCGCGGATGGTGTCGACCGTGCCGAAGGTGCAGATCACGTTGATGGGGATGGAACGGATCGTGCCGTCCTGGGCGGATCTCGAGGTGATGGCGACGCTGCTGCCGCGCTCGGCGACCGGCCAGAAGCTGACCGTCTACCTGTCCGGCATCAGCGGCCCGCGGCGGCCGGGGGACGGCGACGGGCCGGAGGAACTGCACATCGTCATTGTCGACAACGGCCGGTCGAACCAGCTTGGCGATCCGGAGTTCCAGGAGCTCTTGAACTGCATCCGCTGCGGCGCCTGCCTCAATGTGTGCCCGGTCTATCGGCACATCGGCGGCCACGCCTACGGCAGCACGTACAGCGGGCCGATCGGCGCGGTGCTGACGCCGGCGCTTAAGAAGAATGTCGCGGAATGGGACGACATCGCGAACGCTTCCAGTCTGTGCGGCGCATGCTGGGAAGCCTGCCCGGTGAAAATTCCGCTGCACGACATGCTCGTCTACCTGCGGCGGCGCAAGGCGGAAAGCCCGCACCGCAGCGCGGGCGAGGCGGCGGCGATGAAGGCATACGGCCTCACGATGGCGAAGCCGGGGCGGCTCTCCGCCGCACTGAAGCTGGCGCGGTTCGGCCAGCGGTTCGCCGGGAAAGGCGGCGAGATCCGCGCGCGGATCGGTCCGCTGGACGGGTGGATCAAGCATCGGGCGCTGCCGATGCTGCCGCAAGAGTCGTTCCGCGACCGGTGGAAGAAGCTGAATACGGGTGGTGCGAAGCCGCTTGACCCGGCCGTGGAGGAGCGGCTGCGCGCGGTCATGGCGGAGCGCGCGGGGGGCGGTCACGCGGCCGGAGGCGCGGCGCACGGTCATGCGGCGTCCGGTCAGGCCGCGCAGACCGGGGCGCAGACGCAGGCGCAGGCGCAGGCTCCGGCGCGGGTTCAGGCTCAGGCGGCTTCGCCGGAGCAGGTGCCGATGCCGGACGACCAGCGCGCCATGCTCGGGCATATCGCGGCGAAGCTGGGCCATCCGCCGCGGACGGCGCCGGCGGGCCGGGCGCTTCGCGGCGCGCCGGATTTCTGGCACGCGTTCGCGCTGCCGCCGGAGGAGCGCCGCGAGCGGTTCGCCGCCAATTTCCGGGCGGCCGGCGGCCATGTCGCCAGCGTGCCCGACCTGCACGCGGCATCGCGCTACATTGCGGAGCGGGCGGCAGAGCGTGGCGCATCCAGCCTGCTCCTGCAGGATGCGCCCGAACTCGCCGGCCTGGCGCTGGACAGCGCGATGCCGGACGCGTGCTTAAGCGTCTGGAACCGCGATCCGGCCACGGATTGGATCGCGGAGGCCGCCGGCGCGGACGCGGGCGTTGTGCTCGCCGACTGCGCCGCGGCGTACACGGGCACCGTCGCGCTCCTCTCCTCCAAGGAGCGCGGCCGGGCCGTCAGCCTGCTGCCGCCCGTGCTGTTCATCGTGCTGCCGGCTGACCGGATCCGCACGCGGCTGGGCGAAATTTTCGCCGAGTTCGACGAGGGCGGACGGAGCGCTATGCCGGCGGGCGTTCATCTTGTCTCCGGCCCGAGCCGCTCGGCCGACATCGAGAACGATCTGACGATCGGCGTGCACGGGCCGGGCGATGTCCATGTGATCATCGTCGGTTCATCCGAATAATCGGATGTTTCTGAGAAATGTGAACAAAATCTTATCATTGTCATCTGGACAATATCCTTCCATAGCGGTAAGGTGGCGTTAGGTTCGGAATGCGGCATTCGGCCGCATTTCCGGTCTCCGCTGCGGGAGGATTTGCGCCGCGCGCGACTCCCTGTGCGCGGCTTTCCGCTTTAAGGTGTTTGAACACTTGAATTGCCGGGGGTGCACGGAGATGGTGATGCAAAGGCTTCGGATCGGCAACGGCGGAAGGCATTTGGCATTGGAGGACGGACGGCCTTTTTTCTGGCTGGGGGATACGGCGTGGGAGCTGTTCCACCGGCTCACGATCGAGGACGCCGAACATTATTTGCGCACGCGGTCCGGACAGCAGTTCACGGTTATTCAGGCCGTTGTGCTGGCAGAATTCGAAGGCGTGACGACCGCAAATGCTTACGGAAGGCTGCCGCTCAAGACCGGTGCGAACGGATTGCCCGATCCGGGACAGCCCGACACGGACGGTCCGAATTCCTATTGGGACCATGTCGATGCGATCATCCGGCTGGCGGAATCGCTTGACCTGTACATTGCGCTCTTGCCGACCTGGGGAGACAAGTTCAATAAAGCCTGGGGGAAAGGGCCGGAGATTTTCACGCCGGACAATGCATGGCGCTACGGCCGCTGGCTGGGCGAGCGGTACCGGGATGCTCCGAACATCGTCTGGGTGCTCGGCGGCGACTCGTCTTCGCGGCAGCTGCATGACGAGCCGTGGCTCGATTTCAACATGATCCAGTCCGGCCACGGCGAAGCGATAATCTCGAGTGATGCCCGCGTGCTGGTGGATTACGGGCGGGAGCCGGTGAAGCCGGTGCTGGACGCCGAGCCTTGCTATGAGGACCATCCGATCGGGTTCAAGGCGGCGAACGGCTATTTCGACGCCGCCGATGTGCGCAAGGCCGCCTATTACGCGCTGCTGTCGGGCGCCTGCGGCCACACGTACGGCCATCATTCCGTCTGGGCGATGGCGGACGGTCCGATGGCCGGTGCGGGTTCGCACGGCAATCCGGGCAACTATATTGTGATGAGCTGGCGGGACGCGCTCCGGCGGCCGGGCGCGGAGCAGATGCGCTGGCTGCGCGCGTTCGGCGAACGGTATGCGCCGGCGGGGTTCACACCGGACGCCGATGTGCTCGCCGGCAATTTTGAGGGGTATAACCGACAGGTTGCGGCGAGGGGCGACGGATGCTCCGTCGTCTACACGCCGTCGGGACCATATGTGGATGTCGCGGCTGATCTGAAAGGCCTGAACGCGGCCGGAGCGAGGATTGGGTGCTCATCGTACCGGAAGGTTGATGCGGGTTGCTCTCTCCCGAATAGGATTCGATGCCGCGGCGAACGCTAACGGCGATGGCATCGAATGCTTCGAAGGGGAGGTTCGCGGCATGAAGCGAAGGGCAGCGGCAATCGCCGTGCTGGCCGTCGGCGCCTTGATGTTCGCCGGCTGCGCGGAGACGCAGGGCGATGTCGGCAATCGCAACATCAAGGAGAAAAGAATCCTCAAGGACGGCAACGGCAATCTCGTCATCGACCGGCGATTCGCGAACGACCAGCTGAACGAGCAGAACCGGGTGTACGGCCGCCGGCTCAACAGCAACAATCTGATCGGAAACCATCAGAACTACCGGATGGAAGCGAGCCAGGACATCGCCGAGCGAATCCGGAAAGCGGAAGGATTGAGTGACGTCTATGTCATCCTGACAGACCGCAACGCCTACGTCGCCGTCAACAAACGGATCGACGCCGGCGACCGGCTGCAGCGCGGAGCCGCGGGCGCTGACGGACTGCCCAGTTCGCGGACGGGATCGCGCGCCGGGCTGAACAGCAAATCGGCCGGCGGAACAACCGGCGGCAAGGATAAGTCCGGCGGCACCCTGGAGGAGCGGATCGCCCGACATGTGAAGGAGATGGCGCCGATGATTGAGCGCGTCTATGTGTCCGAGGAGCCGGACTTCGTCAGCCGGATGAGCGAGTACATCCAGACGGCGCGCCGCGGCGAGCCGATCCAGGGATTCATCGCCCAGTTCAACGCAATGGTGGAGCGGCTGTTTCCCGCGGAGTCGGGCATCCGCATCAGCAGAAGCAACTCCGGCATCTACGATTGATGCGAACGGCCGGTCAGGGTCGACCTGACCGGCCGTTCGCATGCCGCTACTTCTCTGACGATGCCGGCTGCGGCTCCAGCCGCGCCAGCGCTTTCATGGCCGGCCCTTCCACGACATTGCCCTTGTAGTCGAACCTTGAGCCGTGGCACGGGCAGTCCCATGTCCGCTCGCCGGGGTTCCATTTCACCTCGCAGCCCATGTGGGTGCAGGTCGTGTCCACAAGATGCAGCTCGCCCTGCGGGTCCCGGTAGGCGCCCGCGCGCTTGCCGTTCAGCTCGACGACGGCGCCTTCGTCCGGCACCAGCGATTCCGGCGTCCGTCCGGGCTTCTCCAGCTTGCCGGCAATGAGCGAGCCCGCGACCCGCGCGTTCGAGCCGACAATTACGCGCAGATCCGGATCGGCATGAAAACGCGACGGCGTGAACAGCTCCGCATACCGGTTGTCGCGTCCGAGCGCCAGATCCGCGATCAGCATGGCGGCGGCGGTGCCCCCGGTCATGCCCCATTTGCGGTAGCCGGTCGCGACGAGGATGTTCGGCTTGGCCTTGTCCGGCGGGCCGACGTACGGCACCTTGTCGGTCGTGATGATGTCCTGCGCGGACCAGCGGTACGCGACCGATTCGGCGCCGAACAGCCGCTCGCCGAATTCGGCCAGCGCGGCGTAGCGCCGCTCCGCATCCTCCGCCGCGCCGGATCGGTGGTTCTCGCCGCCGATCAGCACGAGCGGCCCCTCCGGACTGCCCGCCCGGCGCAGGGAGCGGCGCGGCTCGTCGGCGCTGATGTACATCCCGCCGGGATACGGCTGCTTCGGCCGGATTGCGACGACGTACGACCGGTCGATGTGCAGCCGGGCGAACAGCCCGCCGGTCTTGTCGATGAACGGATAGTGGCTGGCCGCCACGACGGCGTTGCAGCGGACCTTACGGCCACCCTCCGTCCGCACGGTCGGGCGGCCGCCGTCCGTGTCGACGCCGGTCGCCGTCGTCTTCTCGTGGATGCGGACGCCGAGCCGCACGGCTTCATCGAGCAGCCGCCGCATGTAGCGCAGCGGGTGGAAGCGCGCCTGCTTCCGCATGACAAGCGCCGCCGCAGCGTCCACGGGCACCGGAATATCCGCGACAAGCTCGCCTTCGATGCCGAGGGCGTCGTAGGCGCGCAGCTCCTGCTCCAGCTTGCCGACCGACCGATTCTCCGTCACATAGACATAGGCATCTTCCTCCGCCCATTCGCAGTCGATGTTCCACTCGCGCACCCGGCCTTCGATGAAGGTCATCGCGTCGCGGTTTGCTGCATAGTACAGCTTCGCCTTCTCTTGGCCGAAATGGGCGATCAGCTCATCGTAGATGAGATGGTGCTGCGCCGTCACTTTGGCCGTCGTATGTCCCGTCGTGCCCCGCAGCACGCGCGACGCCTCGAGCACGATGACGCGCGCGCCTTCCTTCGCCAGCAGCCAGGCGGCCGTCAACCCCGTAATGCCTGCGCCGACGATTACAACATCGGCATCCGTGTCTTCCTGCAGCGGCTGGAATTCCGGCAACGGCTCGGACTCGATCCAGTACGACAGCGTTGTCTCCGGCAGACCGGCATTTCCTCCCGTCATTCCTGCGGCAGCCTCCTTCGCATATCCCCGAGAAAAGGGCATTCGTGCCTGTGCAGGAATAGTTTCTCTTGTTCACGGCGGATTCATACCGACCGGCCGGTCCGCCTGACCTGTACTACAGCTCCATTTCCCGATATTCCGCCTGAACAAAAGCTTCCCCGTCCCAGCGAAAGACTCTCTCCATCCACACCTGCCGAGAATTCTCGTAATGCAAGCACATGAAGACGAGTGATCCCGGATCGGCAGTTCTTCGATCTCGCCGTTCTCTCTCAGCGTGAACAGCCTGTAATCCCATCCATTGCTTGAAGCGTACTGCCCGATGGTGAAATCGATATCCCCGTCGCCGTTGTACTCGTCGAACTCAAGCTGAAAATGCGACAAGAAGATCAACGGTTCATGATAATAACGGCTCAATTCGGTCTTGGCGATTGTATTGCCGATCTCGTCGGCAAGCTCGATGACATAATCTCCCTCCCACACGGTACCGCTCATCGGTCCCGGGTACCAGTCCTCATCATACTTTCCCCGAACCAGCTTCAGTCTCAACAATCAACAACATTCTTCAATTTAAATAAAAACAATTAAACAAAATAAATATTTTTTTCTTCCAAATCCCACATACAGGAGGAGAATCGGTGATTTTGTCGATTTTTTTATCTTATCACGATATTGACATAAACATTTAGTGTGCTAACATATGAATAGTTTAGTGGAATGACATAAAATAATAAACAAATTCCATTAAACAATTTATCTTAAACATTTGATTGAGGGGAGCGAAAAACATGTTGAACCAAAAGGGTTGGCCGTGGTTACGCTGTCTTGTGCTGATGATCGGAATGGCTTTGTTGTTTGCCGGGTGTGGAAGCGCTAACAACAAAACCGACGAATCTTCGTCATCCGGCACAAGTCAATCCGGCAATTCAAGCCGGTCCGGCAGTTCAGGCGAGTCCGGCAATGCAAGCCCGTCGTCCGATTCCGCAAGCCAGGGATCCGGCAATTCATCCAATCTGATCGTCATCATCACGCCTTCGCACGACAACCCCTTCTTCAAGACGGAAGCCGACGGCGCAGCCGAGAAAGCGCAGGAGCTGGGATATGAAACCTTGGTGCTGACCCACGATGACGACCCGAACAAGCAGGATCAGCTGATCGATACGGCCATCTCGCGCAAAGCGGCGGCCATCATTCTCGACAATGCCGGCGCCGACGCCACGATCGCGGCGGTGAAGAAAGCGAAGGACGCGGGCATTCCGTCCTTCCTGATCGACCGGGAAATCAACGAGACCGGCATTGCGGTATCGCAGATCGTGTCCAACAACTATCAGGGAGCGAAGCTGGTTGCCGAGGAATTTGTGCGGCTGATGGGCGAAAGCGGGAACTACGTCGAGCTGCTGGGCAAGGAATCGGACACGAACGCCCACATTCGTTCGCAAGGTTTCCATGAAGTGATCGATCAATATCCGGATATGGTCATGGTGTCGCAGCAGACGGCGAACTGGAGCCAGACGGAAGCGTACTCCAAAATGGAATCCATCATTCAGGCCAACAAGGACATCAAAGGCGTCATTGCCGGCAATGACACGATGGCGATGGGGGCGATGGCGGCATTGAAGGCTGCCGGGCTGAACGATGTCATTGTGGTGGGATTTGACGGAAGCAACGACGTGCGCGACTCCATTCTGGCCGGCGACATCAAGGCGACGGCGCTGCAGCCGGCCTACAAGATCGCGCAGATGGCCGTCGAGCAAGCCGACCAATACTTGAAGACCGGTTCGACCGGCGCTGAAGAGAAGCAGCTCGTTGATTGCGTGCTGATTACGATGGATAACGCATCCAGGCTGGATAACTTCAACCTGAAAGATTGATTTTCTCCACAAACCACAAGGGGGCTGGGCGGCAGCCCCCCTCGCACTCGAGTATGCTGAAGGGACTGTCTTGTATGAAAGCGTCAGACAGAAGTTGCCGACCGCGCGCCATCTTGCCGGCTTTGTTCGCCATCCTGGCCGTGCTGCTTTCTTCCTGTACGGTCGTCAAAATCGGCGAACAGCCGGCGGGCGGGTCAAGCGCCGGTGAGGCGGATGTTGCCTCCTATGCCCGGGACACTTGGGAACGGGTCGTATCCTATGTGAATGAACATGCGCACGACCTGCCGGATGTCATGGAGACGCTTCTGGCCGATTCGGAGAAAGCCGTCGAGACGTACGGTGTCCGAAACGCATCGGCCGGAAGCGCCTGGAACTTCATCATCAAGGGACAGGGCAAAATTACGGCCGTTCATACCGAGTCGAGGGCCGGCACGGCGGAAATCGATGTACCGCCTTACGACGGCGAACCGGATGCTGCGCTGCAGATCGGACCCGTTTTCAAAGGAACATCCATCCGCGATTCCCTCGACTTCGTCAACTTTGATCAATTCAAAAATCAGATTGATTTCGCCAAGCTGGCCGCCGCTTACAACACGCTGGTCCTGGAAAACGTGATTGACGCCAAAGGGACGGAATGGTTTCAATCCGGGAAAGAAATTCGCTTTGTCGGCGTGTTCACCGAGAACGGCCGGGATATTTTGATCACGCCCGTGGAACTCGATGAGACGGGAGGAGGAGCCTGATGCATGCTCAGCCTTCTGCCGAATTGTGTCTTCAGGCCAAGGGGATCACCAAGCGATACCCAGGCACGGTCGCCCTCGACAACGTCGACTTTGAGGTGTATCGCGGCAAAGTCAATGTGTTGATCGGCGAGAACGGAGCCGGCAAATCCACCCTGATGAAAATCATTGCCGGCATTGAGCAGCCCACCGAAGGCGAATTGCGGATGAACGGCCGTCCCGTCAAACTCGCAGGCACGAGGGACGCCGCGGCCAAGGGCATCGGCATTATCCATCAGGAACTGAATCTGTTTCCGAACATGACGATCGCGCAAAACATGTTCATCGGCCGCGAACACACCAGGTACGGCATGTTGCTGGATCATGACCGGCATGTCGAGAAGACGAGGGACATTTTGCGCCAGCTGGAATGCGATCTGGATCCGCACACGCCGGTCAGCCGGCTCAAAGTCGGTCAACAGCAAATTGTGGAAATCGCCAAGACGCTCACGCAAAGCGAAATGCAAGTCCTGATCATGGACGAACCGACTTCGTCGCTCAGCACGGCTGAAGTCGAAGTGTTGTTCAAGCTCATCCGCGACCTGAAAGCGAAGGGCCTGGCGATCATCTATATTTCGCACAGGCTGGAAGAGATCATGCGAATCGGCGACTATATCACCGTTCTCCGCGACGGCAAACTTGTCGCCCGCGACGAGATCGCCAACATCGACATTCCCTGGATCGTGCGGAACATGGTCGGACATGACCAGGTGCTGTCGACCAACAGACCGAAGCGACAGCCGACGGAGGAAGTGCTGCGCGTCGAAAATCTGACGCTGCGTTCGCCGGAGGGAGGCTTCATCCTGAAGGACGTCTCCTTCTCCCTGCAAAAAGGCGAAATTGTCGGGATCTACGGTCTGATGGGGGCGGGTCGCACGGAGCTGCTCGAGACGCTCATGGGACTCCATCCCGAAGCGGAAGGCGCCGTATATCTCGAAGGCAAGCCGATCAAGCCGACATCGGTCCGGAATCAGATTGACCGCGGTTTTGCGCTTGTGCCTGAAGACCGGCAGCGCCAAGGGCTCGTGCAGCCGCTGTCCATCGCCAAGAACATGACGCTGTCCAGCCTGGGCAAGTACTTCAGGCGGCTGTTTCTGTCGAGCAAGCTGGAAAACAGCAGCATCGCCCGCATGATTCAAAATCTGTACATCAAAGCGCCGGATCCGAAACTTCCCATCTTGTCGCTCAGCGGCGGCAACCAGCAGAAAGTGGTCATCGGAAAATATCTGCTCACCGATCCGAAAATTTTGCTGCTTGACGAGCCGTCGCGCGGCATAGATGTCGGAGCGAAGGCGGACGTGTTCAACATCATCCGGCAGCTGGCCGCCGAAGGGGTCAGCATTCTCCTCGTCTCTTCGGAATTGAAAGAAATCCTCGCGTACTCGGATCGGGTGATCGTCCTGTCCGGGGGCAGGCTGACCGGCGAGTTTCAGGACGATCAATTGACGGAAAACAATCTGGTCAACGCTTCTTCGAAAAAATAGCCTATTCCAGTCCGATCAAAGGGAGTTCGGGTTCAAATGAGACAACTGTTCAAAGGAAGACCGGGTCCGGACATCGGTCTGCTCCTTCTGAAAGCCAGGACCTTCATCGCGCTCATCGTGCTTGTCGTTGTCTTCAGCTTTCTGGCGCCCAATTTCTTGTCCGTGCAGAGTCTGATCCTGATCGCCAAGCACGTCGCGCTGTACGCCATCCTGGGCATCGGGATGACGTATGTCATCGTCAGCGGCGGCATCGACCTGTCGGTCGGTTCGATTGTCGGCCTGTCCGGCATGATCGCCGGCTGGCTGATCGTCGAAGGTCTCGTGCTGCCGATGTTCGGTGTCATCGTTTATTTCAGCGTGCCGGTGATTATTCTCATCGTATTGCTGGCGGGCACATTGGTCGGGGGAATCAACGGCATCCTGGTGACGAAGTTCAAGGTGGCGCCCTTCATCGCCACGCTGGGC
This sequence comes from Thermobacillus composti KWC4, assembly GCF_000227705.2. Taxonomy (GTDB): domain Bacteria; phylum Bacillota; class Bacilli; order Paenibacillales; family Paenibacillaceae; genus Thermobacillus; species Thermobacillus xylanilyticus. The sequence continues at coordinate 1,337,237 of NC_019897.1, forward strand.
ATGCTGTATGCGGCGCGGGGCGTGGCCATGCTCAGTTCCGGCGGCAAGACGTTCCCCAACCTGGTCGGCAGTCCCGAGCTCGGCAATACCGGCTTTCCGGCGCTCGGCGCGGGTTCCTTCCTCGGCATTCCGTACGTCATCTGGATCATGATTCTGTTCGGGGTGTTCTCGGTTTACCTGTTCAAGAAAACGCCGCTCGGCTGGCATATTTTTGCCGTGGGCGGCAACGAGCGCGCAGCCGAGCTGTCCGGCATCCGGATCAACCGGGTCAAAATTTTCGTTTACATGTTTTCGGGCTTCTGCTCGGCCGTGGTCGGACTGATCGTCTCTTCGCAACTCGTCGCTTCCCATCCGGCGACGGGTGAAACCTGGGAGCTGAACGCCATTGCGGCCGCCGTGCTCGGCGGCACTTCGCTCGCGGGCGGAAGAGGATCGATCGGCGGCACGATTCTGGGGGCGTTCGTCATCGGGGTGCTCAGCGACGGCATGGTCATGATGGGAGTCTCCGAGTTTTGGCAAATGGTCATCAAAGGGCTCGTCATTGTGCTCGCGGTCATTGTCGATCAGTATCAGCGCAATCTTCAGTCCAAGCACGTGCTGGCAAGCCGTGCCGCCGCGTAACGGGCGTACCATGCCAAACCGGGAGCACCCGTCTGAGGTGCTCCCGGTTTGTGTCGCGGATTAGCTCCGTTCGGCCGCCACGAGCGGCGGTGCCGTGGACAGGCGAGTGACCAGCTCGGTGTCGACTTTGATCTTGCTTTTCACGCGCATCTCCGAATTGTTCGACTCGATGGCGAGATCGACCGCCAGATAGGCGATCCGCTCTTTGTCCACGTGAATGGTGGTGAGCTCCGGCGAGACGATGAGCGCTTCCGAAATGTTGTCGAACCCGACGACCGACACATCGTCCGGAATGCGGTACCCCAGCTCGGAGAGCGTCTTGATCGCGCTGATCGCGATGTAGTCGCACTCGCAGAAGAAGGCCGTCGGCATTTTGTGCCCGGCGGCGAGATAGGCTTGTAGCTGGTCCTTGAGCGCATCCTGCGAAGACAGGATGGTCGGCGCGATCGAGAAAATATTGTGCTCGTTCAGCTGGAGGCCTTTCTCCCGGAGCGCGGCGGTGAAGCCTTTCATCCGTTCCTCGAAGTTGTGAATCTTGATGTTCGAGGCGATGTAGCCGATGTGCGTATGGCCGAGCTCGCAGAGATGGATGCCCGCCTGATAGGCGCCCATCGTGTTGTTGATCTCCACGAAATGCAGCGGCAGCGTGTCGTAGCACGTATCCAGCACAACGAGCGATTCGGGCAGTTTGACCGCGACGTCGGCGATTTGCTCCTGGCTGAGATTGGTGCCCAGCAGGATGACGCCGTCCTTGTGCGGCGCCTTGGCGAGCGCGCCGATGTCTCGCTCGAAGTTGTTCATGTCGACGGCGGAGAAAAGCAGCGAATATCCGCGATGCCTGCACCGTTCTTCGATGTAGTAAATGAGTTCGCGGAAAAACGGCTGCTGATAATACTGCTCCAGCACGATGCCGGAATTGACGAACACCAGAAACGTCAGCGATTTCGTCCGCGTGTCCGCGCTCGGCGAACGGCTCTTGAGTTGATAATTATGTTCCTTGGCAATCTGGAAAATGCGCTGCCGCGTCTCCGGACTGATGCCGGGTTTTCCGTTCAGCGCGAGGGAGACGGCCGATTTGGATACACCCGCCAATCTGGCGATATCTTCCATCTTCATATATCATTAAACGCCCCATTTCGGTTTGGTTGAGCAAGTTTAGTTTACTCGATTCGTGAAAAATTTGCAATAAGACAGATGTTCACTAAATTAATGCGTATATAAACTAAATGTTAGTGATTATTTTAATAAATATGACTAAATATTAGTTGACTGGCACAAAATTCACACCTAAAATGAACTCAAAGCCGCTAAATTGCTTCACAAAGCTGATAATCAAGTTTACTAAAAAAGGAGTGTAAACATGAGCCGAATCAAACTTGGTTTCGCCCCGACCCGCCGTTTTGTGTTCAGCGCGGAAGATGCTTTCAAGTACAAGGAAGCCATTCGCCGAAAGATCGATTCCTTCGGGCTTCCGATTGACATCGTCGACCTCGAGGGTCTGAACGACGAAGGGTTGCTCTACAACGATCTCGCGGGCGCCGGGCAGGTCATTGAACGCTTCAGGAAGGAAGACGTGGACGCGGTGTTCTTCCCGCACTGCAACTTCGGCACGGAAGACTCGGTCGCCAGGGTGGCAAAGGCGCTGGGCAAACCGGTTCTGCTCTGGGGGCCCCGCGACGAGGCGCCGCTTGAAGACGGTATGCGGCTGCGCGACACGCAATGCGGCATTTTCGCCACGGGCAAGGTGCTGCGCCGCTTCAACGTGCCGTTCACGTACGTCACGAACTGCCGCGTCGATGATCCGGTGTTCGAGCGCGGATTCACCAACTTCATTGCCGCCGCCAATGTGGTGCGCGAATTCCGCCGGATGCGCATTCTGCAGATCGGTCCGCGTCCAGCTTCGTTCTGGACGGTCATCTGCAACGAAGGCGAGCTGCTGGAGCGGTTCGGCATCGAGATCCATCCGATCACGCTGATCGACATCCGCCGCGCGGCCGAGCGCGTGGAGAAGAAGGGCGGCAGCGATCTGGATGAGGCCGTCGAGTATATCAAGTCGCATCTGGACTGGTCGGAAGTGTCGGAGGACGACGTCCGGCGCATTGCCGCACTCAAAGTCGCGATGCGGAACTGCGCGCGGGAGACGGGCAGCACGGCGATCGCGATCCAGTGCTGGTCCGCGCTGCAGGATGCGATGGGCATCATGCCCTGTCTCGCCAACGCGATTCTGACGGACGAGCAAATTCCGGTCACCTGCGAGACGGACATCCACGGCGCCATCACGTCCGTCATGGTGCAGGCGGCGACACTCTATCAGGCGCCCACCTTCTTCGCCGACCTGACGATCCGCCATCCGGAGAACGAGAACGGCGAGCTGCTGTTCCACTGCGGCAATTTCCCGGTATCGCTCACGGTGGAAGACAAACCGAAGCTGCGCAGACATTTCCTGTTCGACGACCATTCGCCGGGCACACATGAAGGCGAAATCAAGGGCGGCAGCATGACGCTCGCGCGCTTCGACGGCGACCACGGCGAATATCAGCTGTTCCTCGGCCGCGCCCGCGGCATCGACGGACCGTATACGCGCGGCTCGTACGTGTGGGTCGAAGTGAACGACTGGCCGCTCTGGGAAGAGAAGCTGGTCACCGGGCCTTATATCCATCATATCGTGGGCATTCACGCGAACGTCATTCCGGCGCTGTATGAAGCGTGCCGCTATATTCCGGGCCTCACCCCCGATCCCGTCGACCCGACGGAAGCGGAAATCCAGGCGTGGCTCCGCGGTTCGGATCTGAACCGGCGGGGTTGACGAGGTGACATCCATGGACATGACCGATCTGAAAATCAAGGCGACCCGCATCCGGATGGACGTGCTACGCATGATCCACCGCGCGAAGGCGGGCCATACCGGCGGGTCGCTCAGCAATACGGATATTCTGACGGCGCTGTACTACCGGGTCATGCGGATCAATCCGGCGGACCCGAAATGGCCGGACCGCGATCGGTTCATCGCCAGCAAGGGGCATGCGGTCGAGTCGCTCTGGTGCATCCTGGCGGATCTCGGATTTTTCCCGAAGGAGGAGCTGGACACGTTCTGCCAGTTCGGCACCCGGCTCATCGGGCATCCGAACAACAAGGTGCCGGGCATCGAGATGAACACGGGCGCCCTCGGCCACGGGCTGTCCATCGCGGTCGGGATGGCGCTCGCGGCGAAGCGGGACGGCAAGGGCTACCGTGTGTTCTGCCTGATGGGCGACGGGGAGCAGGCCGAAGGCTCGGTCTGGGAAGCGGCGATGGCCGGCGCCCATTACGGGCTGGACAATCTGGTCGGCATCATCGACCGGAACGGCCTGCAGATCAGCGGCTCGACCGAGGACGTGATGGCCATCGAACCGCTCGATACGAAATGGAAGGCGTTCGGCTGGCATGTCGTCGCCGTGGACGGCCACGACATGGACGCGCTGGTGAAGGTGCTGGAATCGGCGCCCGAGGTGCCGGGCAAACCGACGCTCGTGCTGGCGCGGACGGTGAAAGCCCGGGGCGTTTCCTTCGCCGAGAACATCCCCGGCTGGCACCACCGCGTGCCGAACGACGAGGAGCTGCAGCGGGCGCTGGCGGAGCTGGCCGCATATGAAGCGCAGTTGAAGCGGGAAGGAGGGCGCGCAGAGGCATGAGCAACACGATTCCGAACCGGCAGGTCATTTGCGAGACGCTGATGGAACTGGCGAAGGACGACCGGGACATCATGGTGCTGGCGAGCGATTCCCGCGGCTCGGCCGCGATGGGGCCGTTCGCGAAGGCATTCCCCGACCAGTTCGTCGAAGTGGGGATCGCCGAACAGAACATCGTCGGCATCGCGGCCGGTCTGGCGCACAGCGGCAAGAAGCCGTTCGTCACCTCGCCCGCCTGCTTCCTGAGCATGCGCAGCATCGAGCAGATCAAGGTGGACGCCGCCTATTCCAACACCAACGTCAAGCTGGTCGGCATCAGCGGCGGCATCAGCTACGGCGCGCTCGGCATGTCGCACCATTCGCTGCAGGACATCGCCGTCACGCGGGCCATTCCGGGACTTGCCGTCATCCTGCCCGCCGACCGGCACGAGACGAAGCGGATGACACAGGCGCTCGTCCGCCACGAAGGCCCCGTCTATGTCCGCATCGGCCGCAATCCGGTGGAAGACGTCTATGAGAGCGCGGACGGCGAATTCGTGATCGGCAAGGCGGTGACGATGCGCGATGGCACGGATCTGACGATCATCGCGGCGGGCGAGACGGTGCGCGTCGCCCTCGACGCGGAAGCGCTGCTGCGCGATATGGGCGTATCCTGCAGGGTGCTGAACATGCACACGATCAAGCCGCTGGATGAGGAGGCGGTGCTGCGCGCCGCCCGCGAGACGGGGCACATCATCACCGTGGAAGAGCACAGCATCCACGGCGGTCTCGGCGCGGCGGTAGCAGAGACGGTGATCCAGCACCATCCGGTGCCGATGCGGATCTTCGGCATTCCCGACGAGCCGGCGATCGCCGGCAAGACAGCGGAGGTGTTCCGCCATTACGGCATCAGCGCCGAAAATCTCGCCGATGCGGCGCTCCGGCTGATCAGCCGGAAGCGACAGGAGCGGGAGCGATGAGCAGGGACTATTTGCTGGCCATCGATCAGAGCACGTCCGGCACGAAGGCGCTCGTCATCGACCGCTCCGGCGCGGTCGTCGCGAGAAGCGAAGCCGAACACCGGCAATATTATCCTGCCCCGGGGTGGGTTGAACATGACCCCATTGAAATCTATCATAATGTCATCCGGGTTGCCCGGCAGGCGCTCCGACTGGCGGGCGTCGAGGCCCGGCAGCTCGCGGCGCTGACGATCACGAACCAGCGGGAGACGGCCGTCCTGTGGGACCGGACGACCGGCCTCCCGGTCCATAACGCCATCGTCTGGCAGTGCCAGCGGACGAGCGGCCATTGCGCGCGGCTGCGGGATGAAGGGCATGAACCGCTGGTTCAGGCGAAGACCGGGCTCATGCTCGACCCCTACTTCTCCGCGACGAAATGGAGCTGGATGCTGGAGCACGCGGAAGGCGCGAAGGCGAAACTCGAGGAAGGGAAGCTGCTCGCCGGCACGATCGACAGCTGGCTCGTCTGGAAGCTGACCGGCGGCCGGGTGCATGCCACCGACTGCACGAACGCGAGCCGCACCAGCCTGTACAACATCTACACGCTGGATTGGGACGACGAACTGTGCGCCTTGTTCGGCGTGCCCAGGAAGCTGCTGCCGGAAGTGAAGTCGTCGGATGATCTCTTCGGCCATACCGAAGAGCCGGAACTGTGGGATGAGCGGGTGCCGATCACGGGGGTAATCGGCGACTCCCAGGCCGCGCTGTTCGGCCAGATGTGCCACGAGCCGGGAATGGCCAAGGCCACCTACGGCACGGGCACCTCGGTGCTGATGAACATCGGCATGAAACCGGTGTCCCCGGGGAGCGGACTCGTCACCGCCATTGCCTGGGGAAGGGGCGGCACCGTTACCTACGCGCTCGAGGCGATCATCCGCACGAGCGGCGACACGATCAAATGGGTGCGGGACAATCTCGGCCTGTTCCGCTCGTTCGAGGAGATGGATGACCTGCTCAAGGAGGCGCCGGACAATGAGGGCGTCTACCTCGTGCCCGCGTTCGTCGGCCTGGGCGCTCCGTACTGGGACCCGGACGCGCGCGCGGCGATCACGGGGATGTCGCGGTCGACGGGCAGGGCGCACATCGTCCGGGCCGCGCTCGAGAGCATCGCGTATCAGGTGTACGACGCCGTCGACTTCATGCGGCGGGAATCCGGCGTCACGCTGACCGAGCTCCGCGCCGACGGCGGCGCGTCGCGGAACGCGACGCTGATGCAGTTCCAGGCCGATCTGCTGGACAACGCCGTCGTTGCGTCGGAGGTCGCCGAACTGTCCGCCATGGGCGCCGCCTGGCTGGGCGGGCTCGGCGTGGGTCTCTGGCCGTCCGTGGAACGGCTGCCCGGCAATAGCGCCGGCCGCCGGTACGAGCCCGCGATGGCGGCCGCGGAGCGGGAGCGCCTGCTCGAAGGCTGGAAGAAGGCCGTCCGTTCCGTGCTGAACGACCGGTCTGCGGGCGGCAAGGGATAATTCGAACAAACAGCAAAGCGCAACCATCATGGCATGGCCGTGCATCGGGAGCTCCCGCATGCACGGCTTCTTCGTCGAAGTCCGTCACCGTCGTCTTTCAACGGATCGGTCAAAACGGTTCATATCTGGGGCGTGGTTCTATGAGCGGAATATGGAACAGGCTCTCCTACATGAAAAAACTGTTTCTCCTCTTCGCCGCCATCGGCAGCATTCCCGCGCTTCTGCTCGGCATGAACGCCTACCGGATGTCGGCGCAAATGCTGGAACATCAAGGCGAGCGGGACCTTCAGGTGATCGCGAATCAATTGCTGGGCTCCATCGAGCGGCAAGTCAACGACTTTGACCGCTTCACGCTGCTGCCCTACTATACGCCCGAGGCCTTCGAATTTCTGCAGACTCCGCTGCCCGTCGATGAATGGGACTATGCCTATGTGAACGCGCAAAAAAAGCTGCTCCGCCTCATGAGCGCATACCCGTCGATCCACTCTTCGATCCGGGGGATGGTGCTCTATGACATGAACGGAAGGGGAAGCGGCTATCGCATAAGCGGAACCTCGCAGATTAACGAAAATTGGCCGGTGTTCCAGGAGTCGTGGTATGTGAAAGCGCTGAAAGGAAAAGGGCGGTTTGTCGTCACCGGTCTGCATGAAGTCCGCCATTTCAGCCAGGATTCCTTCCTGGCCATTACCGGCGCCAGGACGATCGTGGACGACAAGCTGAACCCGCTGGCGGTTCTGGCGATTCACATCTCCCCGGAATTTATCGGCAAGATCGTCAAAGCCACCGAGCTTCAGGATGCCTACATCGCGGTGACGGATGCGGAAGGCAAACCGGTTTATCTTTCCGGGGAGGCTTCCGAGGATGATCTGCCTGCCCTGGCGGTTCAGACGGCCAAGGGAACGTGGGAACTGGAGAACAAAAACTTCAGCGGTGTAACCGATTACAGCGATTACCTGGGCTGGACGCTTTATTTGGGGCAGGACCGCGACAAACTGTTCCAGGGCATCTATGCGTTTCGGAGATTCACCTTTTTGACGGCGGCGATCTTGATTCTGGCTGCCGCCTTTGTCTCCTTCTGGCTGGCGAAGGGGTTGTCCACTCCGATCCGGAGATTGATCCGGGTCATGCGGGAAGTGGAGCTCGGAAATTTCGTCGCGCCGGGAATTTTGAAGCAGAAAGATGAAATCGGCCAGCTGTATCTCAATTTTTCCCGCATGGTCAAACGATTGGAGGAAATGGTCCAGTCGATCGAGGAGAAAGAGCGCCAGAAACGACATGCGGAACTGTATGCGCAACGCGCCCGCATTCAGCCGCATTTTCTGTACAACACGCTGAATTCGATCCGCATGCTGGCGATTCTGCAGCAGAACAGCCAGATCGCCCGGCTGATCCAATCCCTCAACAAACTGTTGAAGGCCATTATCCAATACAACGATGATCTGGTTCCCTTGCGCGAAGAGATCGCTTTGCTGCGAAGCTATGCCCGACTGATGGATTTGCGCTACACGAACATGTTTGTCATCCACTGGCGCATTCCCGAGGAGGTCACGGACGCGAGCATGCCCCCGATGCTGCTTCAGCCCGTGCTGGAAAATGCCATTTTCCATGCCTCCAAAGGATTGAACCGGGAGCTGAACATCACCGTGTCCGCCCGTCTGGGCAGCGACCGGGTGCTGACCATCGAAGTGGCGGACGACGGCATCGGCGTGACCGATGAGCAGATGGCATCCCTGCTCAATGACCGGGGCAAGGACAATCATGTGGGCCTCCGGAATGTCAACGAACGCATCCGGCTCAGATTTGGCATGCAATACGGCGTTTCACTGGTCAAACCGGACGGACCGGGCCTGTGCGTCCGCATCCGGTTGCCTTACCAACAGATCGCCCAAGGGAGGGATTCGCATGTGGAATTTGATGGTCGTGGAGGATGAACCGATTGTCCGCATGGGGCTGCGCTACATGATCCATTGGGAGAACCTGAATGTCTGCTGGAAGGCGGAAGCATCCAACGGCGAAGAAGCGCTGGGCATTCTGGCTGACGAGGACATTCATATCGTCATGACCGACATCCGCATGCCGGGCATGGACGGACTTGCGCTGGCGGACGAAATCAAAAGACGGAATCCGTCGATCGCCCTCATCTTTCTGAGCAGCTACGACAACTTTCCCTACGTTAAAGAAGCGGTCCGCCTCGGCGCCGTCAACTATCTGCACAAGCCGACGATGGATGAACGGGAAGTGGAAGAGACGCTGCAGAAAGCGGTTGAGCAACTGGAGCGGACGATGCAATGCCAGCCTCCTCAATTAATGGAAGAGAAAATCAATGCTTTCTTGTTGTCTTTGCTGGACAAATATACCTATCCGGCCCGCATCATTGTGCCCGAACTGCTGGAAGAACCGTACCGCAGCAGAGGCGTCTGGCTGACCACTTTCCGGGTGCGGGATGACGCGGCAAGCGGTGTTGCGGAAACGGACAGGATGAAGTTTCTGTCCATCCGCTGCGTGATAGATGAATACGCTTCCAGGGAGTGGGGAGGCTTCGTCTTTCACCGCAATCACCGGGAAATCATCTGGCTTGCGCCGGCCGTCGCCGGCACGGGCGCGGAAGGGAAGGAAGCGCGGGACGCCTACGTGGACAAACTGCGGCAGCGGGTGTTCGAGTTGCTGAACGTGCCGCTGGTCATCTCCTGCAGCTCCGTTTACGGGCGACTCGATCAAATTCCCAAAGCCTATCTGGAAGCCGAGCTGAATTGTCCGGCCAACCAGCAGTTTCACTCCCTGCACGTCCGATTGGCCAAAGAATATGTGGACCGGCATTTGCTGGAGGACGTGTCCCTGGCGAAAGTGGCCGAGACGATCGCCATCAGCCCGAGTTATCTGAGCCGCATTTTTCTCAAGGAAGTGGGGGAAAGCTTCAGCGATTACGTCATTCGCAACAAGACGGAATATTCCAAGAAACTGCTCAGGGAAACGAATCTGAAAGTGTACGAAATCGCCGAAAAGCTGGGGTACACGAATCCCCACTATTTCAGCAAACTGTTCAAGGAACGCGTCGGGATGACCCCGCTCGAGTATCGCAACCAATGACCGCCTGCGGACGGGTGCAAAAAAATATAGGAAATGTCAAAAAGCCAACCTCCCGTCCGCCTGTCCACCCCGGAAAAAGGCAAATAAGCGTACAAAATGGCCGTTCCGGTTTCTATAATCGCCCGGCCGTCCCCGGTATAGTTGGAATCAGAAGAACGGGCATGCCGTCTGGCCGCCTGTTTTTCAACCAACCGATCAGCATGGAGGGGTATGTGAGATGAGAAAAGCGCGCAAGTGGTCGTCGCTCGTTCTGGTTTTCGCCCTGGTGTTCCTCGCAGCGTGCGGCGGCAACAGCAATTCGTCCGGCGGCAAGTCCGACTCCGGAGGAAGCAGTTCCGGTTCCGGCAGCCAGTCCGGCAACCAGGGGCAAAGCGCGCCTTCCGGAGACAAGGTCACCATCTCCTTCTGGGGACTGGATGACCAGATGGTGTATCTCGATCCGATCATCAAGGAGTTTCAACAGGAAAATCCGAACATCACCGTCGAGGTGAGCACGTTCAATACCGACCCGATCAAGGAATCGTTGAAAGTTGCGGCGTCTTCACGGACGCTTCCGGACATCTGGTTCAACTGGGGCGGCTCCTTCGCATCGTTCTATTCGAAGAACGGCCTGGCCATGGATCTGACGCAAGTTGCCGCAGACCACAGTTGGGAGTCCGTTTACAATCCCGCGGCGCTCGAACTGGCCAAATATGAAGGCAAGATCTACATGGTTCCGTTCCACCTCGCCTCGCTCGGCGTCTTCGTGAAGAAGGACCTGTATGACGGCTACGGCTTCCAGGCGCCGGCGACGTTGGCGGAATTGGAAAGCCACATGGCGAAAATGGCAGAAGACGGCATTACGCCGCTGCCGGTCGGCGGCAAGGGCGGATGGATGCTGATGCGCTGGACGGAGCAGCTGATCGAGCACTTCGCCGGCCCCGAACTGCACGATCAGTTGAACGCGCTGGAAGCTTCCTGGACGGATCCGGCGGTGGTCAGCGCCCTGGCCAAGCTGAAGGAATGGAACGACAAAGGCTGGTTTACGAAGGGCTTCATCACGATGGCCCCGGAAGAAGCGGAAATGTATATGTATTCCGAGGGCGGATACGCGCTGGAAGGCACCTGGTTCGACCAGACGCTGTCCTCGAACGGCTATGACCCGAACAACTACCTGTTCTTCAAATTCCCGAACGAACAAGGCGCCGCAAGGATGTCCAGCTTCCTGGAAGGGTTCCAGATCAGCGCCGAAACGACGCCGGAAAAACAGGAAGCCGCCGTCAAACTGGCGGAATACATCACGAGCCCTGACGTCGTCAACAAATACATCAACGATTACGGCGCGCCGGCGCTCAGCGACTTTGCTTCCACCGAAGCGGCTCCGCACGTGAAGCTGATGGCGGAAGAAGTCAGCGCGGGCAACTTCCTGATCACCGACCAGGCGTTGCCGCAGGAGGTCGTCGACAAGCTGTTCGAAGTGACGGACGCGGTCATTCTGAACGCGCTGACGCCCGAGCAAGCCGCGGCGGAAATGCAGAAAGCGGCGGATCAATACAAAGCCAACAACCCGTAATGCAAATCCGCAATTCAATGATGTGGAACGGGAAAAGCGATCATCCATTGATCGCTTTCCCTTTTCCGCGTCGGGAAAGGGGTCAGCCATGAGACTTCGAGCCAACATCACGCCCTGGCTGTTTTTGTTTCCCGCCTTGTTCATTTATCTGGCGGTGATCGTTTTTCCGTCCCTGTACAGTCTGTTTCTCAGCTTTTACGACTGGAACGGCGTATCGGCCGACAGGAAATTTGTCGGGCTCCAAAATTACATCAATCTGATCACGCAAGATTCCGTCTTTCAAACGGCCTTGAAGAACAATCTGATCTGGCTGGCCGGTAGCATGACGATCATGATCGGACTGGGACTGGTGTTCGCCCTGATCCTGAACCGGCAATTGAAAGGCCGCGTGTTTTTCCGCAGCGTTTTTTATTATCCGTACGTGCTGTCAGGCATCGTGGTCGCCATCGTCTGGAGCTGGATGTACCATCCATCCAAAGGCTTTGTGACCTTCTTTCTGGAAAAGATCGGCTTGGAAGAGTGGGCCGCGCCCTGGCTTTCCGATCCCAAGACCGCCCTGTATGCCATTTTCATCGCCGCGGTCTGGCAAGGCGCAGGGCTGCCGATGGTGCTGTTTCTGGCCGGGCTGCAAACGATCCCGCGGGATCCGTATGAAGCGGCCATCATCGACGGAGCCAATCCTTTCCAAACGTTCCGATACATTACCCTCCCCCTGCTTCGCGACACGTTCGTCATCGTATTCGCGACCACCATGGTTGGCGCCATGAAGGTGTACGACATCATTTACGGCATGACGGCCGGGGGACCGGCGAACAGCACGCAGGTGCTGTCTTCCTGGATGTATTATCAAACCTTCAAGTACAACTACATCGGGATCGGTTCCGCGATTTCCTGGTATCTGATTTTCATCTGCATGGTCGTCATCGTCCCCTACGTGATCTTCATCAGCAGACGATCGTACCTTTGATTGCGGGAAAGGCAGGTGAGACCGGATGGAAGCTTCGTTGAAACGAAAGGTTTCCAATGGGTTGCTCTATTTGATTCTGATCGTACTGGCGGTTTTCTTTATTCTTCCGATCGTATTTGTGGCGTTTACGGCCTTGAAGTCCAACGCCGATTTGAATGCCCACTCCTTCCATTCGTTTCCCAGGGAGTTTATGTGGGGCAATTTTGCGGACGCCTGGGAGCGGATCAAGAAATATATGGGGAACAGTCTGCTTATCTCCGTGGTCAAAGTTCCGCTCGGTATTCTGGTCAACGCCCTGGCCGCCTTCGCCCTGACCCGGCTCCGCTTCAAATGGTCGACGGGCATGTTCGTGTTCATTCTGATCGGCATGATGGTGCCGATGCAGGCCACCCTGGTACCGCTCAACATGATGCTGAACGCCGTCGGCCTGAACAACACGTATCCCGGCATCATGTTCATCTATCTCGGGTTCGGCATTCCGTTCGGCATTCTCGTGTTGCGCGGATTCATGCTGGCCATTCCCCGGGAGTTGGATGAGGCGGCGGTAATTGACGGTTGCGGGGAGCTCGGCAAATTTTTCCGCATCATCGTGCCGATCGCCATGCCCGCCATCGCCACCCTGTTCATCCTGGACTTCCTGGCGACGTGGAACGAATTCTTGCTTGCCCAGATCTTCATCACGAAGGAGTCGATGCAGCCGGTCACCGCGGGACTGCTGACGTTCCAGGGCCAGCATTCCACCGACTACACGCTGCTCAACGCCGGGGTGCTGCTGTCCATCATTCCGGTCATGTTCGTCTATGTCTTTTTCCAAAAATACCTGATCTCCGGCATGGTCGGGGCCGTCAAGGGATGACCCGGTCGGGCGCGGGCGAGGCCGAGACTTACTGCGCGGTGATCAATCCTTCGGGAGGAGCGAAGAGATGTTGGTGACCAAGGAGCAAAAAATCGGACGGCTGTGGCTGAAACGGGCGGCCCGGGAGGTGCTTGCCAGGCACGTTCCGGAATTGACGCGGACGCCGCACCTCTCTTTCATTTACAAAAACATGACGCTGGCCGATTACGCGGCAAGTTCGCATGCCGACCCTTCATGGCTCGATCGCGTGCTCGGGGAACTCGAAGCCTTGCCGGAAGCGGAGGCGCGTGACGGCCAGACGAAAGATGCCGGCCGCGTTTACGACGATCCTGCCGAAGCGGCTTCGGCAGTTATCCTCGGTCCCGAACAGGCGGAGAAATGGGGCGTGTTCGAACTGGAGCTGCACGGACCGAAGGCGGGCAACCCGTTCACAGACGTGCAGCTCGGGGCGGAGTTTGCCTTTGAGGGAGACGGCGGGGGTCAGACGAAACGGATCGTCAAGGTGCCTGGTTTCTATGACGGAGACGGCGTTTACCGCATTCGCTTCATGCCGGACGCTGAAGGCGGCTGGCGCTACCGAACGGTGAGCAACGCCCGTTCGCTCGACGGACTGGAAGGCCGGTTCCTGTGCGTGTCGCCGTCTGCAGGCAACCACGGTCCGGTTCGTGTGAAGAACACGTACCACTTCGCCTACGAAAACGGGACGATCTACCACCCCGTCGGCACGACCTGCTACGCCTGGACGCATCAGGGGGCGGATCTGGAGGAACAGACGCTGGCATCGCTGAAAGCGTCACCTTTCAACAAGCTCCGAATGTGCGTGTTTCCGAAGTCGTATTTGTACAATACGAACGAGCCTCCCTTGTACCCGTTCGAAGGTTCGGCGGAGGAAGGGTGGGATTTCACCCGATTCAATCCGGCGTACTTCCGTCATCTGGAGCAGCGGATTGCGGACTTGGGGCGGCTAGGAATCGAGGCGGATTTGATCCTGTTTCACCCGTACGACCGCTGGGGATTCACGGAAATGCCGGCCGATGCGGACAACCGGTATCTGCGCTACATCACGGCCCGGCTGGCCGCTTACCGTAACGTCTGGTGGTCTCTGGCCAACGAATACGACCTGATGTGGGCGAAAGATCCGGAGGATTGGGAGCGGTTCGCCCGCATCGTGACGGAGAACGATCCGTACGGTCATCTGCTCTCCGTGCACAACTGTCTGGAATTTTATGACCACAGCAAACCGTGGGTCACCCACTGCAGCATCCAGCGCATCGATGTTTACAAGACGTCGGAAGCGACGACGGATTGGCGCAAAAAGTGGCAGAAACCGATCGTGATCGACGAATGCGGCTATGAAGGCGACATCGACCAGGGATGGGGGAACATCACGGGCGAAGAACTGGTGCGGCGGTTCTGGGAGGCAACCGTGCGGGGCGGCTACCTCGGCCACGGTGAAACGTATCTGAATCCGGAAGAAGTGCTGTGGTGGTCGAAGGGAGGCAGACTGGTCGGCGACAGCCCGGCCCGCATCGCCTTTGCAAGGAGGTTTATGGAAGAAGCGCCGCAGGGCGAGCTGAACCCGCTCCCGTCCGACTGGGATTTGCCGTGCGCGGGAGTGGAGGATGAATACCGTCTGTACTATTTCGGATTCAATCGTCCGGCATTCCGCGAGTTCCGCCTGAAACCGGGCATCACCTGGAAAGTGTCCGTCATCGACACTTGGAACATGACGATCGAGGAATTGCCCGGCCTGTATGAAGGCGCGTTCAGCATCAAGCTTCCGCGCCGGCCATACATGGCCGTCCGGATGGTCCGGAGCGGGAAATCAATCTGACATGGAATCGAAAAAGACGCTTCGCGCTTGCGCCGTCTTCGCAAGGTGAAGCGTCTTTTCTGAAAAGATAAGGATTTATAAGTTTCACGCTTAACATCGGCTTATCTTTCAACGCAAAACGGACGCGCCTCCCGGTAGGACGGCGCCAGCCGTTTTTGCTTGTGGGCGGCCCAGGTTTTGCATTCTTCGTTCAATCCGGACACGTCTTTTCTTCCGCATTTCCTTTCCGCCTGATGAATAGACGCCTGAAAAAGCGCGCCGCTCAGCCCATTTCTGCCGCTTGCCGCACCACATGTTCCCGCAATTCATAAGATAAGTTGACTGTATCCCTTAACCTTGTTAAACCATCACATTACAGGCAAGGAGGGGTGACAACTTGAAGGGCAGCGAGCACAAAAACAAATTTCTTTTGACGCATCGCGAGCGGGAAGTATTCGAACTCCTTGTTCAGGACAAGACGACGCGCGACATAGCACAACAGCTGTTCATCAGCGAAAAGACTGTGCGGAATCATATATCGAATGTCATGCAGAAGCTCAACGTCCAAGGCCGTTCTCAAGCGGTTGTGGAGCTGATCAAGCTCGGGGAGCTCAAAATATAGCGCATCTGATACAAGGAACCTTCTGTTCGCTCCTTCACGGAGTGGAAGGAGGTTTTTTATTGCGTCTTGCAGTCGTTCGGGACAAGCGCCCGAAAGACAGCGAAGCGCCCCGAACCTTGCGGTCCGGGGCGCTGCTTTTGCCGGGGCCTTTAACGGCGTTCGGCCGTTACAGGCGGGATGTGCGAAGAATGATGACGAGCAGAATGAAGAGAACGAGAATGGTGCCGGTATCCGGGTAGCGCTTCTTCGGTACGCAATGGTGATGATGATCGGTTCCGGCCATGCCGTACATTCCCGGATGAACGGACGCGTAAGGATGGTGTCCGATCGCGCCCGCCGCACCGGCTCCGATGTGAACGTCCGCGCCGAATCCCGCAGCTCCCGCTGCGCCCAAATTGCCATAATCCGCCATGTCCCATACACTCCTTCACTGATTTTTGGAATTTGGTGAATTGCACATTGACAATGTATGCGCAGGGGACATCCGCGGGATGGCAATCCGCCTACCGCAAGCAAAAATAGGTCCTTGCCCCGCCCGCCGCATGCGTCTGGTGCGTCAGGTGTTGATTTTGAAATGAAACTCGGGATGTTTGTAAACAAGCGCGAAATGGGGATCGGAACCGAGCACGCTGTCCAGATCTTCCGGCGTGAACAGGAAGTAATCGTTATAAAGCGGGTAACCGGCCCCGTAGTAGTAGCAGAGCCATACCAGCTTCGAACAGTAGATGGATGACCACGGATCTTCCAGCGGTATCGCTGGCGAGAATGAGAACGGCGGCACGATGATGCCTTTCGCGTAGTTGGCCTGGCAAGCCTGATGGTACGTGATGGCATACTGCGCACTGCCCGCGGCCAGCCAGTCCGGAATCGGCCGGTAGTGCGCGTGTTTCGGATGCTGCATGAAAAATTCCGCTGCCGGAGCGCGACGCACGTAAGGAAACGTCACGACCGCCTCGACGATTTCGTCCGGGCCGACGGCGATGGCGCTGTGGCCGAGGAAACCCGTCGGCACGGCCAGCATATTGTCGCAAGCCGTCAGCACATCGCCCGGCCTCAGGACGCGGTGTGCAAAGTTCATTCGGATCACCACCCACACCACTATATGCGGCATGGGCGGATGTCGTACTTTTTTTCGTCACAAAACGGATGCATCCGCACGGAAGCGGACGTGCCGGCCGTCAACCGTTCACGATCTTACCGCCGTTCAGATGGAGCGTCTGGCCGGTCATGTACGTCGAATCGCCGCTGGCGAGAAAGACGTAGGCGGCAGCCAGTTCGGACGGTTGACCGGGCCGCTTCATCGGCGTGTCGGTGCCGAATGTCGCCGTGTCTTCCGCCGCGAAGGTGGACGGAATGAGCGGCGTCCAGATCGGCCCGGGCGCGACGGCGTTCACGCGAATGCCCTGCGCTGCAAGATTTTTGGCCAGCGCGCGGGTGAACGCGACGACGGCGCCCTTCGAAGCGGAATAGTCGATCAGCGTTGGGCTTCCTACATAGGCGGTGACCGATGCGGTGTTGATGATCGCCGCGCCTTCTTTCAGATGCGGCAAGGCCGCCTTCGTCAGGTGGAACATGCCGAACACGTTCGTGCGGAAGGTCCGCTCAAGCTGCCCGGCGGTAATGTCCGTGAGGGCAGGCTGCGGATGCTGCTCGGCCGCGTTGTTAACGACGATGTCCAGCCGGCCGAACGTCTGCACGATCCGGTCGATCGCCTGCTTGCAGAACGCCTCGTCGCCGATATCGCCGGCGATCAGCAGACAGCGTCTGCCGAGCTCTTCGATGCGGCGCTTCACATTGTCCGCATCCTGCTGCTCGTTCAGGTAGATGATCGCCACATCGGCGCCTTCCTTCGCGAAGGCGACGGCCGCGGCGTGGCCGATGCCGCTGTCTCCGCCGGTGATGACGGCGGCTTTGCCGGTCAGTTTGCCCGCCGGCTTGTAGAGCGGCGACTCGATCTCCGGATGGGGCTGCATGGCGGTCTCCGTGCCGGGCTGCCGCGTCTGGTGCTGCGGCGGGAAGATCTGCGTCGTGCCGGCCATTTCATTCGCCTCCTTGCATGCTGTCGGAATCGGCGGAAAGTTCCGCCGCATGCTTAGGTTGGGATAAACGGCAGGCCGTCATGCATCGCGCCGCTTGCCTTGGCTGCCGGTGGGCCGAATGGTAAGATAGTGCCGTAACCGGATTCGGGAAGAGGGGATCGTGCGTGTTCGGTAAATTTGCGATTTTCAGCTTGCTCTGGATTTTGCTTGGCAACCCGGTTGCCGCCATCGTCGTGCTGATCATCATCCTTTACATATTGGACCGCAGATTCGTCGGCCTGTCCCCGAGCGTGGTGAAACCGTTCAGGCGGGCGCGGCGGATCCGTCAGCTGAAGCAGCAGCTCTCGCTCAACCCGAACGACATGTCCGCGCGGATGGAGCTTGCGCATCTGCTCATCGAGCGCAAAGCATACGGCGAAGTGAGGCGGCTGCTCGAGCCGGCGGCGGAGACGATGGCGCATTCGGCCGAATATTGGGACGATCTCGGCACGGCGCTGCTGTTCACCGGCAGCCGGGCGGAAGGCGAGAGCGCGATCCGGCGGGCGCTTGACATCAATCCGCGGGTGAAATACGGTCAGCCGTACCTGCGGCTCGCCGCGGTGAACCGCGATCAGCCGGAGAAAGCGCTGAAGCTGCTCGACGAACTGCAGGCGATCCACTCCTCTTCCTGCGAAGCCTATTACCGGATGGGCATGATCTACAAGGCTCTCGGCCGCAGGGAAGAAGCGCGGCGGGCGCTGGACGAGGCGGCCGCCCTCTATCGCACGCTTCCCCGCTACAAGCGCCGGGAAGAGCGGCCGTGGGCGATCCGGAGCCGGCTGGCGCGGCTGTTCGCATGACCGGGCAGGCCGGCTGGCGCGGCGCAGCGGATCGGGCGGTGCGACCGCGGACGGCATCATCCGGAGAGGAGACAAGCAATGACTCGGCTGGCAGATGAACGATCGGAACAGCTGATGCGGGCGCTGGCCGGCGGCATGCCGCTTGACCGTGTGGCGGAAGGGCATGCCCTGTACCGCGGCGGGCGCGTCCTGGTCATGGAAGTCGTCATGAACACCGTGTACGGCGCGGTGAACGACGGGACGGTGTATGCCGTCACGCTCGATGCGGACGATATGGCGTACAGCACGTGCACCTGTCCGGAGGATGCGGCTTGCGTTCATATGGCGGCGCTTTTCTTTCGCTACTGCGAATCGGCGGGCGGGGATGCGGATGCGGTGCTGCGGATGATGACGGAGGGCGCCCGCGGGGACGCGGACGGCGGGGCGGGCGCCGTGTCCGGCGGGACGGACGGCCCGGAGGCGTGGGCGGAATGGTTCGCCGGACGGTTCGGGGCCGTCTGGCAGCAATGCCGCCATTCGCTCCACCCGCTTCAGCCGGTGCTGCTGGAGGCGAAGGGAAAGGCCCGGGATTGGCCGCGTGAGATGCGGCGCCTCCATTGGCTTCAGACCGTGCTGCTCGTGCTGGAGCAGGCCGAGCACGCCTACGCCGTGACGGACCCGTCGAACCGCTACTATTACGAAATGTCGTTTTCCCGCTCGGTCGAGCCGTGGGTTCAGCATTGGCTGGAGCTGCTGCACGAGACGGAACCCGTCCCGGCGAACGATGCGGAGGAACGATGGCTGCGCGCCATCGCGCTCCGGCTGCGAAATGCCGCGCTTGACGAGACATTTAAACTGCTGCGCTGGGATGAGCTGTATGTCGCGTGGTGGGACCGCTTCGCCGGCTGGCCGGATGCCGTTCGCGAAGAGCGCGAAGTGATCGGACGGCTGGCGGATCAGGTTGCCGATGCGGACACGACTGCGCATTCATCTTCACCGCGCGCGTCCGCCGTCCTGACCGCCCTGGCCTTCTTCCGCTGCAAGGCGGGCGACCATGTCGGCGCAATCGACGCGATGAGGCGGACGCCGTTCGAGCGCACGTCGACCTTCGTCCTGCGGTTCGCCGAGCGCTGCCTTGCGGAAGGCGATTTCGCCGCGCTGGAACGATGGATGCGGTTCCTGCAGGAGCAGCTTCGCTTGACCCGTGTCGCGGCGGTGCTGAAGCCGTATCTGAAACTGTGCCGTTCGGCAGACGAGCGGCAGCCGGACAATCCGCTGTGGATCCGGATGATGCGGGAGTGGCTGCCCGTATCGTACGGCGAGCTGTCGGCGCATTATCTGTCGCGCGGGCGCATGCGGGAGTGGACCGATCTGCAGCTTGCCATGGGCATCCGGCCGGAGGATCTCGATCCCGGCCATCTCCGCGTTCTGGCGAAGGAGGCGCCGGAACTGCTGCTGCCGCTGTTCCACCGGGCGGTGGACGAGTCGGTACGCACCCGCGGCAGGCAGGGCTACCGCGCGGCAGTCCGGCATCTCAAGCGGCTGGAGAAGCTGTACCGCGCGGCCGGCCGGGAGGAACGCTGGCGGATGTTCATCCGGGAATTCCGCATCCGCCACGCCCGGCTCCGGGCGCTGCAGGAAGAGCTGCGGTACGCCAATCTGAGCGATGATTGAGGAAGCGGCCGGCCCCGAGGCGCCAGGCAGGCGCTGCGGGGCCGAATTTCATGCATTTCAACGGATGCGGGGGGCGCCTCACGTCTCGCCGGACAGCTCGTCCAGCGTCTTGCTGAAGCTTGGCGCGAAGCGCTCGAGGAACCATTCCGCCTCGGGCAGCGCCAGCCGGTCGAGCGAAGCTTTGATCTGGCGGAAGGCGACCGCGAATTCCCGGTTGCCGGAGGCCAGCTCGACCGTGCATTTCAGATAGGCGTCCAGGAGATCGGCGGCTTTCAAATATTTGCGGAGTTCCACGTCGGTATCGTCGATGTTTCTTATGACGGATCCGTTCCGGTCGCCGACCCGCATGTCGACGCCGGGCTGGGAATCTTCGCTATTTCGAGACTGGCTGCTGATCCGCATGTCGTCACAGGGTTGTGTATCTTCGCTGTTTCGCGATTGGCTGCCGTTTCGCATTTCGTCACCGGGTTGCGAATCGTCGCTGTTCCCATTGCCGGCTTCGTTCCGGTCGACGTCCCGTGCTGCATTTTCTCCGCCGCTTGCATCCGCTCCGGACTCGCTCCGTTGCCACGTCTTGCCCGTCAGGAGCGGCGCGTACGCTTCCCTGAGCGGCTCGGGCACCATGGCGGCGAGCCGTTCCGCGGCCAGCGCCTCGATCTCGCGGAAGCTGTCCAGCATCCGCGGATTGTGATGCTTGACCGGCGTCGGAATGTCGCCCGTGAACACTTCGGTCGCATCGTGGAACAGCGCCATCGCCGCCGCGCGGTCCGCGTTCAGCCGCCTGCCGAAGACGCGGTTGCCGATCTCGCACAGCAGATGCGTCAGCAGCGCGACATGATAGGAATGTTCCGCGACGTTCTCGCGCGTCGTGTTGCGCATGAGGCTCCAGCGCTCGATATGGCGCAGACGGTACAGGTACGCCAGAAAATGACTCTCCACTTCCGCCGACTCCCTTTCTCATCCCCGAGTTCGAACTATCGGATGGTGCTGCGAATTGCGACCGGTTGCGGGTTGGCGCTGGTCGTCCGGCGGCGCAGATGAACGGCATTCTGTGCCGTTAATGGCGGTCTCGCGGGTGCCGGCGAGGCCAATTACGGCATTTCGTGCCGTTACAGGCTCGTTGGAGCCACCCGCCATGGTCGACTGCGCGAATTAACGGCATTCTGTGCCGTTAATGGTGGTCTCGCGGGTGCCGGCGAGGCCAATTACGGCATTTCGTGCCGTTACAGGCTCGTTGGAGCCACCCGCCGTGTTCGACTGCGCGAATTAACGGCATTCTGTGCCGTTAATGGCGGTCTCGCGGGTGCCGGCGAGGCCAATTACGGCATTTCGTGCCGTTACAGGCTCGTTGGAGCCGCCCGCCATGGTCGACTGCGCGAATTAACGGCATTCTGTGCCGTTAATGGTGGTCTCGTACGCGCCGGCGAGGCCAATAACGGCATTTCGTGCCGTTACAGGCTCGTTGGAGCCGCCCGCCATGGTCGACTGTCCGAAAGTGATCGCCAACGAAACCACGTTCCGTTAATGTCGTTCCCGCAAGCGGTTAAATGCCGCTAACGGCCCCCGTTCCGTTACAAACAAAGCGAAGCTGTCCAATCCGCCCGACCGCCCTCACCGCGAATTCGCAGCTCATCATCAACTTCCTCTATTCTACCATACTTCGTTCCTGGGCTGATGCAGGTCTGTGCACCCGGACTTCACTCCCATGCGCGCAAATGTGGTATGATAAGAAGGAGAGCATAGATCAGAGAGGAGCCGGCTGTACATGATCGAACAATTTGAAGAGAGCATATACCGGCTGATCGTCGAGACGTCGACCAATCTGCCGGGCGACGTGCGCCGGGCGATCAAGGCGGCGCAGGAAGCGGAGGACCGCGCGACGCGGGCGGGGCTGTCGCTCAGCACGATCGCGTCCAACATCCAGATGGCGGAGTGCAACGTGTCGCCGATCTGCCAGGACACCGGCATGCCGACGTTCGTCCTGCACGTGCCGGTCGGCGCGAACCAGATCGTCATGAAGGAGAAGATCCGCAGCGCGATCGCGCGCGCGACGAAGGACGGCAAGCTGCGCACGAACTCCGTCGATTCGCTGACTGGCGCCAATTCGGGGGACAACCTTGGCCCGGGGACGCCGGTCATCCATTTCGAGCAATGGGAACGGGACGAGATCGAAGTCCGGCTCATCCTGAAAGGCGGCGGCTGCGAGAACAAGAACATCCAGTACAGCCTGCCCACCGAGCTGGAAGGGCTGGGCAAGGCCGGCCGCGACCTGGACGGCATCCGCAAATGCATTCTGCACGCCGTCTATCAGGCGCAAGGGCAAGGGTGCAGCGCCGGATTCATCGGCGTCGGCATCGGCGGTGACCGGACGACCGGCTACGAGCTGGCGAAGCAGCAGCTGTTCCGCCGCGTCGACGACGTGAACCCGGTTCCGGAGCTGCGGCAGCTTGAAGAATATATCATGGACGCCGCGAACAAGCTCGGCATCGGCACGATGGGCTTCGGCGGCAACGTGACGCTGCTCGGCTGCAAGATCGGCGCCATCAACCGGCTGCCGGCGAGCTTCTTCGTCTCCGTCGCCTATAACTGCTGGGCGTTCCGCCGCCAGGGCGTGCTGCTCGACGGCGGGTCGGGCGAAATCAAGGAATGGCTGTATCCGCGGGGTGACGAAGTGTCGATGGACGAAGAGCCGGCAGCGGCGGCCGCGCAGCCTGCGGAGACGGAACAGCGCCGCGAAGTGCGGCTGAAGACGCCGCTGACGGAGGAGCAGGTGCGGAGCCTGCGCGTCGGCGACATCGTCATCCTCGACGGCGAAATCCATACCGGCCGAGATGCGCTGCACAAATATCTGGTCGACCACGATTCGCCGGTTGATCTGAACGGCGCGGTCATCTACCACTGCGGTCCGGTCATGCTGAAGGACGAGCAGGGCGAATGGCATGTCAAGGCCGCTGGTCCGACGACGAGCGCGCGCGAGGAGCTGTATCAGGGCGACATCATCAAGAAGTTCGGCGTCCGCGCCGTCATCGGCAAGGGCGGCATGGGCAAGAAGACGCTGGCGGCGCTCAAGGAGCACGGGGCCGTCTATCTGAACGCGATCGGCGGTGCGGCGCAGTATTATGCCGAGTGCATCAAGCGCGTCAACGGCGTACATTTCCTCGAGTTCGGCATTCCGGAGGCCATGTGGCATCTGGAGGCGGAAGGATTCGCCGCGATCGTCACGATGGACGCCCATGGCAACAGCCTGCACGCCGATGTCGAGCACGATTCGCTCGCGAAGCTTGAACAGTTCAAAGAACCGGTCTTCAAGTAACCAAAGAAGGCAACCGGACGCAAGAAAGCGTGATTCCCACGAGAACCTTTACATCATTCGCATCCGCATTCAACCGGTGGTATGACCGCCGGATGTCGCTGCTGACCCCGGGAGCGCTGTTCCTGGGGTTCTTGTGCTCAGACGCGCTGCTCGGCTGCGTGCCGCTCGTGCCCTGGCTGTTCGCGTACATCACGTTCGCGATGGGCCTGGGCATCCGCGCGCAAGAGGTGAAGCTGGCGTTCACCCGGCCTCTGCCGATGCTGGCGGCGCTCGCCGCGGCCCACGTCCTCATGCCGCTTGCGGCATGGGGAACAGGGACAGCGCTGTTCGGCGCGGAGTCGCCGTATGTCGTCGGTTTCGTGCTGCTCATGCTCATTCCGCTCGGGATCTCGTCGCTCATGTGGGTCGGCGTGTCGGGCGGCCTGCCGGCGGTGATCACCGCGCTCGTCACCGTCAGCTCGCTGCTCAGTCCGCTCATCGTGCCGCTCGGCCTCGACCTGATGTTCGGCGCCGCGATCGAGATGGACACGCGCGGCATCATGCTGGACCTGCTGCTCATCGTTGTCCTGCCGACGGCGGCGGGCATCGCGCTGAACGAGGTGTCGCGGGGCAGGGCGGCCGCCGTCCTGCAGCCCGCCGCAGGCTTCCTCTCGAAGCTGGCGTTCCTTGCGGTCATTGTCCTGAACGCGGCGGCGATCGGACCGCATGTCCATGCGCTCGGCGGCGCCATTCCCGCGCTTCTGCCGGCGGTCGTCTTGCTCGTCGCGATCGGCTACGCCGCGGGATACGCCGCCGCGCTTCCGTGGCGTTCCGCGGAGCTGACGACGACGCTGGCGTTTGGCTGCGGCATCCGCAATGTGTCGCTCGGCATCGTCATCGGCCTCGGCTATTTCCGTCCGGAGGCCGCCGTGCCGGTCGTGCTGTCCATTCTCATCCAGCAGCCGGGGGCCGCCCTGTTCCGGAGCCTTCTGCGGAAAATATACGAGCGGTGGGCTGGCCGAAAGGCGTCCGGCGGGGTTACGATAGAGCGGAGAGGCTGAACCGCGGAGGGGGAAGAGGATGAACAGTTTCCGCTCGCGGCTTGCGGCGGTGATGATCGGCCTGGTCGGACTGGCGGTGACGACCGCGGGGCTCTACATGGCCGTCACGTTCGAACGGAGCCATTATGACGCCATGCGGGACAATCTGGTCCGCGAGATCGGACTGATCGAGGATGCCGTCGACTGGCAACCGGCGGACGGTACGGACGCTTACGCCCATTTCACGGAGCGGGCGCGGCATTACCGGTCGATCACCGGCGCCCGCGTCACGTTCATCGCCGGCGACGGCACGGTGCTCGGCGATTCGGATCACGATCCGACGGCAATGGAGAACCATCTGAACCGGCCGGAGGTGGTCGAAGCGCAGCGAAAAGGTGTCGGACACGATGTCCGGCGCAGCGATACGACGCATCACAACATGATGTATGTCGCCGTGAAGCGGGAGGCGGGGGATGCGGACGGCTTCATCCGTCTCGCGCTCGATGTCAGCGAAATCGAGCATGGCATCCGCCGGCTCTGGTTCGGGCTCATCACCGGCCTGCTGCTGCTCCTCGCGGTCGCGGCGGCGGCGAGCTGGCGGATCGCCCGCGGCATGACGAAGCCGCTGGAAGCGGTCACCCGCGCGGCGCAGCGCATCCGCAACATGGATTACAAGGCCAGGGTCGAGGTGGACCCGCGCGGTGAGATCGGCGAACTCGGGCGCGCGGTGAACGCGATGGCCGAAAGCCTGCAGCGGCAGATGGTGCGCATCCGGCAGAAGGAGAGCCAGCTCGAGAGCGTGCTCGACAACATGACGAGCGGCATCGTCATGATCAATCGCGCCGGCGTCATCCTGCTGCTCAACCGGATGGCCGAGGAGCTGCTCGGCATGCCGGCTCACGAGCTGCTTGGGCGCCAATATACGGAAGCCCGGCAGCAGTACGAACTGGTGCGACTGATCGGGGATGCGCTGGAACGGCGGGAACATCTCCGCGACGAGCTGACGTTCTACTACCCCGAAGAGCGGCAGATCGAGATCAATCTCGTGCCGATCGAGGGCCGGGACGATTCCGGCGGGCTGCTGCTCGTGCTGCAGGACGTGACCGCCATCCGGCGGCTCGAGCGGATGCGGAGCGAATTCGTCGCCAATGTCTCGCACGAACTGAAGACGCCGATCGCCGCGGTGAAAGGTTTCGCCGAAACGCTGCTCGGCGGCGCCGGCGGCGATCCGGAGACGCAGCGCGCGTTTCTCCAGATCATCCATGACGAGAGCGACCGGCTGAACCGGCTCGTGAACGACATCCTCGAACTGTCGAAGATCGAGTCGCGGCGCGCGCCGCTCCTGTTCTCGCCGGTCGAGCTCGGGCCGTTCATCGGGAAGACGGTCGAGCTGCTCGCGAAGGAAGCGGAGCGGAAGAACATCCGGATCGAGACGGAGGTCGGGGACGAACTGTACGTCGAGGCGGATGAGGACCGTCTGCGCCAGATCGTCGTGAATGTGCTGTCGAATGCGATCAATTACACGCCCGAAGGCGGCCGCGTTCGGATCCAGGTTGAACCGGTCGCATCCGGAGACGGGCAGATCGCGGAGGAAGATGACTACGATGCGATCCGCATCCGCATCTCCGACAACGGCATCGGCATCCCGAAGAAAGATTTGCCGCGCATCTTCGAGCGGTTCTACCGGGTGGACAAGGCGCGCTCCCGCAGTTCGGGCGGCACCGGACTCGGCCTGTCCATCGTGAAGCATCTCGTCGAGCTTCACCGGGGGTCGATTGCCGTCGAGAGCACGGTCGGCGTCGGCACGACGTTCACGATCGAACTGCCGGTGCTGCAGGAAAGTGCAGGCGACGCGGGACTCTTTTTACAATAGCTTAACACTTCGCCGGACAGGTCATGGTATAGTAGAGTTGATGATCCCACTCATTCGGGGGTTGCCCATGGCAGAACGCATTCTGGTCATCGAGGACGAGCCGACGCTGGCGCGTCTCCTGTCGTACAATCTGATGCAGGAAGGATACGAGACGACGGTCGAGGGCCACGGCAGCGACGGGCTGCAGGCCGCGCTGCGGCAGTCGTTCGACCTCATTCTGCTGGACATCATGCTGCCCGGCATGAACGGCTTCGAAATTCTGACGAAGCTCAGACAGCACGGCGTCCGCACGCCGGTCATCATTCTGACGGCGCGCAATGCGGAGGATGAAGTGGTGCAGGGATTGCGGCACGGGGCGGACGACTACATGACGAAGCCGTTCGGCGTCGCGGAGCTGCTGGCGCGCGTCGCGGCGGTGCTGCGCCGGTCGCGCAGCGGCGAGGCGGCGCCGGCCGCGGAAGAGAACGTCATCCGGGTGGGGGACCTTGCCATCTATCCGGACAAGTACGAGGTGACCGCGGGCGGCGAGCCGGTAGCGCTGAGACCCAAGGAGTTCGAGGTGCTGCTCTATCTCGTGCAGCGTCCGGGCGTCGTCGTGACGCGGGACGATCTGATGAACGTCGTCTGGGGGTTCGACTATATCGGCGGGCAGCGGACGGTCGATGTGCACGTCAGCTCCCTGCGCAAAAAGCTGGAGCTGAGCCCCCAGTCGGTGCAGATCGAATCGATCCGCGGCGTCGGCTACAAGCTCGTGCTGCCCCGGAGGGAGGGGGTAAAACACTGACCATCCACCTCCCTTTCACTTCCGGCTCCAGGACAGCATCCGCTTCTGGTACGCTTTCGGCGAGCAGTCGTTGTATTTCTTGAACATTTTGTAGAAATGCGCCATGTTCGGAATGCCGATCATTTCCCCGATTTCCGATATGCTGCGGTCTTCCGTCAGGAGAATCCGCTCCGCCCACTTGATCTTCCGGAAATTGACGTATTCCGTGAAGGAAAGCCCCACCGTCTTCTTGAAAAATTTCACGAAATAATAGTAGCTCATGTTGGCGAGCTTGCAGACGCGGTCCACCTGGATGCGGCCGGTCAGATTCGCTTCAACGTAATCGAAAACCGGCTTGAGCCGCTGCAGGTCGAAGCTGTCGAGCTCCTCGAGCATGCGGCGGTTGTCGTTGCGCAGCAAGAGCAGCAGGATGCGTTTCAGCAGAATGTTCACGGCCAGTTCATAGCCGATCGACTTGGCGGCGGCCTCGTCGAAGATGCGCGTGACGCATTCGGCAATTTCGGCGCGCACTTCGGGCTGTTCCCGGAAAATATAGTTCAGCCGGCTGAGCGGATGCTGCGTCTCGTTGAAATAGCGGAGGTAGGGCATCGTGCTCGGGTCGAAAAATTTGTCCAGGTCAAACTGCAGGACATAATAGTCCAGTTCCCGCGTCACGGCCCGGTCGCAGTGGAGCTGGTTCGAGCCGATCAGGACGATGCCGCCGGGGCCGATATGGTGCTGCTCGTCTTCGATCAGCACGTGCAGCTCGCCGCCGACCACCAGCAGCAGTTCGACTTCCCGATGATAATGCCAGCTGATAAAAACGTCGTCGTAACGCTGCGGGCGAAAAATTTTGAGCGACAACAGCGGATTTTCGTATTCGACTTTCTCCTTGTAGGCCTCCACGCATTTTCACCGGCTTTCACAAAATCGCATAATTTTGCAAACGTTTTTACTTTCGGTCAGCTCTATTCTATCGGGAGTTGAGACCAAAAATCAATAGTACTGTCAGGCGGCTGCATTTTGCAGACAAACCTTAACATTCGTTGGAACTTTAGGGAGTAATGTTCGTATATTCTATTGGAATCACGGAATCGGCGAAGCAGGGGAGGGGTGTGAATGGAAACGCTGTTCTGGGCATGTCTGATCGGCGGTATCGTCTATTCCGTCGTCACCATCGTGTTCGGCGATATTTTGGGCGATGCGCTGGACGGATTGCTGGACTTCCTGCCCGACGGGCTGGACTGGCTCCACCCGATGACGGTCGTCGGCGGAATCACCGTGTTCGGCGGCGCCGGGCTCATGCTCGGCCATTATACGGACCTTGCCGTGTGGGGGGTTGTCGCCTTCGCGCTGCTGGCCGCCGTCGTCATCGGAGCGGGCGTCTATTTCTTCTATGTCCGGCCGATGCGGGCGACGGAAAGTTCCACGGGCTACTCGATGGAGGAAATGCCGGGCAAGCTGGCCGAAGTGCTCGTTCCGATTCCCGCCGACGGCTACGGGGAGGTGATGCTCCGGATGGGAGCGGCCGGGGTGACGAACCGGATGGCCGCGAGCTTCGACGGCGTGCCGGTGGAGGCCGGCGCACAGGTCGTCGTCGTCGAGGTGCGGGACGGCACGCTGTACGTCTCCAGGCTGGATTCCGATTTTTCAAGCAATATTCTGGATGAGAGGAGATAGTCTATGATCGAATGGATTCCGATTATTGTTATCGTCGTACTGGTCTTGCTTGGCCTGGCGTTCTGGGCGCGCTACAAGACGGTCGGTCCCGATGAAGCGATGATCGTCACCGGCTCGTTCCTCGGCAACCGCAATACGGTGATTGACGAAAGCGGCCGCAAGATCAAGATCGTCCGCGGAGGCGGCGCGTTCATCCTGCCGATCTTCCAGAAGGCGGAATTCATCTCCCTGCTGTCGCACAAGCTGGACGTGTCGACGCCGGAAGTGTACACCGAGCAAGGGGTTCCGGTGCTCGCCGACGGCGTGGCGATCATCAAGATCGGCGGTTCGATCGAAGATATCTCGACCGCTGCCGAGCAGTTCATGGGCAAGCCGATCGAAGCGCTGAAGGGCGAGGCGCAGGAAGTGCTGGAAGGCCATCTGCGCGCCATCCTCGGCTCGATGACGGTCGAGGAAGTGTACCGGAACCGCGACAAGTTCGCCCAGGAAGTGCAGGGCGTGGCGGCGAAGGACCTGAAGAAAATGGGGCTGCAGATCGTCTCGTTCACGATCAAGGACGTGCGCGACAAGCATGGTTACCTCGAAGCGCTCGGTAAGCCGCGCATTGCGATGGTGAAGCGGGACGCCGAGATCGCGGAGGCGGAAGCGATCCGCGACGCGCGCATCCAGAAGGCGCGGGCCGAAGAAGAGGGCATGAAGGCGGAACTGCTGCGCGACACGAACATCGCCGAGGCGACGAAGGAGAAGGAACTGAAGGTCGCCGCGTTCAAGAAAGAGCAGGACATGGCGCGGGCGGAAGCCGACCAGGCGTATGCCATCCAGGAAGCGCGCGCGAAGCAGAGCGTCGTCGAAGAGCAGATGAAAGTCGAGCTGGTGCGCAAGGAGCGCGAGATCGATCTCGAAGAGAAGGAGATTCTGCGCCGCGAGAAGCAGTATGACGCGGAAGTGAAGAAGAAGGCGGACGCCGACCGGTACGCGATCGAACAGGCGGCGGAAGCGGAGAAGGCAAGACGCATCCGCGAGGCCGAAGCGATGCAATTCCGCATCGAAGCGGAAGCAAAGGCGCAAGCGGAGCAGAAGCGGCTCGCCGGCCTCGCCGAGGCGGAAGCCGAGCGCGCCCGCGGCTCCGCGGAAGCCGAAGTCATCCGGCTGCGCGGTCTCGCCGAAGCGGAGGCGAAGGAGAAGCTGGCCGAAGCGTTCGAGAAATTCGGCGAAGCGGCCGTGCTGGACATCATCGTCAAGATGCTGCCGGAGCTGGCGTCGAAGGTGGCGGAGCCGATCCGGAGCATCGACAAGCTGACCGTCGTCGACACCGGCCACGGCGAAGGCGCCGCGCGCGTCAGCAACTACGTCACGTCGCTCATGGCGACGGCACCGCAGATGCTCAAGGACGTCTCGGGCATCGACGTCGAAGGGCTGATCAAAGGGCTGACGAACCGGCTCGGCTCGGGTTCGAATCCGGGCGGCAGATCGGAAGGATAACCCGGAAGGGCGTCTGACGCAACAGAGCTTAATGGAATCGGTCAACAGCAAGCCCCCGTGTGAAGCGCCGGCGAGCGCCGGGGGCTTGCATTTTTTTGCTGGCGGATCAAACCGGTGCATGGCAAGTCCGGGCGATGTTCGCTATGATGAAAGTGTAGCGATGCGGGTTCCGCGCTGTTTGGCGGTGAAGTTCTTATTGATCGGAGGAATGCGGCATGACGACCCGGTATCCCGGCCTGACCGATTCGTTCCGCCTCGAGCGGCTGCACCATCCCGGCGGAAAAGTGCGGATGGTGCTCGACACCGACACGTACAACGAGATTGACGACCAATTCGCCGTCATCTTCGCGCTCGGATCGCCGGAGCGGCTGAAGATCGAAGCGCTGTGCGCCGCGCCGTTCCACAACGAACGGTCGGACGGACCCGAAGACGGCATGGTGAAGAGTTATGAGGAATTGCAGCGCATTGTGAGAATTGCGGGCGCGGCCGGCCGGATTCCGATTTATGAAGGGTCGCGCGGCTGGATGGCCGGGCCGGACCGGCCGGTCGAGAGCGAAGCGGCGCGGCGCATCGTCGAGCTGGCGCTCGCATCGCCGGACGACGACCCGCTCTACGTCGTCGCGATCGGCGCCATTACGAATGTGGCGTCCGCCATCCTGATGGAGCCGCGGATCATCGGCAAGATCGTCGTCGTCTGGCTCGGCGGGCATGCGCCGTGGTGGGATCATACCCGCGAGTTCAACATGATCCAGGACGTTCACGCCTCGCGCGTCGTCCTGGACTGCGGCGTGCCGCTCGTGCTTGTGCCCTGCATGGGCGTCGCGTCGCACCTCCTGACGACGAAGGCGGAGATCGATCTGCATCTCGGAGAATGCGGCGCGATCGGCAGGTATCTGGCGGAGACGTACGCGGCCTGCAGCGATGACCATTACGCGTATTCGCGCGTCATCTGGGACATCTCGACGATCGGCTGGCTGCTGGATGAGCGCAGCGTGCCGTGCCGCATCGTGCACAGCCCGATCCTGAACGAGGGCGGCACCTACAGCTTCGATCAGGGCAGACATTTGATCAAGATGGCGCAGCATGTGCGGCGGGACGCCGTTTTCCGCAGTCTGTTCGACCGGGTGCGGAAGCTTGCGGGGCAGGCAAAAGGTCAATCAGAGTGATTCTGATTGGCCTTTTTTTCCCGATTATGCGGAGAGGGGATCTAGATGGAATACATCGACCGTTATCGCGGCGAACTGTTGGAGGTGTTCGTGGAGGCGGAAGCGGAGGCCGGGCGGTTCCCGGACGAGCTCGGCCGGCTCGGGCGGGAGCTCATCGGCGCTTGCCATCCGCTGAAGACGGGCGGGAAAGCGAGCGTCATCGCGTACCTGCTGCCGTATTGGATGGACGACATCACCGGCCTGGGCCGCCGCGTCTGCCGCGACCTGGCCGTCGGCAGCCTCTTCGCGATGCTCCACTACTCGATCGTCGACGACCTGATGGACGGGCCGGAGGCGGCGCCGGCCGACCCGAGGCGGCTGCTGGCGCTCGGCCAGCTGTTCCACGCAGCGTTCCAGGCGCGCTATGCGCGCCATGCCGCGGCCGATCCGGAGCGGCTGTGGGCGTTGTACGCCCGATACGCCGCGGAATGGGCGGCCGCGGTCGGCGGCGAGCCGGAGCGCCGCGCGGACCCGCTCGACGTCCGGCAGCTGGCCCGCAAGTCGGCGCCGGTGAAGCTCGGCGCGGCGGCGATGCTGTTGGCTGCCGGGATGGACGAGCGGCTGCCGGCGGTCGAAGAGGCGCTCGACCTCGCGCTGGCGGTGCTGCAGCTGTCCGATGACTGGCAGGACTGGGCCGAAGATCTGGCCGCTCCCGACGGTAACGCCTTCCTGACGATCGTCCGCGACGCGCTGGGGCCGGACGATGCCGAAGCCGGTGAGCCGCGCCCGTTCACGGAGCGGGACGTCAAGGCGGCCGTCTTCCGCCGCGGCGCCCTGGCCCGCCTGTCCCGCATCGCGGACGCGTACGCCGGCCGCATCGATGAGCGGGCGGCGCCGCCCATGTTGATCCTCTTCGCCCGGACGCTCGCGGACGGCATCCGCCGGGGCGCGGAAGAAGCGGAGGCGGAAGTGTCGCGGCTGATTGCCGGCCATGGATTTTCCAAATTAATTTCGGATCTATCAAAAACCTAGATTACTAGAAACAATTTACATGGTATAATCAGGAAGTAGCTCGTCTTTAATCCATGGTGAAAGGGTGTGTGCGCGATGTCGACGACGATGACAGAACGCATCGATGCGGATCAGCTCCGGGAAGACATCATCCGCAAAGCCTGGGACGACGAATCGTTCAGGCAGCGGCTGCTGGCCGAACCGAAGCAGACGATCCGCGACGCGTTCGGTATCGAATTTCCGGAAGGACACGAACTGCTGGTGGTGGAGGAGACCCCGACCCGGCACGTGCTTACGATTCCGCCGCGGCCGGAGGATGTCTCCGCCATCGTCGCCAGGCCGGCCGGGTACTGGTGGTGATCATTCCGGATGGACGGCCGGGAACCGGAGCGTGACTTCGGTTCCTTTTCCGATTTTGCTGTCGAACGAGATGGTGCCGTTCATCGCCTCGATGATGCGGAACGTCATCATGAGGCCAAGGCCGGTTCCTTTCGTCTTGGTCGAGAAATAAGGCGTCCCCAGCTTTGCGATCTGCTCCTCATCCATGCCGCTTCCGTTGTCGCGGATCCGGATGACCGCCTGTCCGTCCTGCCTGTACGCCCGGATCACGATCTCGCCTCCGCTCTCCATCGCCTCGATGCCGTTCTTGATGAAATTGATGATGGCCTGTTTGAACCGGGAAGCATTGCCTTCGATCCTGATCCCGTCCTGCACGTCGAATCGGAGCGTGACGCCGTTCAGCGAGGCATGCGGCGACATGATGGCGTAAATTTTGTCCAGTTCGTCGGCGATGTCGAGCACGGCGAATTCGTCCATCTCCGGCTTCGCGAAGGTGAGGAAATCCGTAATGATGGAGGAGGCGCGGTCCAGTTCCTCGATCGCCATGTCGTAATATTTCCGGTTCGACAGTTCCCGTTCCGCAAGCAGCTTCAGGAAACCGCGCGTCACCTGAAGCGGATTCCGGACTTCATGGGCGACGGACGCGGCGAGGTCGCTGATGATTTTCAGCTTCTCCGCGCGCTGCAGCCTGCGGTTGTAGTCTTCGCGTTCCTTCGTGTAGGCGATCACGGCGGCGTGGTCGCGGGCGATTTTCGCGGACAGAATGACGATCAGCGCGACGAGCAGCACGAGGGTGCCGAATTTCCACAAGATCGGATCATAAGGCTCGTCCCTGAAATAGTACATCGCCAGATCGGCGGCCGCCGACGTTGTCAGGACGAAGATGCCGCCGGACAGGACGGCGCCGTGCCAGTTGCCGCGGATGGTGACGGCCACGGCCAGCACGGCGGTGATCACGAACGCGGCCAGCATCAGCATGCCGAGGATCGTGGTCGTGACCAGATCGTATCCCGATGCGAACCGTTCGGGCATCCAGACGTACAGACCGACCATCAGGAAGCACAGCCCGGCATAGCCTCCCATTACCTGCCGAAGCCGGGTGTAGAACGGATATAGGCCCATGAAGACGGTGTCGGCAAAATACATGAACGCTGGAGCCGCAGCGAACAGCACCATATCGTACGCCAACGGCAGCCACGCGATTCGCGGTTCGAACAGTATGTAGGGGAGAGGAGAATAGGTGAAGACGAGCGTTCCGGCGGACAGGGCGATAATCGAGAGGGACAGCCAGAACGCGCGCACGCTGCGCGTCAGAAATCCGGTGCAGGCCAGCATGATGACGCCGAGCATGAGCATGCCGCCGCCGAGCACCAAATCCGGCATCTCCCGACGGATAAAGGCGGCGGTGAGCGACTGGAATTCGCCGATCCGGATGGCGGAGTAGACGCCGGCTCGCTCCTCCGTCGTGCCGATCCGGATGAGCAGCGTCACGGCATCCGTGTCGGCCGGGAGCGGCAGGAACAGTTTACTCACGTCGAACCGGACCGAGCGGGTCGACTCGTGCAGAAGCATACCGTCCGCATAGACGGACAGGTTCCGGCCGTACAACCGGTTTACCAGCAGCGCCGGTTGACGATAAGATGCGGTAGGCGGGAGTTGGACCCGAACCCAGACGCCCGACGCATCCGCCGGCATCCGCGTCAACTGTCCGGCAGACGAGGCCGCCCAGGCCGACGCCTCCTCCAGCGGCCGGTCGCGGTTTACGCCGTCGGCGCGGATCCACTGAATCTCCCAATGCCGGATCAGCTGCTCCCCCCTGCCGTCCGCCGCCTCCGCATGATGAGCATTGGAGAGTGTAAAAAGAACAATGAACAACAACCAGTACCGTAACGCGCGCAAGAAGACATCCCCTGTCTCGATCTGAAGTGTGCCCGATGGTGTCGATTACGAATGCATCCACTCCTGAACCGTCAGCAAGATGAAAATCTGGCATGATATTCTATAATGTACCATCGTTTCGCCATCCATAAAAATACTCCCGTGAGCCGGCCGGACCGGACTGCAGGGAGCGAAAACACGGCTGGAGACAAACGTTCTCAGCCGGCGCCTTGGCCGTTGAGGCTGTCGAAGAAGCGGCTGATCGCATAGCCTGCCGCGCCGCGCACCGCCGAATGCTCGCCCAGCTCGGCGAACAGGAGGCGCATGCCTTCCCGGTTGTAGGTTTGCGTGCGGCGCTCGATCTCGCGTTCAATGGCGTCGCGGACGAACCGTTCGGCGATGCAAATCCGGTTCCCGAGGATGACCGCTTCCGGATTGAACACATTCACAATATTCGCGATGCCTGTGCCCAGATAGGCGCCGATCGTCTCGAGCAGGCGGACGGCTTGCCCGTCGCCGCTCTCCGCCGCGGCGCACGCCGCTTCGAAGGAGGCGTACGGCTCGCCGTGCTCGATCAGCGCTTTCTCGGAGGCGTACAGTTCCCAGCAGCCGAGATTGCCGCAGCTGCACTGGCGGCCGTCCATCGCAATCGACATGTGGCCGAGCTCACCCGAGAACCCGGACTTGCCGCGGTACAGTTCCCGGTTGATGATGATGCCCGTGCCGATGCCGATCCCGACGCTGACATAGATTTGGTCGGCAAAGCCCCGCCCCGCGCCGTAGCGAAGTTCGCCGGCGGCGCCGGCGTTCGCCTCGTTGTCGATGACGCACGGCAGGTTGAACCGTTCCTCGACCAGCCGCCTGAGCGGCACGTTCCGCCAGTTAAGGTTCGGCGCGAACAGAATCGTCCCGCCGTCGTCGACGATGCCCGACACACCGATCCCGATGCCGACGACGCCGTACCGGCTCGCCGGCGCGTCCCCGATCAACCCGCGGATGACATCATGAAGGAGGGGCAGCACGTCCTCCGGGCTGCGCCTTGCAATCTTTGTCTCGCGGCGTGCGACGGGCGTGCCCGCCAGATCCGTCAGCAATCCGCGGATGTAATTCACGCCGACATCGATGCCGACCGCATAGCCGGCTCCGGCGTTGAACAGCAGCATGACCGGCTTCCTTCCGCCGCTCGACTCGCCGGTGCCGATCTCCGATACGAGCCCGCCGGCGATCAGATTGGAGACGAGGCTCGACACGGTCGCCTTGTTCAGCCCGGTCCGCTCCGAGATGCGCGCGCGGGAGAGCGGCGATTCATTGCGTATGCATTCCAGCACGATGGCGGTATTGATCCGCCGGATCAGGGCGGAGTCGCCAGTCCCGCTCAATCTATGCATGGTTCAATCCCTTCCATGTTCAAGCGGCGTTCGCCGCAATTCGACAGTAGAGTTCCACGTAATCATAACATAAATTGACGGAAATGCGGAAATCATTCCTTTTCAGGGTCTGAGTCAAGTCAGCGTGGGCACCTTATTGGGGATGCTGGATCACAACCGAAAAAAGAGCCAATCCCTTGTTAGCGGTTTCAGTTTTTCTTCCTTCAGGAACTGCTCCAGATCCCTGGTATCAGTATCCTCTAAGTCCTTTTAATGCCATTCCAGTCGGGCGACTTTGCCATTGGCTTCTGAGCAGTCGGATCATTCCGTCAACATAGCCTTTCGCCGGTCGTATGGCGTCGTGAAGCAACCTCCGTACACTAACCACACGTTGCGGGGACTCAACTGCGTGCTCCTCGGCTTCTTCCAACCTGCCGATCTGCCTGCGTCGCATGACGGTCTCCAGCATCGCCCTGCAGCCTCGTTCACTCCAGCTGTATCCTCCGCGCTTCGTCCGTTTCGCCAACACCCGCATCTGGGCTTCCGCGCTTCCCATCGGCCTCATACCCCTCGTATCGATACCGTGTGCCTCAAGGGTCTTCCGGTAATCCTCCAGATGCTTGCGGTGCCGCCTCAAGAACGACTGGTAGGCGGTCCATTCTTCCCGTTTGTCAGGCGCAATCGCTTCGATCGGCACGCGCTCCACGGCCGCCATCAAGTCCGCCGGGTTCTGCCTGGCCAACGCCTGTCTTGCTTCTTTCCATACCTTCGGCAGGTGGCCCACAAACCGCTTCAGATCACGTGCCACATGGAAGCGATCCAGCGTGTAGATGCACTTGTGAAAGTACGATTCACATTCCCCGATCCACTTCGCTCCGTCTCCGCCCACCACCAGCCAGGTGTCCCCGTCGAT
The DNA here is from genome assembly GCF_000227705.2 of Thermobacillus composti KWC4. Classification (GTDB taxonomy): domain Bacteria; phylum Bacillota; class Bacilli; order Paenibacillales; family Paenibacillaceae; genus Thermobacillus; species Thermobacillus xylanilyticus. Next base: position 1,374,201 of record NC_019897.1, read on the forward strand.
CTCGTACCGTTCGGTCAGAAAGTCGCCAAACGCTTCCCAAAAGTCGCCCTCCCCCCGATGCAGATCATGCTGCTTGTTCCTAAGCCGCACACGCTTGCCGACCTGCTCCCAGCCCTCATGTACCACGGCAATCGCATGTTCCATCCCTTTCCGCTTCCGCCGTTGCAATTTCGTGTACAGGCCATCCGCTTCCACGAACAGCACCTTGGCCGGTCGTTTTTCTGTTGCTTTGACCGGCTTCTCCGCTTGCTCGATCAGCTTCCCGCGAATCGCCTCATGGCTGAGCACCGCATAGCCCAACAGTTGCTCAAGCCGTCTGGCGCTGTCACGATACGACGGCCCTTCCGCGGCAAAGGCAATGGCTGTTTCCAACAAATGCGGGCTGACTTTTCCTCGCCCCTCAAATCGCATGTGCTGGTCGAGCAAGTACACGTGTTTGCCGGTTTGGCGATCCATGTACAATCTCCGCTTGAAGCGAATGTTGCCAAACACCGTATTCACGCTGGTCTCCCGTTCAGCCTTGACGCGATACCGCTCTCGATCCCTTTGCTCCAAAATGATCTGATCCAACATCTCCAGCGTGCTTCTCATCGCGTCGACGAACATGTCTTGCATCTTTCTGAACATCCACTCTTCAAGCTCTTTCATTGCAGGAATGGCTGTGGTAAAGTGCTGCATAGGAGCCTCCTCCTTTGAGGGTGTTTTTTTGCCAAATTCCACTCTACCAAAGGAGAGGCTCTCTTTCTATGTCCGCTTTTTCCAATCTTTACCCCAACGCTAATTTTACTCTAACCTTTTCAGGTTGATGAGGTTTTAATTCTGAATGTCAGGGCGTATGCAACCAAGAAAAGGGCCCCTTTCTTGGGCTGGCGCGTTGTTGGTAAATGACCGTCCAGCCGAAGAACAGGAGCCCTTGATGGATTCGATTCAGCTAATCAATTGATAATATAAGATACATCAAACTTAATCGTTGAATCCGAAGGGTTTCCTACGTAAATCGAGTATTCTCCGGTCGTATTGACTTGCAGGGGAGCCGAACCCTCGCCTCCGGACAGCTTTACATAATAGACAGTATTGCTTGCATGGGACAGAAGGCCGACTTGCAAGTCAGCATCGGTCGGGGTCCAGGACGCATTAATGGTTACAATTGATCCTTTGCCGATCTTTTGCTTATCAAAAGTGTAAGCCTTGCCCGGGCTCAAATTTCCGGTAGCCAGCAGCTCCACATCGCTAAGTTGTGCTGCGGATGCGGCATTGGATTCGGAAACAGCCGGATTGGGGGATTGCAGGCCGTTATGAGGAGTTGCAGCCAAAAATTGAGTTTCGGAACTTTCAAGTATTGAAATGGCGTCGCTGCTTCCCAAGCCATTGACAGTTGAATGGCTTCGAAGTGTCGGGACCAAGTCGGAATTTACGACAGTAACAGGTGCGTCCAGTTCAGGCCCATCAGTAGCCGGAAGCTTGTTGAAAAGCTGATCATTGGACGAAACGGAAGCGTAAGCAATTGATGTACCGAACAATGCCATGGTCAAAGTCGTTCCGAGCGCCAACGCCCGAACCCATTTTTTTTTTTTTGACGCTTCCATGTCGAGAATCATGGTCATTCTCCTTTCCAGTTCACTTTTACTTCCGCCGAATGCGGGGTACAACCCGTCCTTCCGATCCACCGTCTGCCACAGCACACGCAGAATTAACTCACAATATCGCCTCCTTTCTTGCATATCCATTGGTTTCACCACCTTTTCGTCGCAGGAAAACTCGCAGAACCGGTCTGCATCCCGGCGTGCCATGTATGTAAACGGATTAAACCAATGGATGGCATTAATGAGCAGCAGCAAGAGTTTGACCCAAGGGTCGCGCCGCTTGTAGTGCATCAATTCATGAAGAAAAACATAATGATAATCGTTTGCGGTAAATGGCATGTCCGGCAATACAATGCGAGGCCTCACCCATCCGTAGAGGAAAGGGGTCGTCATGTGCGGCGACAGGTACACGGCGATTTTGCGTTTGATGCCCAGTTGCCGTTTGCATATTTCCAACGCATTGAGCATTTCAGCCTGGCCGGCCGGCCGGCAGGTGCGCATGATGCGCAAATGCAGTTTGCAATACTGGACAATGACTGAACCTGTAAAGACAAGAGTTCCCGCCATGCACAGCCAGGGCAGGATGTCATGCCACGGAAACAGGGCATCTTTGGGAAGGTTCAGCTGCCAGAAATCGGTATGAAGGAATTGTTCGGCAAACGGGTCGATGCCGGACCGGAATTCTTCCACCGTCGGCGTCACTTCGCCTTCCCCGGTCTCGTTGCTTCCCGCTGCTCGTACCAGTTCAACTGAAGGTACAAGGCGATGATAGGGAACGATGAAAAAGGAATAAACCATCAAAATGATTCCGTAATTCCACCTGGCGGTCAGAAGTTTTCTTGTCCATCTGCTCAGCCCTTTAAATACGAGGTACAATCCTCCCGCGACGATTGACATCACGAGCAGTTCTTCATATATCCGGATCCACATGTCCGCCCTCCTGTTGTTCACATGAATTGCAAACGCTCAACACAACAACAAGCAACAGCGTCGACCATCTTCTCATTGCTTCACCGCAAAGTACGATGCCAATCGCACGCACGTACACATATCTTGCGATTTTGAACCTTCTTAGGACTACAATATGTAGGTAGATTTAAAACTACAACATGTAGAATGGAAATGTCAAGCAGAAAAATTTAATATTTCCAATTAAATGGTTTATGGCTGGCGGTATGGAACTTCGGTTTTTTTGTGACAGGCTTCACAATATTGCCCGGCAGACGGCGGTACAATTTTTTCAGAAACATGAGAATGGAAGGCGAGGGGAACGGATTGAAAAAGCAACTCGCGCTGCTCAAGGACGGGGACTGGTCCGTCAATCTCGAGGATGCCTGTTACGAGGAGCATCCCGAAGAAGTGCTGGCGGAAAGCATGGACGCCATTCGACGGACGAAAGCGGGTCATTACGTCAATCTGGTCACGCCCGGCGCGCTGGGTGATCCGAGAGAATGGCTCATTCCCCGGCTGTCCGCGATGGTGAAGGATGCGGATCTTGCGGTTCGGGAAATCCGATATATCGATGAGTGCGGGTGCGGCGGTCATGTCACGCGGGTGTATCGCTGAATCGGAGACAATAAAAAGGCTTCGCCTCCGAAGAAACGGACGGCGGAGCCTTTTCGCCTGCGCCTTTGCGCCTTGTTTTTTCAAATGATGCCGAGCTGTTCTTTCGCCTCCCGCGACATGAAGTCCGGCGACCATCTCGGCTCCCAGACGACGTCGACTTCAATTTCGCGATTCCCCGCATGGAACATGAGCGCCCTCCTGACTCCGCCGGCGATCGTGTCGTGCATCGGACAGCCGGGTGTCGTGAGCGTCATCCGGATATAGAGCCTTTCGGGTTCCACGCGGATTTCGTAGACGAGGCCGAGATCGACGATGTTGATGCCCAGCTCGGGGTCATAAACCTGCCGCAAAATTTCCCGCACCTCTTCTTCGCGAAGTTCCATTCCGTCCAACCTCCTTTGTTGGTATCCTTAACGGGAGAAGACACGGCCGATCAACAGCATGTATGCGATGGAAAAAATGGAATGCGCCGCGCCGCCGGCAACGACGATCGGATGGGAATCCGAAAGCAGTCCCGCGAGCGGCAGCAGACCGGAAACGGCCACGGCCGCCAGTCCGGCGCTTACTTTCTTGTCGCTCAAGAGATCGGACATGACCGGGGTGCCGGGTTTGCCCGCCTGGCTGCCGTATTTCCAGGTCCACCACAGGAACGGAACGATCTTCGTCAGGTAGCACAGAATCGTAAACGACACCCAGCCGGCCAGATACACCCAGACCGCCAGCGTGACGGATTTCGTCTGGTACAGCACCTGCGGTTTCCACAGCGCATAGGCCAGCATGGCGATGACCGCGGCGCCGAGCGTGTAGTTGCCATACACGGACCACTGAATGCCCGATCCCGGACTGCGTTTGAAGCGGTGCTTCTGAATCTGGACGATGTGCGCATTGTAGACGACGACGGCGGCCGCGACCAGCAGAAGCGCGGACAGCAAGGACCAGCTGCTCCCGCCCAGCAGGAAGGAAGCCGCTCCGGCGATCGTGCCGGCGTTCCACAGGACCGGCACGACCTTCTGCAGCGGCGTCGGATAATGATGCGACAGGTAAAACATTGGCAGCAGCTTGTAGCTGAACCCGGTGATGAGCAGCCCGAACCAGCCGACGGTGCCCAGCCAGATGTGGGTGCCGAACAGACGGTTGTGCATGTCGTCCCACAGACCGGTCGCGAAGTTGACGCCCATCGCCATCCCGGTCAGTCCCGTCAGCACGAGATAAACCACCGCCGCCGCCGCGCTGATCGTGATCGCATCCCACCGGGAGGCGCGGAACAATGTGACCGCCATGTTCCACGCGAACAGCAGAATGCCGGCGAAGCCGGTTGTGGCGAAGGCCGCAATCCAGTAAATTTCCCCGCGAATGAAGCCGTACAGCAATCCGGCGAGGCCGATGGTGAACATCGCGTACTGGACATAGCCGAGCCGTTCGCTGTAAATGTTCGATTGCAGAATGACGCTGATCAACTGATAGACCGCGCCCATGGCCAGCATGGTCGCCCAGCCGAGCACGAACAGATGGGCGTGGAACCACCCGGCAGGTCCGCGCACGCCGTCTCCGAGCCAGCCGAAGAGCGACAGCAAGGACGCAGCGTGGAAGAGCACGAAACCGGCCATCCCCGAGACGATGAACAGGAAGGGGAGACGGGACACGGCGGTTGCCTCCTTACGTTTTCCGGATTTTCACGATCGCCGATCCGTCCGGCTGCTCCTCGATCTCGTACGGATAGCCGAGACGGTTCAACTCTTCGAGGAGAAACACGGGCACCCGGTCATTGTGAATGACGACTTCATCGCCCGGGCGGCACCGGACGAGCGCGTTCAGCGTGCGGACCATCGGCTGCGGCGGTTCGAGCCCGCGGTTGTCCAGTTCGATGACGGCGGGACCGTCCTCCCGCGGCAGGCTACCCTCTCCCGAGAGGTTGTCCTCCCGCGAGAGGCCGTCCTCCCGCGAGAGGCCGTCCGAGACTTCCTGTCCCGCGTCTTCCGCCGCTTCGGCCGAAATTCCGGCGTCCAGCCAGTGCTTGTTCCTCTTGTGAACGAAGGTGGCGATCCAATGCTGCTTGTCGACCTGTTCCGCTTTGCCGGCATAGCCTTTCAATTTCATGACCCCGAACAGGGGAGTCGGCCGGAATGTGGCGTGAACCTTTAAGATGTCGTCTTTGCCGAGCTTTTTGACGGTGTCCATGATCAGTTGGAACGGTTCCAGCTTCTTCTCCAGCATCGGTATGACGTCAAGCTCGACGACTTTGGCGTCCTTGTGGTCCATCCCGATCCACCTCCCGCGCGTAAAATCATACGAATACCCGCTTCTTCGCTTCTTCGTACAACGCCGCCATCCTGCCGTACAGCGACATGGAAGAAGGCGTCCTCCAGAGACGCTTTGATCCGGATCGTTCTGTCATCGACGATTTCGACGTTTGCCATCTCGGTCAGCTTCTGGCCGGGGTACATCGCTTCGAACTGGAAGCGGAGCGGCACGGGATCATGGTTGTTGATCAGCAGCATCGCTTCGGACGGCGCCAGCTTGCCGAACGTTTCAAAGATGACCCTGTGCTTCAGATGCGGCGGATATTCCGTGGCGTTGACCGTCGCGGCAAATTGTCCCATTGTGCATTCCTCCCGAACAGAAGTTTGGTTTGCGCTTTGATTATAGGAGAAGGGGAAGATCAACTTTGTGAGACGTGTCACAAATCCATATTTTTGGCATATTTGCCGGCCGGGCCGGGGATGGCAGCGGCGCATGGCAACACAAATCTTTTTATAAAATTCTTAGTTTGTTTAATAGACAAACAAAGTCGGGGGAGCTATAATAATAATCGAAGCGTTTACAACCGCACTTATTTGCATCGATTACCAATTCAAGGAGGCGTCAGTCGGCAATGGCTTATTTCGAGAACGTCGGCAAGATCCAGTTCGAGGGCAAAGGCTCGGACAACCCCTTCGCGTACAAACATTACAACCCGCAGGAGAAGGTGCTCGGCAAGACGATGGAGGAGCATCTCCGCTTCGCCGTCGCGTACTGGCACACGTTCACGGGCACCGGCGCGGATCCGTTCGGCGTCGGCACGGCGATCCGCAGCTGGGACAAGTTTGACGGCATGGACCGGGCGAAGGCGCGCGTCGAAGCGAACTTCGAATTCCTGGAGAAAACGGGCATCGACTACTACTGCTTCCATGACGTCGACATCGCGCCGGAAGGCGACACGCTGCAGGAGACGCACAAGAACCTCGACACCATTGTCGCCATGCTGAAGGAATTCCAGAAGTCGACGGGCAAGAAGCTGCTCTGGAACACGGCGAACATGTTCACGAATCCGCGCTACGTGTTCGGCGCGGCGACGACCTGCAATGCCGATGTCTACGCGCATGCAGCCGCGCAAGTGAAGAAGATGCTTGAAGTCGGCAAGGAGCTCGGGGCGGAGAACTACGTGTTCTGGGGCGGCCGCGAAGGCTACGAGACGCTGCTGAACACCGACATGGCGCTCGAGCTGGACAACCTGGCGCGCTTCTATCATATGGCCATCGAATATGCGAAGGAGATCGGCTTCAACGCGCAGTTCCTGATCGAGCCGAAACCGAAGGAGCCGACGAAGCATCAGTACGACTTCGATGCGGCGACGACGATCGCCTTCCTGCAGAAGTACGGCCTGAAAGATCACTTCAAACTGAACCTTGAGGCGAACCATGCGACGCTCGCCGGCCATACGTTCGAGCATGAACTCCGCGTCGCGGCGATCAACGACATGCTCGGTTCGATCGATGCGAACCAGGGCGACCTGCTGCTCGGCTGGGATACCGACGAATTCCCGACCGATCTGTACAGCGTGACGCTGACGATGTACGAAATCCTGAAAGCAGGCGGCTTCAAGACCGGCGGCATCAACTTCGACGCGAAAGTGCGCCGCGGTTCGTTCGAGCCGGAGGATCTGTTCCTCGCGCACATCGCGGGCGTCGACACGTTCGCATGGGGTCTGAAGGCGGCGGCCAAGATCATCGAAGAACGCGTTCTGGACAGCGTCATCGAAGAACGCTACGCTTCGTTCCGCGAAGGCATCGGCAAGGAGATCGTCGAAGGCAAGGCGACGCTGAAGAGCCTCGAAGCTTACGCGCTTCAGAACAAGCCGATCGTGAACCGCTCGGGCCGTCAGGAACGAATCAAGCTGGTACTCAACGAAATCATTTACAGCGTATAATGAGTTTGTCTGGCTATCGGACGCAGCCGGCCGCAAAGGGCCGGCTGTTCGTCCCTGTTCGGGCAGATAAGGAATTCACGGGAGCGAACGGGCTCCTTCGGGGAGGAAAGAGGACATGAGCTGTGTGATCGGGATCGATCTCGGGACGAGCGCGGTGAAAGCGCTTTTGGTTGATCGGGACGGCAAAGTGCGGGCGGAAGCGTCGCGAAACTATCCGCTGTTCCATGAGCATACCGGATGGAGCGAGCAGCGGCCGGAAGACTGGGTGGAAGGAACGATCGGCGCGCTTCGCGAATTAATCTCAACATCCGGCGTGCGTCCGGATGAAGTCGAAGGCATCAGCTTTTCCGGCCAGATGCACGGCCTGGTGCTGCTCGACGAAGCGAATCGGCCGGTCCGGAACGCGATTCTGTGGAATGATACGCGGACGACGGCCGAATGCCGCGAGATCGAGCGGGTGCTGGGACCCGATCTGCTCGGCATCGCGCGCAATCCGGCGCTTGAAGGGTTTACGCTGCCGAAAATTTTGTGGGTGAAGCGGCATGAGCCGGACGTGTTCGCGAAGGCGAAACGGTTCCTGCTGCCGAAAGATTATGTCCGCTATCGGCTTACGGGCGAAATTCATATGGATTATTCCGATGCGGCCGGCACGCTGCTGCTGGATGTGGCGGGCAAAAAGTGGAGCACCGAAATTCTTGCCGCATTCGATCTGCCCGCATCGTTCTGCCCGCCGCTTGTCGAATCGCACGATCATGTCGGCGGCGTGCTGCCGGAGGTCGCGGATCAGACCGGCCTTGCTGCCGGCACGAAAGTGTTCGCCGGCGGCGCGGACAACGCCTGCGGCGCCATCGGCGCCGGCATTCTGTCCGAAGGGCTGACGATGTGCAGCATCGGTACGTCAGGTGTCATCCTGACCTATGAACAGAACCGGGACACCGACTATGCGGGCAAGGTGCATTTCTTCAACCACGGCAAAGCCGACAACTTCTACGCGATGGGCGTGACCCTGGCGGCCGGCTATTCGCTGAGCTGGTTCAAGCAGACGTTCGCGCCGAACGAATCGTTCGCCGATTTCCTCCGCGGTGTCGGCGATATCAAGCCGGGTTCCGGCGGCCTGCTGTTCACGCCCTACCTGGTCGGCGAGCGGACGCCGCATGCGGACGCCGTCATCCGGGCGAGCTTCATCGGCGCGGACGGTTCGCATACGCGGGATCATTTCGCCCGGGCCGTCATGGAAGGCATCACGTTCTCGTTGAACGAATCGATGGCCATTTTCCGTGAGGCGGGCAAGCCGGCGGGCCGCGTCATCTCGATCGGCGGCGGCGCGCAGAACCCGGTCTGGCTGCAGATGCAGGCGGACATCTTCGGCGCGACGGTCGTTGCGCTGGAGAACGAGCAAGGCCCCGGACTCGGCGCGGCGATGCTGGCGGCATACGGCTGCGGCTGGTTCGACAGCCTGGACGCGTGCGCGGCGAAATTCGTGAAGCATGCCGCGTCTTATGATCCGAATCCGGAAGCGGTCGAGACCTATCGCGGGTTGTTCGACATTTACCGGGAAATTTACACGCAGACGCGGGGACTGAATCAGGCGCTGGCCGCTTACCGGGGGTAATCGGCCGGCCCGAAAGAGGAGAGATGGGAAATGAGCGGTATTTCGGCCAGGGAAGGCGACTTTCACGGCGAACGTGCGGTATGGCTGCGCGCCGGAGCCTGCGAGGCGGCGCTGCTGCCGGAAATCGGCGGCAATCTGATCGCGTTCCGCGACACGGAGCGGGGGCATCGCTATTTGCGCGAGCCCGGACCGGAGGAGATGGACGCATTCAAGGCGAACCCGTTGATTCACGGCATTCCGGTGCTGATTCCGCCGAACCGGTACGAAGACGGCAAGCTCAAATGGCGCGGCGTCGTCTATCAATTGCCGGTGAACGAGGAATCGACGGGCAACCATCTGCACGGCTACGCGAACACTTCGGCGTGGGAGCTTGTCCGCTTCGGCGCGGATGACGAAGAAGCTTTCGCGGAAGTGAAGCTGACGGTGGACAAGGGGCACAAGCTGTTCGAATATCTGCCGTTCAAGTTCTCGCTGCGGCTGCGCTACGGGCTCAGCGCCCATGGGCTTGCGCAGCAGTTGACGCTGGTGAACGAGGGCGATGCCGACATGCCGGTGCTGCTCGCCTTCCATACGACGGTCAATGCGCCGTTCGCGCCGGGCAGCACGGCGCGCGACTATAAGCTGAAGCTGACCATCGGCAGCCGGTGGGAACTCAGCGAACGGATGCTGCCGACCGGACGGCACCAGCCGCTCACGCCGGAGGAAGAAGCGATGAAGCATGACGGCGTCTATCCGTTCTTCGCGTCGATGGACAATCACTATACGGCGGCGCCGCAAAACGGCCGCAACCGGATGGAACTGACCGACACGCGGATCGGCACGACGCTGGTGTACGATGTCGGCACGTCCTGGAAACAGTGGATGATCTGGAACAACGGCGCCCGCGAAGGGTTCTTCTGTCCGGAGCCGCAGGTCAACCTCGTGAACGCGCCGAACACCGATCTTCCGGCTGAAGAGATCGGCCTGTTCAGCCTCGCGCCGGGCGAAATCTGGGAGGAGACGTCGCGGCTGTACGTCCTGGAGAAGGCCTGATGCCGAAGGCGCGGCTGCGTGTCCGGGCGATTCTGTTCGACATGGACAACACGCTGCTCGCGTCCCGGATCGACTATGCGGCGATGCGCGGAGAAGTCGGCGCCTGGCTCGTCCGCGAAGGGTACCTTGCGGAGGACGAGGCGGAAGGCGGTACGACGGCTTCGCTCATTCAAGCCGCGACGGAGCGCGGGCTCGCCGGCGGCGCGCTGGATCAGGTCTGGGCGATCTGCGCCCGGCATGAAGCGGAGGGCATGCGCGGCGCCGAGCTGGAGCCGGGCGCGCGGGAGACGCTGGAGCGGCTTCGCGGACGCGGCCTGCTGCTCGCGGTGCTGACGAACAACGCCGAGGCCGCTGCCGAGCAAGCGCTCGGCAAGACCGGCATCCGGCATTATTTCGACCTGGTGGCGGGCCGCGAATCGGTGCCGCGGCTGAAACCGTCTCCCGAAGGCGTCCGCGCCGTGCTTGCGCGGTTTCCCCATGTGCCGCCTTCGCAATGGCTTGCCGTGGGGGACTCGTGGATCGACGGCGCCGCGGCTGCCGGCGCGGGCGTCGCGTTCGCCGCATACCGCGCGAGTATCGATCTGCCGGAGCGCGGCGTCGTGCCCGACATTCAGCTCGACCGGCTCGTCGAGCTGGCGGACTTGGTGGCCCCAGCTGAATAGTGGAGTTGCAACGTTACGCGAGCCGCATCATTGAGGCTGCGACGTGTGCTAATCAAAACGATCGACCAGGTATCGAACTCCCTGGTCGATCGTTATAAATCAACAGCCGCATCCAAGCAGGAGGCGGCTCATGTTTTTCATTTTTTTCCGGCAAGGCGATCCCTGAGTATTTTTTTCATTCTGGATGATACCGTGGAAAATTTGCTTGATTTTGTTGCGTTATCGCTAAAAAAAACGAGCGACCGCTCTTCATCAAAATGACGGATTTTCCCGATGTTGCTCAGGTTCGTGCGATCCAGCCGAAGAAATCCCAATTCTTCCAGATGCATTTCCAGGACGGACAATTTGGGAATGACGGGATAGTACACCTCATCCTTGACGTGAAACACGACATAACCAGAGGGGTGCGTTTCAATATAGTCGACATCGCGCAAGTCGAGATCGATCACTTCAGAGAAATTGCCGGGGTCTCTGGTAACCGGGAAACGCATGGGAATTCAACTCCATAACCGGCGACCAAGGGCTGTCCGATGTGAGCTCCCATCGGCAGCCCTTGATGCGCGGCGGTTACTTTTTCAGCTCTTCCGGTATCTCGGGACGATAAATAAAGGGTGAAGCCGTTTTGACGAAGAAGCCTGCAATTCCATTCAACATGCCGGACAGCAGCTTGGCCGTGATTTGCTTCATGTCGGGGTCACCTCCTTGTTGTGAATTAACAAGGTAATGCCTTGAACAGCCAGCACGATGGCTGCTGTTCCCGAAAGGAGTAGGAAGTTGGCGGAAACAATCAGTACGGATGCCAGCTTGAGCAACGGGTAGTATTTCTCGGGCATCGTATTGTAGCCTTTCATGTTCGCGGGAGCGAGCCAAGCTGTCAGGATCAATGCTGCGGCTGTCAGGAGCTGCGTCCAGGTTTCGGTCAATGCGATGTGTGGAGGAATGGCGATAATCGAGAAGCTCGCCAGCATGCAAGGCAGCGGTGTTTCAAAATGGTACCCGCCCGATGCCATTCGCAGCGCGATGAAAAAGCCCATAGCCGTCAGCGTCTCGGTCCATTTTCCCGTCAAGGCGCCAAAAATCAGCGATGAAACCGCCGGGATCAAGAAGTTGATGACGATGATGAGGGCGAATTTCATGACGGGAACACTTGCAGTCTGGCTCGGGTTGGCCTTTTTGATCCTGACGGCCAACCTTTCGGCTAATGATTCAACCATGTTCGTTATACTCCCTCTTGAACACCAGATATTGGAGAAAACCAAATACTACGGTGCCAAGAATCAGGACCAGCACCGGGGTATATCCAGAAAAGAACAGATAGCTGCAAGTTGCCAGAACGGCATATCCCGCAATGCTCATGACCAGCAGCCGAACATTGAGTTTCGTCCACTTCACTTTTACGCGATCCGTGTCAGGCACAAATGTGAATCCCCAGTTTGTTCGAATTAGCAGCCATGCTAACAGAAAAGCGATGCATGAAGTAAGAATTTGGACGATAAAACCTTCCGGAACGTTGGGTGCAATGACGATGCCGGTTAATTGGAACACGGAAATGATGATGGCTTGAATCAGAATGTATGAGACATAGCCGTTAACGACCATCAGTCCGGCATAAAACACCGGAATTCTGAAAAACTGCCAAAAACAGATGAATATGATGGGCACTTGAATGAGCGAAGCAACCACGCCCAGCTTCAATTCAATCAATACCATATAAGACAGCAACGAAAGCATGAAAGATGACAACAACAGCCTTCCCCAATACCCCGGGAGCTGAAACTTGAATATGGCAAACGTAAGAACCATCAAGGCCAGCCATTCGAGCGACGAGAAGAAGAGAAAGAGCAAAACATCCTGGACGTCCATCTTGACGCTCCTTGCAACTCAATACGTCATGTATGAATGGATTAACATATTTCGCCAGAGCGCGCGACAAATCCTTCTTTTTTCCAACATTTAATAACGATTTTTTTTGCCGTCGCTCCGGACCGACCTTTTACATTCCGATGACGAATCGCGTCATCGGATTTAATTTTGTTTGGCTATGCTGGGCCTTGGGAAATCCCGGAAAGAAAAAGGGGGAACCACGGTGTTGACCATGATGGACCAAAAACTTGACGCGGACGCGGGGCATGCGATCGATCTGAGAGCATTCATCCGATGTGCCGTCGTCGCCGATCCGCAGATGACATGCGAACAGGTCATGCGCCTGTTCGAGCGGCATGCCGATTCGGAATGCATCGTTGTGTGCGAGGATGAGCGCGTGCCTTGCGGGCTGGTCATGCGGGACAAGCTGATCCGGAGGCTTGGCAGCCGGTTCGGCGCCAGCCTGTACAGCGACAAGCCGATTTCGCGGTTGATGGACGACCGCCCGATCGTCGCCGATGCGGCGATGCCGCTGCAGGAACTGCTGGACCTGGCGCTCGGCCGCGCGGAATCCACCTTGTATGACTGTGTCATTGTCGTTGACGGAGCGAGGCTGGCCGGCATCCTGACCGTCGCCGATCTGCTCGGCCTGTCGAAGCTGCATCAGCAGCAGGCCGCTGTTGCGAAGCAGCGGATCATCCGCCGGATGGAAAGGCTGATGGCGGACATCGACGGCGCCGTAACCAAAGTGCAACAGGCGGGCATGCACGGCGAAGCGCTGTCGCAATCGATGTCGGAACTTACCCGGACGGGCAGAGAAGCGCTGGTCGACGCCGACCGGGCGTTCGACGCATTGGCCGAACGGATGGCCGTTCAGCGGGAACGGATCGCCGAGCTTCAGCAGAGGGCGGAAGCGATCGACAGCGTGAGCGCGCTGATCAAGCGGCTGGCCGACCAGTGCAATCTGCTCGCCGTGAACGCGTCGATCGAAGCGGCCCGGGCGGGCGGGCACGGCCGCGGATTCGGCGTCGTGGCGGACGAGATCCGGATGCTCGCCGCAGAGACGAAGCGGTCGGCCGGCGAAATCGCGGAGATGATCGGCGCCATCCGCGCTTCCGTGCAGGAGACGGCGGAGCAATTCATGGCGGGCATCCGCGTATCCGAGAGCAGCCGATCGGCGATCGGACGGGCGGGCGAAGCATTCGAGCGGATCTTCGCCGCGGCGGCGGACAATCACGGCACGGCCCGGGAGATCAACGCGAAGGCGCAGGCCGCCTGCGAGATGGCCGGACGAGTGGCGGCGGAAATCCGCGAGCTGGCAGACGGGTTCCGCAGTTCCGATGAGATTGGTCGGCCTGGCGAAACGAATTCCGCTGTGGCAGCGTCCAAATAAATAAATCTACCACATCTGGAGATTTGAGGTGTGAATTTGCGTGAAAAAGAAACTCATGCTCTCGTGTGTGTTGACTATTTTGCTGCTTCTTACAGGAACTTTCGTTTCAGATGCAGCCATTGAGGGAGAAACCTTGCTGGACAAGGCCAAAAATGCCAGTTCTCCGGAAAGACCCTACACCTCATTGAAGATCGGTCAAGGAAATACGTTGGAGGAGTTCACCTGCGAAGGAGCGTACATTCCCATCAGGGACCTGTTTGCTTCACGGGTCAGTGAGATCAGATGGGACAACAAAAGCAAAATTGCCGAAGTGGTCAATGACGGAAAATCGCTGGTGCTTAATTTCTCGAATCAGGAAATCGAAAGCACAGACACCAAAATCGTACTGCCCAAGGAATGGATCCGGATGTCGCAAGGAAAGACGGAGATCCATGCGGCGGTATTGGCCTATATTTTCAATATATACGCCGACAGATTTCTGGATGAAGAACGCGATGAATGGCGGGAAAAGTTGAGTTTTCTGGGGATCCAGGGTACGGACGCGATTTCAGAAGGCAAAGGTGTCCACTTGCAAGTGTTTGTGACGTTCAAGGAGAACACCTAAGCAAGGACGGAGAGAAGCTCTTTGACTAGCGGATAAACTCGATATGCCGATGACGCAAGCCGTCATCGGTTTTTGTTTCATCAAATTTTGATCCTGAATTTCGAAAGTGCGATCCTATGAAAACATAAAAAAGTGCCCAAATCTTTGGTAGAATGGTGTTTATCGAGAACACTACACCCAAAGAGAGGAGCACCTTTTAGGTGAAGTCTACCACACCCATCAGCAAAATCAAGACCGAATTTTCCCTACAGAACGCGACCAATTTCGGCGGCATCAAAATCTTCCTGGAATACCTCGAAAAAATCAAGTTTGCCGCTGCTTTACAAAGGCTGTCATGCATGAAAGCAAACAACTCGCTGTTCCCCGTCTACCGTATTCTGCTTTATCTCGTCGTCGGCTGGATGCTCGGCTGCGAACGCCTCTTCCATTTCCGCAAGCTACAGCAAGACTCGCTTCTAAAGCGGTTTCTCGGTGGACGCTGTCCGCACCATTCGCTGTTATACAAAGAGTTGTCGCGTCTTAGCAAATCGCACCCGAACTTGTTGACTGAGCTGCGGTCGCTCAATCAGGAAATCATTGGACCTTGTTTACCAGAGGCTCTCATTCTGGACCTTGACTCCACCGTTGAAACCGTATATGGCGATCAGGGCGGAGCGGCTAAAGGCACGAACCCGCATAAGCCCGGCCGTAAGAGTTATCATCCTTTGCTGGCCTTCGAAGGACAGTCTCGTCTATGTTTGAATGCCGTTCTACGTTCGGGCAATACGCACTCCTCCACGGATGCGTCAGCTTTTCTTCACCAAACCTTCGAACTGCTGAGGGAGCATCCGGTGAAGTACGCGAGGTTCGATAAGGGCTTCGGCGGTGAAGATTTCTACGGCCTGTGGGAAGGCAAAGGAATCGGTTACGTCGGAAAGTTGAAATGGACAAAGCGCCTTGCAGAACAAGTCGCAGCCTGCCGGTACTGGAAACGATTCGTCGATGAAGACTGGATCATCGAAGGGATTACGATCATCTACAAAGCGACATCTTGGGAGAAGGCGCGCCGCGTAGCGATTGTTCGCAAGGCACACATCGTCGATGAAGGCCAGACCCGCATGGTGTTCGATTCGGATTGGCAATACGAAGCGATCGTCACCAATCTCGAATGGGAGCCGCTTGATCTGTGGCGCTTCTACAACCAACGCTGTTGCATGGAGAACTATATCAAGGAAGCGAAGAACGGCTTCTCCATTGATAGAATTGCGACGAGCGAATTTGAGGCGAATGAACTCGACTTGTTGATCAAATTACTCGCCTACAATTTGTTCGAGCGATTCAAGCGAAGCTGCTGCGAACCGGTACATCAAGGTTACACAATCGCACGGTTCCGATTAGAGTTCTTCCATTGCGCAGCAACGATTATTCGGCATAGCCGCAACATCATTCTCAAGCTGGCGAAAGACTTTGCAAACCGGTATGCATGGCAACGAATAGAAGCCAGGATCGCACTTTTGGAATGAAAACCCCTAAATTTAACATGGAAGAAATCGCAGCCTCTTCATTGGGGAGGGGGAAAGTGTATCCACATAATGTTGACTTGAACCGAACGAACTGGGAAATCGCCACATTCTTACAGCTAGTTTGGCAGTTCCACTATATACAGCGTTTGATATTACGGGCTTTCGAAATTTAGGTTGATCTCAGTTTTAACACACATTTTACAAAGTCGGCGTTTCGAATTAACACTTGCCCGGTAGCATGGTCGGTGAAAGCCATCATACAGACAATGTACAAGGAGTGGTCCGAGAATGTCGAAGATGCGCAAGGGCTTCCTGCCGCTGCTCATCGCGGCCGTGATGGTATTCGCGGCGGCATGCGGAAGCGGAAGCGGCGAGAGCAATGAGAGCAACGGGGGTACGACGAGCGGGGCCGGGGGTTCAAACAATGCGAACCAGTCGACCAATGCGCCGGCGAATGAATCGAACGGCGGACAAAACAACGGCGGGGCGGAATCCGCGGCGCAGAAATTGTCCGGTTCGATCGAAATTGACGGTTCCAGCACGGTCTATCCGTTGACGGAAGCCGCGGCAGAAGAATACGCAGCGGAGCAGCCGGATGTCCGCGTGACGGTCGGCGTATCCGGAACGGGCGGCGGCTTCGAGCGGTTCTGCGCCGGCGAAATCCCGATTGCCGACGCATCCCGGCCGATCAAGGACTCGGAAGCGCAAGCGTGCAGCGAAGCCGGCATCGCGTACACGGAACTGAGCGTGGCGTATGACGGTCTGTCGGTCGTCGTCAGCAAGGACAACGATTGGGTCGACTATCTGACGGTGGAAGAACTCAACAAAATCTTCGCCCAAGGCAGCACGGTGAAGACCTGGGCGGACGTCCGCGAAGGCTGGCCGGCGGAGGAAATCAAAATGTTCTCGCCGGGCGCCGATTCCGGCACCTACGACTACTTCAACGAAGTCATCCTGGAAAAAGCGGGCATCCGGAGCGACGGCCAGATCAGCTTCAGCGAAGACGACAACACGCTGGTGCAAGGCGTCGCCGGCAACAAAGGCGGCATCGGCTATTTCGGCTTCGCCTACTATGAAGAGAACACCGACAAACTGAAAGTCGTGCCGATCGACGGCGGCAACGGTCCGATCGAGCCGACGCTCGACACGATCAAGGACGGCTCCTACTCGCCGCTGTCCCGCCCGCTGTACATCTACGTCAGCAACAAGGCGCTGGAAGAACGTCCGGAAGTGAAAGATTTCGTCCGCTTCTACATCGAGAACATCGGCGGCATGGCGAAGGAAGTCGGCTATGTCCCGCTGCCGGACGAGAAATACGCGGAAGAAGCGGCCAAGATCAAAGTCTGACGGATGCGTCTGCTCGCCGAATACCGGGAGAATCATGTGATGTCGCTTCACGGCATCACATTTTTCTCGGCGCAATTGTTAACGAATCGTTAAGACAGGGAGGGGTCGCCGCATGAACGGCGAGTGGCTGCAGACCGGCGGGGCCGTCGAACCGCTGAAGCAGACGCCGGAGACCGTCCGCGCCGCCGGCGCCTATTCATTCAAGAACGAACGCAAATCCGTCATGAACCGGCTGATGCCCGTGCTGCTTATGCTGTGCGCTTCGGTCTCGATCATCACGACCGTCGGCATCGTCTATACGCTGGTGTCGGAGACGGTGCTGTTTTTCCGCGAAGTCCCGATTGTTGAATTTCTGACCGGCACGCGGTGGTCGCCGCTGTTCGAGCCGCGGGCGTTCGGCATTTTGCCGCTGCTCGCCGGCACGCTGCTCATTACGATCATCGCCTGCGTCGTCGCGATGCCGATCGGGCTTGCCAGCGCGGTATATCTCAGCGAATATGCGCCGCGCAGGGTGCGGAACATCATCAAGCCGATTCTGGAAGTGCTCGCGGGCGTTCCGACGATCGTCTACGGTTATTTCGCCCTCAGCTTCATGACGCCGATCGTGCGGGCGATTTTTCCGGAGACCGGGATTTTCAACGCCTTGAGCGCCGGCATCGTCGTCGGGATCATGATCATCCCGATGGTGACGTCGCTCAGCGAGGACGCGATGAACGCCGTGCCGAAGAGCCTGCGCGACGGCGCATACGCGCTCGGCGCCACGAAGTTCGAGTCGGCGCTGAAGATCGTGCTGCCCGCCGCGTTGTCGGGCATCGTCGCCTCGTTCGTGCTCGCGTTCTCCCGGGCGGTCGGCGAGACGATGATCGTGACGGTGGCGGCGGGCGCGACGCCGAATCTGACTTTCAATCCGCTCGAAAGCATCCAGACGATGACGGCTTATATCGTGCAGGTCAGCCTGGGCGACACACAGCGCGGGTCGATTGAATACGGCAGCATTTTCGCTGTCGGGATGGCGCTGTTCATTATCACGTTCCTGCTGAATAGTATTGCGCAATATGTCGCCAGGAAATTCCGGGAGGAGTATTGATCATGAACCTGCTGCAAGGCGGAAACCGCCATCAGATCGCCCGCCGCCGGAAAATCGATTTTTGCCTCCATTTGCTGTTCGCCGCGGCGACGTCCGTCGGCGTCATCGCCCTGTGCGCGCTCCTGATCGACATCATCATCGACGGGATCAGCAGGCTGCAGCCCGGGCTGTTCGAGAACTTTCCGTCCCGCCGCGCCGAACGCGCCGGCATGAAGTCCGCCATCGTCGGTTCGATGTACATGCTTTGCATCATGCTGCCGATCAGTTTCGTCCTCGGCGTCGGCGCCGCCATCTGGCTGGAGGAATACGCGGGAAAGAACCGGTTCACCCGGCTGATCCAGCTCAACATCAGCACGCTGGCGGGCGTCCCGTCAATCGTCTACGGCATTCTCGGCCTGACCCTGTTCGTCCGCTTGCTCATGCTGCAGCGGAGCCTGCTCGCCGGCGCGCTCACGATGACGATTCTTGTGCTGCCGATCATCATCGTCTCCGCGCAAGAAGCGCTCCGCGCCGTGCCGAAGTCGCGCCGCGACGCCTCCTACGCCCTCGGCGCGAACCGGTGGCAGACGGTGTCGCGGGCGGTGCTGCCGTCGGCGCTGCCCGGCATTCTGACGGGCGTCATCCTCGCGATGTCGCGCGCGATCGGCGAGACCGCGCCGCTCATCATGATTGGCGCGCTCACCTACGTCGCGTTTCTGCCGAAGCACATGCTGGATCAGTTCACCGTCATGCCGATCCAGATCTACAACTGGCTGTCGAGGCCGCAGCCCGAGTTCCACGAACTGGCCGCCGCCGGCATCATCGTGCTGCTCGCCATGCTGCTGCTCATGAACTTCGCGGCGATTCTGCTGCGGAACAAGTTCTCGAAGATATCCTGACGATCCGGAGGAAAGCCCATGTCCATTTCCATGCCAATGCCCGCATCCGCCGCTACGCCGGCCCGGACGGCGCGGACGCTGATCGAGATCGACCGGCTCAATCTGTACTACGGCGATTTCCACGCGCTGAAGAACGTATCGCTTGACATCCCGGAGCGGGCGGTCACCGCCTTCATCGGCCCGTCCGGCTGCGGCAAGTCGACCCTGCTCCGCTCGCTCAACCGGATGAACGACCTCATTCCGGGCACGCGGATCGAAGGGCGGATCGCGATCGCCGGGACGGATATCTATTCGCCGGAAGTCGATGTCGAGACGCTGCGCAAGAAGGTCGGCATGGTGTTCCAGCAGCCGAACCCGTTCCCGAAATCGATCTACGATAACGTCGCCTACGGCCCGCGGCTTCACGGCATCCGGAAGAAAAGCCGCCTGGACGAGATCGTCGAGTCGAGCCTGAAAGCCGCCGCGCTCTGGGACGAAGTGAAGGATCATCTGAAGCGGTCCGCGCTCAGCCTCTCGGGCGGCCAGCAGCAGCGGCTCTGCATCGCCCGGGCGCTCGCGGTCGAGCCGGACATTCTGCTCATGGACGAAGCCACGTCCGCGCTGGACCCGATCTCGACGCTGAAGATCGAGGAACTGGTGCAGCAGCTCAAGGACCGCTATACGATCGTGATGGTGACGCACAACATGCACCAGGCGGCGCGCGTCTCGAATCAGACCGTCTTCTTCCTGAACGGCGAAGTCGTCGAAAGCGCGGATACGGAGCAGTTATTCGCGGGCCCGTCCGACAGCCGGACGGAAGACTATATCAGCGGCCGGTTCGGCTGACGGACCGGCATGCGGAGAGGAGCCGGAGGACAAAGTGATCAGGCGTGTAGAGTTCGATGAAGGGTTGAACGAGCTGAAGCAATTGCTGGTCGAGATGGGCGGGCGCGTGGAGAAGGCGATCGAAGCGTCGATGCGGGCGCTGCAGGCGATCGACGGAGACGGCGCCCGGAAGGTGGTGGCGGAAGATCCCGAACTCAACCGGCTGGAGGAGCGGATCGTCGAGCTCGGCACGCGGCTGATCGCGACGCAGCAGCCGGTCGCCAAGGATCTGCGGCGCATTCTCGTCGCCTTCCGCATTTCGAACGATCTGGAGCGGATGGGGGATCTCGCGGTCGACATCGCCAAGGCCGTGCTGCGCCTGGAAGGCCGGGAACTGATCAAGCCGCTGGTCGATCTGCCGAAGATGGCGGAGCTCGTGCAGACGATGACCCGGGAATCGATCCGGTCGTTCCTGCAGGAGAATGTCGACCTCGCGTACAAAATGGCCCGCGACGACGATGCGGTCGACGCCATCTACAGCAGTGTGCTGCAAGAATTGTTCGCCCTGCAGCCGGCCAGCGCGCGAGACTCGTCGCAGGCGATGCTGCTCAGCTTCGTCGGCCGCTACCTCGAGCGGATCGCCGACCATGCCACGAACATCGGCGAATCGGTCGTCTATCTGGTGACGAACAAGCGCCCGGATTTGAACCTGTAGCCATAACGCCCGCCCTCGAAACTTCAACAGACTGAGCGATCTTATTTTGCCGCCGTCGAAAGTATTCGACCCGTTTGGAACCGAATAACGCTTCTTGGTTCCGTTGCGACAACCATCATGCGGATTCCCGGGCAAATAACGCCTCTGAGTTCCGAAAGCATTCAGCGTAAGCTTTCTGGACGGGATCGGGGTGCCGCATGAGACCATTTCTGACGAACCTGTGCCTTCTTGGTTTGCCGTAAGCTTCGCTGCTCTGGTCTTTAACGGAACGACGTTCCGTTAACGGGCATTGACGGCTCGCGGGAGCGATAATAGCGGAACGTGGTTCCGCTATTAAACGATTTCGGGAAATTGAACGTCTGCACACCGGCTTGTAACGGAATGACGTTCCGTCAGCCGGTACGATGCTGCACTCGGACGAGCCTTTAACGGTACGTGGGAAGCTGTCTATTCACTGTGGAAAAACAAGGCTCCATCCCCTACTGAAACTTGCAATTCTCGTCCACAAGCCGTTGTGGGTCGGATTGGGGGGATATCCGCCATCATCATGGGTCTTACCTTTCGTGTGCTTTGCTTCATCCGACCGCGATTGGCGCACGACGAAGAAACCCGGGTTTGGGGTTTCCGAGTTTTCGGACCAGGAGTTTGAGGTTTACGACCATCGCCGAAGTCTGTGCCTTGATTTGCAGGGTAACGCGGCTGCGGGTTCGCGCTCCATCCAGAGCGCAGTCGTTCTTCAGTTCCTTGTTCTTCCGTTCGACGACGAGCCGCTCTTGCAACTCGGCTCGCCCGGTCAGACTGTCGTTGTATACCCGGGCGGCTTCGTACAGGTCTGCGTAATCGCTCCGGAATACACGCCGGCCCCCCTTTTCACTGCTCGTGCACGCCTTGCGCGACGGGCAGGAAAGACAAACGTGCGGTGCAAAGCTGTACTGGTGACCTTCCGACTGGCGGATATATTGCTTGCCGACGCTTTGTTGGCCTTCCGGGCAAATGTACACATCCTTCTCCGCATCGTAGACAAACCGGGACGAATGAAACAGACCGGTCGGGTTTTCGGCAATCGGAACCGGAGCGACGACGGGGATCCCCAGTGCGGCCAGTCGCGCCCGGTTTCTCCCGTGGCCATAAGCCGAATCCCCCAGCAGAGCGGAAGGCGTCACGCCAAAGAAACGCTTGATCGTCGCGGTCATGTCGGCTGTCGCATCCTGATCGTGTTCATTGGCCGGAATAGTGCGCACGTCGAGAATGACGCCGCCCGTCGTGCAGAGGTTTTGCGTTTTGTACCCGTAGATGGTTTTCGACCGCTTGGCGATGCGCGCTTCCGGGTCAACCGCGCTCACGATGCGGTTTTTCGGGCGTTCGGCTAGCGGAATCTTTTGAAACCGAACGAGCTCGGGAACGTTCGTCCCGGTCTCCTCGTTCCGGCCTTCGGACGCTTCATCCGCTCCATCGCCGGGGTCGACAGGCGAGCTGTTCTCTTGGAGAATGCGCCGCAGGATCGCTTGCAGCTCCCGCGAACGCTTAAGATGCTTCCACTCCGCCAGAAGCGGCTTGATGTTCTCGTTCTCGAACCAGGCCAACAACCCGTAGGCTTGGGAGACCAGCTTGCTGAAGGCCAGCATGCGAGCCGACGCCGAGGCCGACTTGCTCAGCCGAACGGTTGCGCCATCCAGCGGCAAAGCCTCCAACGCCTCAAGCATCGGTTTTGTCCCGTGCTTGCGCAAATGTTGCGCCAGACGAATCAGGGCATGCTGAATCAGCCGATAGGCGCCCGGGAACTTCAGGTTCACATTGGTCGGGAACGAGTCGATGATCCACTGTTCGTTCCGGTCGCCCCACAGTCCGTACTGGTACATCTGGGCCAGAATGTAGAGATGGCAGGCCCGGAACATGGCGGCTCCCATGCGGCTGCGATCCAGTCCGATCGTGCTGTGGTCGAAACCGATGAAATCCACGGGCAGTTGCAGGAAGCGCTTGATGAACAGGTCACCGATGATTTTTTCTTCGGTCTGACGATCCGACAGACCGTAGTAGGCCTGAACCAGATGGATTTTCAACTTGAGAGACGGCGCATACGGGTACTGTCCTCTGCCGGAATAGAGCACCGCGCACAGCCGATCGGCGAACGAAAAGTCGACCTTGCTGTCGACATGGCTCCAGAACGGATGCGGCGGCAGCTTGGTGTACACTTGCACATCGGCAAAGGAAAGTTGGTCGAACGTTTTGTACCGAACCGAAAAAGTCATATGCGTCGCCTCCTGTAAACACCTTGCTACCATTATACCACGAAAACGGGTGTAATCGTGAGAACGGAAAAGAAAACATCGTATTTTCCAAAGTATTTCGCAAAAATTGATTATCTGTCGCACGATCGTTGTGCACAGTTAATCGACAGCTTCCGTGGTTCCGTTAGCGGTCGCTTTCGGATGAGTCTGAGCTTTCCCTGGAGCCTCAAGTGGACGCGGTGTTCTCGAACGCCGCCCTGCATTGGATGACGAGACCCGGCGGGTCATCCGGTGCGTCTGGGATGCGCTCAAGCCGGGCGGAAGATTTGTCGCCGAGTTCGGCGGCAAAGACAATGTCGGGACCGTGGTCCGGGCGATCATCCGGGTGCTCGGGCGGGAGTACGGGAGGGATGTCTCGCCGCTGAATCCCTGGTATTTCCCGAGCATCGCCGAGTACAGCACGCTGCTGGAGCGGCAAGGTTTCCGGGTGGTATATGCCGCCCATTTCGACCGCCCCACCCGCATGAAGGACGGCGAGAACGGGCTGAGGGTGTGGATGGCGGGGTTTGCGGATTTCTTTTTCGAAGGGCTGACGGACAGGGAAAAAGAGGACGCAATCAGACGGATCGAGCCCGAAACGCGCCCCGCATTGTTCAGGGACGGAGCCTGGCACATCGACTACAAGAGACTCAGGATCATGGCCGTAAAACCTAAGATCGAATAGCCGCTTGCGCCGCTTTCCGACCGGGAGAGCGGCGATTTTGCATTTCGCGGGCGCCATCCCGCGCGAATGTGTTATAGTAGTCGATAGACGGTAAAAGAGAGGTGCCGCCCATGGACAAATGGATCCTGATCGACGGCAGCAGCATCGCGTTCCGCGCGTTTTTCGCCATGCCGACGCTGACGAATGCCGCCGGCATTCATACGAACGCCGTGTACGGGTTTGCGACGATGCTGCTCAAGCTGATCGAAGAAGAGAAGCCGACGCACATGCTGGTCGCGTTCGACGCGGGCAAGGTGACATTCCGCCACGAAGGATACGAGGACTACAAGGGCGGCCGCGAGAAGACGCCGCCGGAGCTGAGCGAGCAGTTCCCGCTCATCAAGGAGCTGCTGGACGCGCTCGGCGTCGCGCATTATGAACTGGAAAATTACGAAGCCGACGATATTATCGGCACGCTGTCGCGGATGGCGGAAGAAGCCGGCAAGGAGACGCTGATCGTCACCGGCGACAAGGACATGCTGCAGCTTGTCTCCGACCGCGTGACGGTGGCCATCACCCGCAAGGGCATCAGCGAAGTGGAACGGTTCACACCCGAGGCGATCCGGGAGAAATACGGCCTCACGCCGCTGCAGATCATCGATCTGAAGGGGCTGATGGGCGACGCTTCGGACAACATTCCCGGCATTCCCGGCGTCGGTGAGAAGACGGCGCTGAAGCTGCTGCACGAGTACGGTTCGGTCGAAAATGTGCTCGCGAACGCCGCAGCGCTCAAGGGCAAAATGCGTGAGAAGGTCGAGCAGCACCGGGAAGACGCGCTGATGAGCAAGCGGCTCGCGACGATCTACCGCGAGGTGCCGCTTGACCGCGGCGAGGCGGAAATCGCGTACAACGGCTACGACAGGCCGACGCTGGCCGCTGCGCTGCGCAAGCTCGGATTCCGCTCGCTGATCGAGCGGCTCGGGCTGGATCATGCCGAAGCCGGAAGCGGAGCCGGAGCGGATGCGGCAGGCGGAGCAGGGCCGGAAGCGGCGGAACTGCGCATCGTGCGGCAGACGCCGGAGACGGCCGCCGAGCTTGCGGCGGACAAGCTGGCGGAAGCCGAAGCGGTGCTGATCGAATCCGCCGGCGAGAATCCGCATCAGGCTTCGCTGATCGGGGTTGCGATCGTGATCGGCGACACCGTGCACGTCCTGACGGGCGATGTGCTCAAGTCCGAAGGCGCGGCGGCCGTGCGGGACTGGCTGGCCGACCCGGAGCGGCCGAAGACCGGCTACGACCTCCACAAGGCCGCGCTCGTCCTCGGCTGGGAGGGCATGGAGCTGAACGGATTCGGGTTCGACGTGCTGCTGGCCGCCTATCTGCTCGACCCGACCGGCGGCAACGACGCCTTGAGCAGCCTCGCGGCCAAGTACAACCAGCCGCCGGTGAAGCCGGATGACGCCGTGTACGGCAAGGGCGCGAAGTTCGCGGTGCCGGACGAAGAGACGCTGGCCGGCCATCTGGCGAGCAAGGCGGACGCGATCCGGCGCATCGCGCCGCTGCAGCAGCAGGAGCTGGAGCGGCTCGGCATGCACCGGCTGTATTACGAGCTGGAGCAGCCGCTGTCCCGCGTGCTGTGCAAGATGGAGCGGCAAGGCATCGCGGTCGACGCGGAAGCGCTGGAGGAGAACGGACGCGAACTGGAACGCCAGATCGCCGATACGATCGCGGCGATCTATCGGCTTGCCGGCACGGAGTTCAATCTGAATTCGCCGAAGCAGCTCGGCGAGATTCTGTTCGAGAAGCTCGGTCTGCCCGTCAAGAAGAAGACGAAGACCGGCTATTCGACGGACGCCGAAGTGCTGGAAGCGCTGGAACCGTATCACGAGATCATCGGCCTCATCCTCCATTACCGGCAAATCTCGAAGCTGCAGTCGACATACATTGAAGGCCTGCTGAAGGAAATCCGCAAGGAGACGGGCAAGGTCCACACCTATTACCGGCAGACGATCGCCGCAACCGGCAGGCTGTCCAGCCAGTTCCCGAACCTGCAGAATATTCCGATCCGGATCGAGGAAGGCCGGCGCATCCGCAAGGCGTTCGTCCCGTCCGAGCCGGGCTGGTACATCCTGGCCGCCGACTACTCGCAGATCGAGCTGCGCGTCCTCGCCCATATCTCCGGCGACGAGCGGTTGAAAGAAGCGTTCCTCTCCGGCATGGACATCCATACGAAGACGGCGATGGACGTGTTCGGCGTGCCGGCGGATCAGGTCGACGCGAACATGCGCCGGCAGGCGAAGGCCGTTAACTTCGGCATCGTTTACGGCATCAGCGATTTCGGGTTGGCGACGAACCTGAAGATTGCGCGGAAGGAAGCGGCGGCGTTCATCGAGCAATATTTTGCGGTATTCAGGGGCGTGCGCCAATATATGGACGACATCGTCGCGAAGGCGCGGCAGGACGGCTATGTGACGACGCTGCTTGAGCGCCGGCGGTACTTGCCGGAGATCAACGCGTCGAACTACAATCTCCGGTCTTTCGCGGAACGGACGGCGATGAACACGCCGATCCAGGGCACGGCGGCTGACATCATCAAGCTGGCGATGGTGAAGATGGACGCGGAACTGCGGGATCGCGGGCTGCGCAGCCGGATGCTGCTGCAGGTGCACGACGAGCTCGTGTTCGAAGTGCCGGAAGACGAGCTGGAGACGATGAAAGAGCTCGTGCCGTCCGTGATGGAGAACGCGATCGAACTGGACGTGCCGCTCAAGGCGGAAGTCAGTTATGGCAAAAACTGGTATGAAGCGAAATAAACCGGCCAACCGGGTTGGAGAGGGGGAGGTCGAATGCCGGAACTGCCTGAAGTCGAGACCGTGGCGCGCACGCTGAACGCGCTGGTCGCCGGCAAGACGATCCGCGCCGTTACGGTGCGGCTGCCCCGCATCATTCAGCGGCCGGAAGAGCCGGAGGCGTTCGCCGCGGCGCTCGAGGGCCGAACGATCCGGAGCATCGGACGGCGCGGCAAGTTTCTGCGGTTCGTGCTGGACGACCTGGTGCTGGTCTCGCATCTGCGCATGGAAGGGCGGTACAGCGTCTGTCCGGCGGACGAGCCGATCGAGAAGCATACCCATGTGCTGTTTCATCTGACGGACGGCACGGATCTCCGGTACAAGGATGTGCGCCAGTTCGGCACGATGCATCTGTTTCGGCCGGGCGAGGAATTCGAGCAGCCGCCGCTGAGCAAGCTGGGGATGGAGCCGCTTGACGATGCCTTTACCGTGGAAGCGCTGCGCAAGCTGCTCGGCGGCCGCAAGGCGCCGATCAAGCCGCTGCTGCTGAATCAGGCGTATGTCACGGGACTGGGCAACATCTATGTCGACGAGTCGCTGCACAAGGCCGGCATCCATCCGGAGCGGCCGGCATCGTCGCTGCGCGCCGCCGAATGGACGCGGCTGCACGCTTCGATCCGCGAGACGCTGCGGGAGGCGGTGGACGCGGGCGGTTCTTCCGTCCGGTCTTATGTGAACGGCCAGGGCGAGATGGGGATGTTCCAGTTCCGCCTGTATGTTTACGGCCGGGAAGACGAGCCGTGCCGGACATGCGGCACGCCGATTGTGAAGACGGTCCTCGGCGGGCGCGGAACCCATGTCTGCCCGGTCTGCCAGCCGTACCGGAAAGCCCGGGGCCGCAGACCGGCCGGCAAGGCGCCCGCCGCCATTCCGCGGCGGATGGCCGGGGACGCGGCCGCAGCGGCGGCGGATGTGACTTCGCACTCCTAAGCGGTATCACGTCAGGCGCCCTGCCCGCCGCATGCACCCCGGCATGCTCCCTGCATATGATGGCAGTACCATCTTGGGCGGCCTTCGGTAACCGCCCGCGCAGGGAGGGGCATTCATGTTCGCTACGGGCGCGTCGCTGGCGCTGCTGGCGCTGGCGGTCAGTCTTGACGGCTTCGGTGTCGGCGCGTCATACGGCATCCGCGGCATCCGGATTCCGGCTTTGTCCGTCCTCATTATCGCGATCTGCTCCGGCTGCGTTGTCTGGATGGCGATGGCGGCCGGCGGCTGGCTGACCGCATGGCTTCCGGAAACGGTCGCGCAAACGGCGGGCGCCGTGCTGCTGATCGCCGTCGGATTGTGGGCGCTCGCGCAGCTTCGGCGCAGCGCGGGCGGCGGAGAAGCCGTCCGGGGGACGGATGCCGGGGAGGATTGCGGCGGGAAGACGTCGGATGCGGTTGCCGCTAATTCGGACGCGGCGGAGGCGGGCGGTCCGGATACGTCTTCGGTTCGCTCAATCGTCCGCATCGAGCTGCGGCGGCTCGGACTGGTCATCTGCGTATTGCGCGCGCCGCAGACGGCCGACATGGATCGGTCGGGGACGATCTCCGCATCGGAAGCGGTGCTGCTCGGCTTCGCGCTGTCGCTCGACGCGCTCGGTGCGGGATTCGGCGCGGCGATGGTCGGTTTTCCCGCGCTTCCATCCGCGCTGTTCATCGCAGCGGCCAGCGGCGGGTTTCTTCTGGCGGGACTTCGATTCGGCCGGCGGTTCGCGGTCCGGTTCGCCGGCGCGAAGGCCGTGTCCGTCCTGCCCGGCCTCATTCTGATCGCCACGGGCATCGCCCGATTGATGGAAATTTGACGAGGTGACGGCATTGATCATCGGACTTACAGGCGGCATCGCGTGCGGCAAGAGCACGGTCGCCGCCATGCTCTCGGAGCGCGGCGCCTTCGTCGTCGACGCCGACCGGATCGCCCGCGAAGTCGTCATGCCGGGCGAACCGGCCCTGGCCGAAGTGGCCGCCGTCTTCGGACAAGCCGTCATCCGGGATGACGGCACGCTTGACCGGCGGAAGCTGGGCGAGATCGTATTCGCCGATCCGGACAAGCGGCGGCAGCTGGAAGCGATTCTCCATCCGGCCATCCGCGAGCGGATGTGGACGCTTATCCGGCAAGCCAAGGCGGACGAGCCCGGCCGGATGGTCGTGGCGGACATTCCGCTCCTGTACGAGACCGGTCAGGAAGGGCTGTACAACGGCGTGCTGGTCGTCTATGTGCCGCGCGAAATGCAGATCAAGCGGCTGCTTGCGCGCAATCCGGAGCTGGATGAAGCGCAGGCCCGCGAACGGATCGACGCGCAGATGGATATCGAACGGAAGAAGGAACTGGCGGACTGGGTCATTGACAACAGCGGCAGCCTGGAATCAACCAAGCGGCAGGTGGAAGCGCTCTGGCGCCGGTTGTCAGACATGCGGAAGCCATGAGGCGGCGGCGCAAGAGACGCGGATGGCTGCTTGCGGCGCTGCTGCTGTTGCTGGCGGTCCTGTACGCCGAACAGAGCGGCTGGGTGAAACAGCGCATGTATCCGATCGCGTATCGGGATGATATAAGGGCAAGCGCGCTGAGTCACGGCGTGGAGCCGCACCTGGTCGCGGCCATCATCCGCATTGAATCGAATTACAAGACGGGAAGGGTATCGAGCAAAGGCGCGCTCGGCATCATGCAGATCATGCCGGATACGGCCGCCTGGATCGTGGAGCAGGCGCGTTATGAAGGCGTGACGCTGGACAAGATCCAGCACCGCGCGGATGTCGGCATCGAGCTGGGCACCTGGTACCTGGCTTCGCTGCTCCGGCAGTTCGACGGCAACATGGCGGCAGCGGTCGCCGCGTATAATGCGGGCCCCGGCAACGTAAGCGCCTGGCTGAAGGAAGGCGTCTGGGACGGCACGCTCGCTTCGAGTGACGACATTCCGTTCGGCGAGACGCGGCGGTATGTACAACGTGTCATTTATTACTATAATAAATACAAGTCGATCTATCCGGATTTGTGACGCACACAGGTGACTTTTTGCATGCAAAAGGGCTCGGGTGCCGCCGCCCGTCCGGCGGCAAGCACCCAAGCTTGACGATAAAGCCTCTGATACCGCGGATTATTTGAATTGCCCTGCCAGCGATTGCTCGGCAATCTGTACCAGCTTCCGGGTGATGTAACCACCGATGGAGCCGGCATCACGAGTCGTCAGGTTGCCGTAGTACCCGTCTTGCGGGAGGGCAATGCCCAGTTCTTGGGCAACTTCATACTTCATTTGGTCCAGTGCGGCATTTGCCTGCGGTACGACCAATTGGTTGCTGTTGCGGTTGCTGCCCGGCATCGTCGTTTCACCTCCCTCGCGTGTGGTACCTGTATTATGCGCGATATGCAGAACATCATGACGATGCGGCGCTGGTGAGTTGTTCCCAATTTTCTTTGCATGCATCCGGTCACGACATGGAGGTTTCGAAAACCGATGAAATGCCCGTATTGCGAACATTCCGGCACGAAGGTGCTTGATTCCCGGCCGGCCAACGAGAACAAGTCGATCCGCCGCCGACGCGAATGCGAGCGGTGCTTGCGCCGCTTTACGACGTTCGAGATGATCGAGGAGACGCCGCTGATCGTCATCAAGAAGGACGGCAGGCGCGAAGAGTTCAGCCGCGACAAGATGCTGCGCGGGCTGCTCAAGGCGTGCGAGAAGCGGCCCGTATCGGTCGAGCGGCTCGAAGTGATCGTGTCCGAAGTCGAGAAGGAAATCCGCGCGACGGCGAAGGCCGAAGTCGAAAGCCGCGAAATCGGCGAGCTGGTCATGGAACAGCTCTATCCGGTCGACGAAGTGGCGTACGTCCGGTTCGCGTCCGTTTACCGGCAGTTCAAGGACATCAACATGTTCATGAAGGAATTGACGAATCTGCTCTCGAAGCATGCCATGGAAGACAAGCCAAACAGTTGACAGCCCGGCCGCCTTCATGCTATATTATTTTCTGTTGCCGCACTTGATCGAATGTGCGGGATCATCAGGAAATCCGGGCCTTTAGCTCAGCTGGGAGAGCGCTTCGCTGGCAGCGAAGAGGTCAGCGGTTCGAACCCGCTAAGGTCCACCATACCACGAACGCATGCAGTCCTTCGGGACTGATTTTTTCTTGGCTCGGGGATAGGGGTTAGGCAGCCTCAGCCGTTCCGCCGCATCCTGACAAAATTGCTGCAAAAATCATTTGAAAAACATGTTGACATCGAGTTGTGGAAGTGATATTATCTTTTTGTCGGCTTCGATGAAGCGACTTTCTCAAAACGGGTTCTTAGCTCAGTTGGTAGAGCAGGTGACTCTTAATCATCAGGTCCAGGGTTCGAGCCCCTGAGAACCCACCATTGACGAAGACAGACCGCCGGTCGCATGACCGGCGGTTTTTTATTTGCGTCGGCGGTGCAAGCTTAGTTTGGCCTGAACGCCGCCTCCAGGGCGCCCGTGTCCTCGAAACCGCGGAAATATTTGATCTTGCCGTCCTGCACTTCGACGACGACCGCCCAGCAGCTTTCGAACGTCCGGTTTGTGCTGCGGACCCGGTGCTTGAACCTTACCCACGCGAAGGCGGAAGTTTCATCGGCGAGGACTTTGCGGATTTCGAATTCCTGCGGATCGAGGTCTCTCGCAAACTTGGAGAGCAGCGTCCTTATTATGGACGGAACGATGGATGTCGGCGTCACCACCGTGCCGGATCATCCGGACGGCAGTATCGCGGTCGTCCCGCTGTTTCACGAAGAATTTGTGCTGGCGGTTCGCGCCGATCACCCGATGGCGAAGGCCAAGGCGATCCCGTTCGATCATTTGCGGCAAATCCGGATGTTCATGTTCGGCGCGGAACATCAGATCACGAAGCGGATCCGCGCTTGCTGCGAGGCGAAAGGGCTGGTCCTCGACAATCCCATCGTGACTTCCACGCTGTCGACGCTCCTGTCGCTCGTCGGACAAGGTCTGGGCGGAGCCATCCTTCCGCGGCTGCTGCTTGAGTATATGCGGCCCGACAACATTGCCGCCGTCACGCTGCTCGATCCCACGCCGAGCCAGGACATCTGCACTCTGTACCGCACGGACAAATATTTGAGCCAAGCCGCAAGAATCTTTATGGACGATCTGGTTTCTTTCGTGGAAAGCGTCAAGGCGCAGGCTGCCCTGTCATCGGGCTGAACCGTGCAGACGAATTGGAAAGAACGAACGACAACACGCACGCGCTGCGGTTCTATCAGAAGCAGGGCTTTCATCTGCATGCGCTTCGCGTCAACGCGCTTGCGGAATCGCGCAAGCTGAAGCCGGAAATTCCGGAGGTCGGCAATGACGGCTTTTCGCTGCGCGACGAGATCGAGTTGAGCATGTGGCTGGATTGATGGGAATTGGACTAACGGAACCATAAGACGCTATTTTATCGCCCACGCAATCTTTTGAATGTATAACGGAACGTGGTGCACTTATTGGGGCTGCGTGGACGATTTTTTTTGCCTTTTTTCTGCAATAAAGTCATCTGGTTCCTTTAGCGCATGTAAATCGCATGATTTTGACCAATAGCGTATGTACGTTCCGTTAGCATTGAGCCTGTTACGCGTCATAACGTCTCTTCGCCTGGCCGTCCGATAGCCTGTCGCCGACGTTGACTTGATATGTGCGGTATCGAATATTGCCGCTCGCGACGACCAGATGGTTCGAATCTACAAGCCGATGCAGCACTTTGCGGGCATACCGTTCGGTGATTCGCAGATGACCGGCCAACTCGTTCGGCGTAAACGGCCGGAGCAGCCTGCGCGCGAACCGGACCGTTTCCGCCTCCAGCCAGTCCAGCCCCGCATCCGCATCGAAAGACAAAAATTTACCCACAAAGGACAACACCAGCTGCTTGCAAAACTCCGGCTCTTCCCGGATCGACAGGTACGCCACCGGCAGCCAGATCCAGCCGTCGAGCGAGAGCAGGCTTTGCCGGCGGCACAGATCCTTGAACCTCCGCGTATCCAGATCGCGAGCATGCGTCCGATAGTCCTGAATCTCGATGTTGCCTTTGGCGCCGCCCGGCATGAACGCGAGATCCAGATATTGGTAACCCTGGTGGAAATCGCGGACTTCCCATTCCGCATGCAAATGATTGAACGATCCGACAACGGGATACCAGATGCTGCGAAGAAACTCCACCGTACCATGGCTGAGCCCTTTTTCCAAAAGCTCGCGTCTCCGGTGGTTCATCTCCTCCGCTATTTGCTTCTGCATCCACAGCTCATACTGTTTGGTGAACACGACGAATCTCCCCTCAATGAAAAATGCCGCTTCGATCCCGTGGGAGGATCAAAGCGGCATGTGCTTCATGACCGTTGATTTGAATATAACACCGGACAGCGCCGGGATCAAGCGCGGCATTCCCGTTCCGGAAGCGCAGAAGCGGGCAATTCAAACGGCGGTGATGAGGAGGACCGTCAGCGTTTTTCAACCGCGGCAAGTGAAAGAATCGCCCCCCAAACTTCCAACTTTTTTCAATCCCGCGCCGTCTAATTGGCATAAGCAACCGCTATTGCGTTCGAGCCTTATCCGGAATACATCGTATCTTGAAACGGCGCTTGCCTCGACAGCACGAATGCCCGGGATCTCCCGCGGAACGGGAGACAGCCGGGCATTTGCATTTGCTCGATAACAGCCGTCATCGCTATATTCGCACGACCATTCAAACCTCGCGGCCTGCCGGCGCCGTCCGGCTGCCCGCCAGCATCCAGACGGCGAGGACGAACATGGCGTGCGACCAGGTGAGCGGCACGACCCATGCCGTTTCGCCGGTGCTGCGGTCGACTTGTTCCGGCAGCAGGCCGAGGCGCGTCCGGTGGTCGATCGCCCATTGCATCAGCCGCTCAGCTTCGTCCGGCCGTCCCTGGGCAATGCGGAATTGCGCGAGCCACAGCGTGGTCAGAATCCACGGGTTGCCACCGATGTACCGGTCGTTCTCGTAGCGCTTGATGCCGCCGACACCGGGCGTCCACAGCGCTTCCTGCACCCGGTCAGCCGTCTTCGCCATCCGCTCGTCGCTGACGTCAAGCGCCGCGAAGGGTACCGCGAGGCCGAGCAGGCTGACATCGACGATCGGATCGACGTCCAGCACATACCGCGCGTAGCCTTTGGCCGTCCGGGTGACCGTGCCGCCGGCTCCCGCCCGGACGGCGGCGTCGTATTGATCTTCCGGCACGGTCAGGCGGATCGAGCGGTAATGGCAGCCGCGTCCGGCATCCCACAGATGGGCGGCGATGCCGTCCCGCACGCGCCGCGCGGCTTCGCGCCACTTCTCGGCCGGTTCCCGCCGGCCGCGCGCCTCCGCGATGCGTGCGGCAGCGTCGAGGCCGCCATAGACCGCCGCCGATGAGTAGGCGTGCTGGGCGACCCGCTCTTCCCACAGGTCATGGGACGGCTTCGGCAGGCCGTTCTCGTCCAGCATGCGGACGAGGAAATCGGCGCCCCGCTCGACCGCTTCCCACACTTCGTCGCCGAGCACCCATTCGCTGCCCGTCAGCTCGTAATGGCGCCACAACCCCCACAGGATCGAGGCGCCTTCGTCGATCTGCAGTCCCCACGACGGCGCGAGCGTGCCGTCGTGATAGTGCCGCTGCTGCCACGCGCCGGACCGGTCCTGCGCGGTGAGCGCCCAGCGGAAAAATTTCTCCGACAGCGTCCCGAGCCCGGCCAGATCCATCGCGGTTGCGATGAACGCGGCGTCCCGGCCCCAGCAGTAGCCGTATCCGCCCGAACGGGCGTAGGATTCATCCATTTCGGGCGCGGCGATGACGGCGCCGGACAGTTCGTCGCTCATCAGCTTCATGACGAGCAGGGAGCGCTCGTACAGGCTGCGGATCGGCTCATCGCCGATCGGGCACGGGTTGGCCGCCTTGAGCCAGTTCCGCCAGTACTCGGCGGTTCGGTTATAGAGCTCGGCGTATGGCACGGAGCGAAGCTTGCCGAGCTGATCGAGGGCCGGCTCGATCCGATCCGCGGCCGACAGGTACAGCGTCAGCTCAACCGTGCCGCCGGGCGCGACATCCGGGAAGCGCCAGGCCATTGCGCCGCCGGCGCCCAGCTGCGCTTCCGATCCGTTCAGCCTTCCGGATTCCGCTTCCTCGCGCGAAGCGCCCGCCTGAAACTCGGCGCATGCCCGGTCCGCCGACACGGCGAAGACGTGCGATCCCCGATAATGGACGAGCGCATCCGACGGTTCGTCGAAGAGCGACGCCTGATGATGGGGCGTCTCGCCGATCCAGAACGAAGCATAATGGATGAATTGCAGGGAGACACTGCGATCTCCGGTGTTCGTGATCCGGTAATGGCGAATGAGGACATCGGCATCGGGTGCGGCAAAATGCGTCGACTCGATCAAGACCGGATGATTTCGGTGGGTGGCGGCGGTATGCACGATGTTGGTTCCGGGCTCGTACCCGGCGTCCGCCCGCCAGCCGTCCGTTTCGCTGTCGAACCACAGCGTGCTTCCGCCGTCGATCCGGATGCCGGTCCGCCACTCGTCCAGATGCTGCGGGCTGTCGATGTGCGGATGCCACAGACGATAGATGCGTCCTCCGGCTCCGAGCGCGGCCAGCATGCGGGAATTGCCGATGACGGCGTCAATCAGATGCGGTTTTTTGGACAGGTCGATTCGTTGCTGCGCTGCTTGCTGCAATCGCGTCATCTCCTCACGGGCATAAATTTGGCAGGATTATCCAAAACTTCATTTGACGGACGAGCCGCGCACGATCAGACGGTGCGGAATGATTTTGCGGGTCTGGTGCAGCGGTTCCTTGGAGATCGTCTTGATCAGCGTCTGCGCCGTCATGTAGCCGATCTGGTACGTGCCGATGTCCACGCTGGTGAGCGGCGGCGACGTATGCTCGGACAGTGAAATGTTGTTGAAGCCGACCAGGCACATGTCCTGCGGGACGGAGTAGCCGAGTTCGTTCAGGCCGTGCAGCACGCCGAAGGCGACGATGTCGTCGATGACGACGAGCGCGGTCGGCCGCTCGGGCAAATTCATCAGCATCGACATGGCGCGGTAGCCCGTCTCCTGCAGAAACTCGCCTTCAACGATCCAGTCTTCCGAAATGCTCAGCCCGGCTTCGAGCATGGCTTGCCGATATCCCGTGAGCCGGTCCTGCGAGACGGTCAGCTCCTGCGGGCCGCTGACGAAGCCGATCCGCTCATGCCCCTGGTTGATCAGGTGGCGGGTGGCATCGTATGCCGCCTGCACGTTGTCGTTGTCGACCGTCGGCGCATCGGGGAAGTCCGGAGAGCGGCCGATGATGACGAACGGGAACCCGACTTCATTGAGAAAATGGATCAGCGGGTCTTTCGTCTTCGAGCTGAGCAGAATGATCCCGTCGACCCGACGCCCGCGCACCAGTCGTTTGACGGTCTCGAGCTCGTCCGATTCGCTGCTTCCGGACGCGATGAGCAGGTCGTACCCCGAACGGTTGGCCTGCGCGAGAATGCCGCGCAGCACTTCATGGAAGAAGTAGTTCTGGAACAGCTCTTCGGCCGGACGGGGCAGAATGACGCCCAATATATGGGTGGCTTTCGACACGAGCCCTTTGGCCATGCTGTTCGGATGATAGCCGAGCTCTTCCATGACCCGGGTGACGCGTTCGGCCGTTTTCTTGCTGATCCGCGGGTGCTTCGAGATGACGCGGGATACGGTCGAAGGCGATACGCCGGCCCTCCTTGCGACGTCCTTGATGGTGACGGACATGGTCGTTTTCCCTCCGTGCAATCGTTACCACACAAATGTTAGGTACAATAGTACAGGAAATCAACTAAATTGTAAAGATTCGGCCAAACCAGGGTGGACAACCGCTCACCGGAGACGCTCGTTGCACGGATCAGCCTTCCAAAACGCGAGAAAAACGACTATAAACAAAGCAATCAGGAGAAAACCCAATGCAAACGGACCATAATCTTGAAATATGGCCAAATCAGCATTGTGCAAACGATTTACTAATTTCACCCCATCCCTTATGATAGCGTTAAACAATTAAGCGCTTACGTCAACGGAAAAGCGCTGCCAACAAGCATTATTTCCAGCTCTGATGCAGATGGTCGGCGTTTTTCCACGAAGTTTGTACAAACGTTTGCTCAGATTCCGTTCTGGGCTCCGCGCTTGAAAGCAGGCAAAGGGGGGAAGTGCCGCCGGTTTGCGCCAGGAGGTTTGAAATTCGCCAGGAATACGGAAGGTGTGCACTCGCATCTGTCATTTTCCCGGTTACATGACGACAAGGAAAGGGGTTCTCACGCGAAATGAACACGAGAAACAAGAAATGGATGTCCATGGTCATCATGCTGGTGCTTGCGCTGGTGCTGGCTGCCTGCGGCGGCGGCAACAACAACGCGGGCAATACCGGAAGCAATGCAGGCGGCGAAACTTCGTCGAACGGCCAAAACAGCGGCAACGCCGGCGGCAACGCCGGCGACGCGGGCGCGGAAGAGCCGCAGATCGAAGAAGGCGCGCAGCTCCTCGTATGGGACAACAGCGACGCCGAATTTGAATGGGCGCAATATGTGGCGGAAGAATTTACGAAGAAGTACGGCATCCCGGTTACGGTCGAGAACGTCACCCATACGGACGCGCCCGGCAAGCTGCAGACGGACGGGCCCGCCGGCCTCGGCGCAGACGTCTTCCTCGCGCCCCACGACCATACGGGGAACATGGCGTCGGCCGGTCTCATCCTGGAGAACTTCTACAGCGACGAAATCATGAACGAGCACATCGACGCGGCCATCACCGGCGGTTCCTTCGAAGGCAAACTGTACGGATATCCGATTGCGGTTGAAACATACGGGCTGTTCTACAACAAAGATCTGGCGGAAAAAGCGCCGGAAACGTGGGAAGAACTGTTCGAGATGGCGAAGGCGTTCAACGATTCGGCGAACCAGAAATACGGCTTCATGTATGAAGTCGGCAACTTCTACTATGACTTCTCGTTCATCGGCGGCTACGGCGGCTATGTGTTCGGCTCGGACAACACGGACCCGAACGATCTCGGGCTGAACTCGGAAGCCGCGGTGAAAGCGGCTCAATTCGTCAAGCGGATCCATGACGAGATTCTGCCGATCAAGAAAGAAGACATCACCTACGACATCAAGGATTCGCTGTTCAAGGAAGGCAAGCTCCTGTTCAACGTGAACGGTCCGTGGGCCGCGGCAGGCTACCGCGACGCCGGCGTGAATTTCGGTGTCGCGCCGCTGCCGAAGCTGGACAACGGCGAGCATCCGACGAGCTTCTCGGGCATCAAGTCCTACTATGTCAATGCTTACACGAAGTATCCGGAAGCGGCGTCGCTGTACGCGAAATTCGCCGCCAGCAAGGAAATGCAGCTCAAGCGCTTCGAGATCACCGGCCAGGTGCCGACCCGCAAGGATCTGTCCGACGATCCGACGATCAAGAACGATCCGGTCGTATCCGGCATTCTGGAGCAGGCGCAATACTCCATCCCGATGCCGAACATTCCGGAAATGCAGACGGTCTGGGGTCCGATGGCATCCGCCTTCTCGCTCATTTGGAACGAGAACATCGATCCGCAGCAAGCGCTTGACGACGCGAAGAAGCAGATCGAAGACGCCATCAAACTGATGCAATAAGCGGCTGCCTGACCGAACGGGCGGAACCCGTGTCCGATGCGCGTGCTCGGGCACGGATTCCTTTTTCAATTAATTGTACAGGATGGTGGTTCTTCTGAACGGCAAGGTACACGCGCGTGCCGGCGCGCTGCTGTCGCTGCTTTTCATGGGCCTCGGACAGATCTACAACCGGCAGTTCGTGAAAGGACTGCTGTACGCGCTGCTCGAGCTTTATGTGCTGTTCTTCTGGTCGAAGCCGTTCGTCGAAGGGATGCGCGGGCTGATCACATTGGGCGACAAGGTGCAGCAGCGAAGCGCCCGCGGCACGATCATCGAACAGGGCGATCACTCGATCATCCTGATGATTACGGGGATCATTTTCGCCCTGCTGTTCCTCCTGTTCATTGCGGTCTACGCGCTCAACATCCGCGATGCGTACAAGGTCGGCGCGATGCGGGACAAAGGGGAGAAACCCCGCAATTTCGCGGCGTCGATCGCGCATGCCTGGGAGCAGGGCTTTGCCTATATCCTGCTGACGCCGTCCTTCGTGTTCGCGCTCTTCACGATCGTGCTGCCGCTTATCTTCGGCATTCTGATCGCGTTCACGAACTATTCCGGTCCGAACCACCTGCCGCCGAAAAATCTGGTCGACTGGGTCGGCTTCGAGACATTCACCAGCCTGATCCAGTTCAGGGCGTGGAGCAACACCTTCCTCGGCGTGCTGATCTGGACGATCATCTGGGCGCTGCTGGCGACATTCACGACGTATTTCACCGGATTGTTCTACGCGCTTCTGCTCAATCACCGGGTGGTCAAGTTCAAGAAGTTCTGGCGCACCCTGCTCATTCTTCCTTGGGCGGTGCCGGGCGTCATCTCGCTGCTCATCTTCCGCAACATGTTCAACGGCGAGTTCGGCCCGATCAACCAGTATCTGAAAATGATCGGCCTGCAGGCGATTCCGTGGTTCTCCGACCCGTTCTGGGCAAAATTCGCGATCGTCGTCGTCAACATCTGGTTCGGCTTCCCGTATTGGATGGCGCTCATGTCCGGTGTGCTGACGAACATCGACAAGGAGCTGTACGAAGCGGCCGAGATCGACGGCGCGGGCGGATTCCAGCGGTTCCGGAGCATCACGCTGCCGCTCATCCTGTTCTCGACGGCGCCGCTGCTCATCATGAGCTTCGCGAACAACTTCAACAACTTCAACATGATCTACCTGTTCACGTCCGGCGGACCCGCCAACCCGTCCTACAGCTACGCGGGTTCGACCGACATTCTCATCTCGTGGATCTACAAGCTGACGCTCGAGCAGAACAAGTTCAACATGGCGTCCGTCGTATCGATCTTCATCTTCATTGTCGTCGCCGGGTTCTCGATCTGGAATTTCCGCAGGACGAGGGCGTTCAAAGAGGAGGACATGGTGGCATGATGAAGAGGAAGGGAAAGGAAGGGATCGATGATGCAATCGAGCACCAGGCCGGGTGACAAGCTTGCGGCATGGGTCATCTACCTGATCCTGATTGTAACGGCCATCGCTGTCATTTATCCGCTCTATTGGGTGGTCCTCGGCGCCTTGAACGGGGCTGACGCTGGACCACTTCCGCGAATTGTTCAATGAGACGGATTATCTGATCTGGTACCGCAACACGCTTTTTGTCGCCGTCATGAACATGATTCTGTCCACGGTGCTCGTCGTTACGGCGGCTTATGCGTTCTCGCAGTTCCGTTTTCCCGGCAGAAAGCAGACGCTGATGGCGATGCTCGTGCTCCAGATGTTCCCGAGCTTCATGGGCATGATCGCGATCTACATCCTGCTCTTGCAGATTAATCTGCTGGACAACCTGTGGGGCCTCATCCTCGTCTACGCGGGCGGGTCGATTCCGTTCGGCGCCTGGCTGGTGAAAGGGTATTTCGACGCGCAGCCGAGAAGCCTGGTGGAAGCGGCGAAAATCGACGGCGCATCGAACTTCACCATATTCTTCAGAGTCATGATGCCGCTGTCGGTGCCGATCGTCACGTTCGTCGCGGTCAACAATTTCATCGGACCGTGGATGGATTTTATTTTCGCCCGGCTCGTGCTGCGTTCCAGCGACAAATATACGCTGGCGATCGGACTGTTCAACATGGTGACCGGCCGGTCCAACACCGACTTCACGAAGTTCGCGGCGGGCGCGCTGCTCGTCTCGATTCCGATTGCGCTGCTGTTCCTGTTCCTGCAGCGATACATTATTGAAGGTTTGAAAGCGGGAGCCAACAAAGGATGAGGAAATTCCGACTGTTCGCCATCGTGTTCGCCGTTGTCGTCATCCTTTTCTCGAGCGCGGTGCTCTGGATCGGGATGCGGCAGCAGCAGCTGGACCAGGCGCGGATGAAGGAGGCGCGGGACCGGGATTCGAACGTGTTCTACGAGATCTTCGTCCGCGCCTATCACGACAGTGACGGCGACGGCAAGGGCGATCTGAACGGCATTACCGCCAAGCTGGACGATCTGCAGGAGATGGGCATCAGCGGCATCTGGATGACGCCGATCCACCCGTCGCCGAGCTATCACGGCTATGATGTGACGGATTACTACGCGATCCATCCGGATTTCGGCACGATGGAAGATTTCGAGCGGTTGATCGAGGAAGCGCACAAGCGGAACATCCGGATCATCATGGACCTCGTCGTCAACCATACGAGCAGCAAGCATCCATGGTTCGTCGAAGCGAAGTCGAGCGAGAACAGTCCGAAGCGCGACTGGTATGTCTGGGCGGACGAAGAGACGAACGTGAACGCGGTCAGCGCCATCGGCGGCAAGGCATGGCATCCGGTCAGCACCGGCCGCTACCTGGGCATCTTCTGGGACGGCATGCCGGATCTGAATCTGGACAATCCGGAAGTGCGCGCGGAATTCATCCATATTGCCCGCTTCTGGCTGGACAAAGGGGTGGACGGATTCCGCCTCGATGCCGCGAAACATGTGTACGAGGACCTGCAGGGCGACAACAAGCGGACGGAAGTGGCGGAAAAGAATGTCGCGTGGTGGCGGGAATTCCGCGCCGGTCTGGAGGAAGTGAAGCCGGATGTGTATCTCGTCGGCGAGGTGTGGGACGCGCCTTCCGTCATCGGTCCTTATCTGGACGGCGCGCTCGATTCCGGCTTCAACTTCGATCTGGCTGGACGGCTGATCCAACTTGCGAAATCCGAGAACGCGACGGATATCGCCGCGAGCATCCGCCGTGTCCACGACTACTACGCCGAAGTGTCGGGCGGCAAGTTCATCGACGCGACGTTCCTGTCGAACCACGATCAGAACCGCGTCATGAGCCAGCTCGAAGGCAATGTCGACCACGCGAAGACGGCCGCGGCCTTGCTGCTCACGCTTCCCGGCCGGGCGTTCATCTACTACGGCGAGGAGATCGGGATGCAGGGCGTGAAGCCGGACGAGAATCTCCGCCGGCCGATGGACTGGGACGAAGTCGAGCGGCAGCATAACGATCCGGACTCGCTGCTCAATCATTACCGGCGGCTGGTCAACTGGCGGAAGCTGGAGCCGGCGCTGGCGTTCGGCACGGTCGAGTCGTACGCGACCGGGAACAAGCGCGTCGTCTCGTTCATCCGCGAGCATGAGGGCGAGCGGCTGCTCGTGCTGCACAATCTGTCCGGCGAACCGCAGAAGGTCGGACTCGAGTCGAAGGCGGGCATCGAGGCGGATGCTTTGGCCGTGACGCTGGCGTCCGCGCCGGGGATCCAATACGACGGCGGCGAAGCGACGCTGCCGGCGTACAGCACGGCGGTGCTCAAAGCGAAATAAGCGTTGGTTCGTGAAGACGAGGACGTCCGGGAGCGGGCGTCTTCGTTTTTTGCGCCGGTCGTTCATGCTCTCTGTTGCGCAAGCCTTGCCCGGAGCGGGTTTGACAGCCCGCCGTCCGGCTTCATGCCGGTTGTCAATGAGAACCGTTATCACTTATAATAGTAAAATCGACTGTCAGAGGAGAGAACCTGCCAGCATGACCGCCCATCCCTTCGCAACGGAATCGAGCAGACGCCGGCGCGCTGTCCTGGTGATGACGGCAGCCCTAATCCTGATTGCGACCGTATGCGTCAT
The DNA here is from genome assembly GCF_000227705.2 of Thermobacillus composti KWC4. GTDB lineage: Bacteria > Bacillota > Bacilli > Paenibacillales > Paenibacillaceae > Thermobacillus > Thermobacillus xylanilyticus. Next base: position 1,416,483 of record NC_019897.1, read on the forward strand.
CAGCATCAACACCGGCCATATCCGGCTGTCGCCGGCGGTCGTGGCGAAGACGCTGTTCGGCCTGGGGACCGACCGGGAAGAACTGATTCTGTTCGAGTTTCGGCTGCCGCGCATTGTCATCTCGATTCTGGTCGGCGCCGCGCTTGCCGTATCGGGCTGCATCCTGCAGGGCATTACCCGCAACGCGTTGGCCGATCCGGGCATTCTCGGCATCAATGCCGGGGCGGGTCTGATGGTGATGCTGTTCGTGGCGTACGGTTCGACGTCGACGTTATCGACGCTGTTCATGCTCCCGGTGTTCGCCCTCCTCGGTGCCGGAGGGGCGGCGGCGCTCATCTTCGCCCTCGCGTACCGCCGTCACGACGGCGTGTCGCCGACCGGTCTCGTGCTGACCGGGATCGCGGTGGCGCTCGGACTGAACGCGGCTATCATCGTGCTGACGCTCCGGCTCAGCCCGGAACAATATCAGTTCGCCGCTACTTGGATGGCGGGCACGATCTGGGGAACGAACTGGAAGTTCGTGCTGGCGATGCTGCCATGGGTCGCGGTGCTGCTGCCGTACGCGCTGCTCAAGGCGAGGACGCTGAACGTGATGAATCTCGGCGAGCAGACGTCGGCCGGGCTCGGGGTTCCGGTGCAGCGGGAGCGTTTCAAGCTGCTCGCCGTTGCCGTCGGCCTCGCCGGCTCGTCGGTCGCCGTCGCCGGCGGCATCGCCTTCGTCGGCCTCATCGGGCCGCATCTCGCCCGACGGCTCGTCGGGCCGCAGCACCATTACCTGCTTCCGGCATCCGCGCTGCTCGGCGGCCTGCTGCTCGTGACCGCCGACACGGTCAGCCGGCTGCTCGCGCATCCGACCGAGATCCCGACCGGCATCGTCGTCGCTGTCATCGGCGCGCCGTATTTCATCTACTTGCTGATGAAGACGAGAGATTGATACCGAAGCCGCCCGCCGGGGCGGTTTTTTTGCCGCTGACGGAATGCTTGCGGCTTAAGGTATCAGGTGGTAAATCTGGATCTCGGCGACCACACCCTCCTGAACCTCGAATTGCAAATGGTTATAGCCCTCATCCGTTATCCAGTAGGCTGCATTGCGGGGATCGGTTCTTCCGTCAGGAGCCATCTCAATAGCCGGATAGGCGTTTTTCAATTCTTCCAATGTGCTTCCGACTCCGATGCCCCGCGGTGTCAGGTACCCCTTCCCGGAAACCTTCATGGACATGATCCAGAACGTCTCGCCGTTCTGCTTCGGTGAGAACAGTTCAAGATGAAGCCCGTCGTAGTCCAATCTTTTGACAAATGACCCCGTGAGGGTGTCGGCATTTTCGAGCACTTCCACGGACTGCGCTGCAGGGGGGCCAAGCACGTCTTCGAGATTCACTTCGTGATCCCATGCATGAAGCGCAATGATGGAATCGTTGACCTTAATGGAGAAGTCGTTGAGCGAGATGCCGTCGGTCGTTGATTCGGTTGCATCATCGTCTTCCAATGAATCGTCAGCCGGTTCCGATTGACCGTCCGGTTCAGATTCGCCGGCCAAGAAAGGAGCGAGCAGCTCAACCAACCGGCCTGCGATGTCCTCCGGCAACGTGTAAATGGTCTCCGTGTTCGTCACGTACATGATCGCTCCCGCGGTTCCCTCCGGATGCAGCCACATATGCAAGCCTTCTGTGTGCCCGTTCGCGTAAACCATCTCCACATCATATTCCGGTTGCGCCACATCAACAATGCCCGGCTGCTTCTCCGCCTTTGAAACAGCCAGCTTGAACAGTTTAAGTGTCGGTCTGTCCTCGAATACCGCGAAAAAATCCGGATTGACTTTCCCGAAACCGGTTGACAAGGATACACCGACTTTTGCTATGGTTGGATTAAACAGGTAGTTGGCGCCATGGTACACAAAGGGTACGAGCACGAACAGCAGCAGGAGAGGCAGAATCTTTTTCAATCCCCCGGACCTCCAGAAATAGAATCGATTATTTCGATTAGACGTGAACATCCATTGAATGGTTGCGTCCAAAAGCCGACGATTCCCCTGACCGGGAATGACGGCATCCCGATTCATGATGAACCGGAACTGGAGAAATGGATATGAAATTGCGAAAAAGGTACGTGCTCATCGCAGCCGCCATTGTGGTCATTCTGCTCTGGATGGCCAGCTTCTTCTCTCCCGAAGGGGCAATCCGAAGATACATGGTGCTTCATCTTCACCCGATCAGCGCCTTCACGTCGAAATTTACAGACATGGAGCGGTATGATCTGCAATACGGCCATCTTTACGACGTATCCGGTTACTCGGCTCGGACGACCCGCGATGCGTTAAGTGTATTCTATGTGAAAAAGAAGGGGCCGTTCTGGTATGTCAGCAGCGTTGGCTCGGCTCCATAAATGCAGATCTGTTTCACGAGTTGGAAAACGGTCGCCATGCCTGAACAACTCTACGTCAGCGATGTCATGCATGGCATGATCTTCCGCAAAGCTCAACGCGCCCTCATCATTCTCTGGGCAACCCTTCGAACACAACCCGTCGATGACCGCACCCAATTTGTTGTGGGAGCTTCCCCCCCCCCCCCCCCCCCCGTATAAAAATCGAGCTCGCTCCAAAACACGTCGTAAATCCGCAAGAACTACGCCAGACTGCTGTCCACGAACCATTGCCGCAGCTTCCGTGCCTTTTGGTAGTCCTTCTCAAGTTGGGCGGACTGAGGCGCGCCTCGACTCCCAGGGCGGGATCTCTGTAAACCTATCAATTAGGAAGTCTTTCTTTTTTATTTTCAAAACCATCACGTACAAATAATTACATCAATGTATCAAATATCTTGACTATAAACATATTAGGATATATTATATAAATAAAAATGAAAAGGAGGAAAATTATGAGAACTCAAAAAGTATTTGCCTTTGGCTTTGCCCTTCTTCTAGTTGTTTCTCTAACAATGTCGGCTACAAATGTTAATGCTTCTATCGATCCAATCAACCATATTTTAGGGGAAGTTGATCTGGCTATTTCTGATGAAGTAAAGGTTGAGCAGGCAAAGATTGCGGCGGTTGCGAAAAAATTTGAAGCGATGGTTAATGAGGAAAAAAGGAATTCAAAGAGATTGCTATCAGCCGGAAGCATACCGGAAACGTTCAATTTCTATTTGGTTGATGTCGAAGATTCCATTTCATATTTTTATGAACTCTCACCCAATCAAAAGCCCTATCTTGAAGTAGCTCCGGCCATTGTACAAGAAGCAGCGGACTCCGATCAAGCCGGCTTTAAAGTTGCAGCTTCCGATCCTATACCTGACGGGATAGGAGGCAGAACCAAACTCCTTAGCACTGCTGCCAGATCGGGGAACATGTACACGGAAACCATAAAATTGGGAACCACGTCTCAGGTTACAGCTGCTGACGGTGAAGCTCACTCTTACGTGGGATTTGGGGGTACCGGTACTAGTTCAGGGTCAACGGTGAATGTTGAGGTTGATGCCGGTTTATCATATTCTTATCCCAATTCAAGTATTGGTGCGACTCATTATAGATGGAGAGCCAACGTTTTCGTCTCCTATGGTTCAAAAACCTATCAGCCGGGGACCTATAAGTCCGGATACGACGAGGCCACCTATCGAAACGGTTATATTCCCGGTCAAGATCTGGAACTTGTACTTTGGAAAAAATACACGGACTCCTCTGTTACGAATGCCATTCGATTGAAACTGATGGGTTATGCTCATTGTGCTGACCGACTATGCAATAACGAATCGGATACCTACTTGACCACCATCATTGAGTTTACGAACGTGAACATGACAAGCTTGAATTACTGGAAACAAGTGGCTACTATTGCGGGATCGGGATTGGGTAAGACGTATGCGGAACATCGGAATATTAAAGTTGATGGTACTTCTTATACGCCTACACTCGATGCCACTGACAAAGCCATTGTGACTATCTCGGGGAACAATGTCACAATGAGTGTTTCAGACAGTTATAGCTGATCAAATGGACATACTGGAATAAAATGGTTTAAAAATAGACCGTCACCCGATTTGTCAATGAGGCAAATGGATTCAAATCCTGCCAGGAGCATTGCAGGATTTGAATCCATATTCATTTTAGGTAAAATAATATGAGGGGATGGCGGTTAAATCAATGTATGTAATTAACATGAAATCGGAATGTGGATAACTCAAAACTGTGGATAACTCGTCATTGTCTCTGGAATCCCCGTTTCGATGCAGGTTTTGGGACGGGACTTCGAATCTTCTTGCATTCACACGGGAGTGCAAATCGCTTTTTTGGCAAACCCAAAGAAGCCTGTGATTTTACAGGTTCTCGTTTCGTCGTGTTCAGGAGATGCATCCATCCGTCATGCCATTTGCTGAATGGACACGAATCGTTCAGCAAACGCGCGAAGCTTGTATTGTATGGTTTCGACGATGCCAGCGAGTGTCGGATTCGGCGCAAGCCGGATATGCTGGTATCGGCCGGAGCCGACCACATTGCCGGGCACCCGGATCACCGACCGGCGAATCGTTTGGACTTCGCACCGCTTGAGCGACTCCGGCATCAGCGTCTGCTTGAACCAGACCATCACGTTGTAGGCGATGGCTTTGATCCAACTGAACAGCAGGTTCCGGAGCAGGGAATGCTGGCTGTTCTGTTCCACCGCATAACCTTCTTTCAATTCATCAATGCGATTCTCGATGTTGGCCCGCTTGTTGTACGAGCGAAGCAGCGGCAAAGGCTTGAGATCGGCATTCGTGACGATGGCTTGGAAGGAATAGGTCGTAAGTGCCATCGTCAATTGGTCATCGGTCGTACGCTCGGTTTCGTGGGCTTCCCGGTAGATGACGCAGCGCCGTGCTTTCTCCCAGTTGGTGAGGAGAATCGGGATGTCGGCAGCAGCCCAACGATCGTCTTCGGTCGCGAACGTGGTGTCCTCTTGTTTTTCCGACAGCGTTTCCCAGAATGCCGGATGTTGCTCAAGGTAGGCAATCGCCTTCTTCACAGTGGCCTTCTTCGGCAGTTTGAAGATGTACTGCCATCCCCGTTCTTCAGCGTACGCCATGACAGCGTCATCGGCAAAACCGCAGTCGGCCCGGATGCCTTCGATGATCCATTCCGGCGGCAACATCGCCTCGATTTCTTTAACGAACGAGAGCAGATCCTTCATGCCGTTCGTGTTGCCGGGATTCACTTGCAAGTGGATGAGCTCGCCGCTTCCGGCGATGAAGGCAACCCGGATTTTGTATGAGGGGCGTCCGTGGTAACGCGGATTGTAGCCGTTTGTTGCGCCTTCTTGTTCACCGAACAGCGTGATGACCGTATCGTCGATGTCGATCCAGACCAAGCGCTTTTCGCCCGTCCGCGCCTTGCGTGCCAGCAAATCCCGATTTAAGGCGACAAGCTGAATCAGATGGCTCTAGGAAAGCTTGCCCAAGAAGCCGCGGAAGGTGCTTTCGTCAGGAAAGCGGTCGACACCGGTCACGATCTGGTAACCAGGGTCCGACTGCAGGGCATTCATATGCGAAAAACGCGTGTGGCCGAGCAGCGCGCAGTCCAGCAAATGATCGACAAGCTTAGAGGCCGGGTAGACACAGTTGGCTTTTTGCTCCAGATGGAAGTGATCTTCGATCAGGGCATCCAGACCGATGAGTTCCTTGAACCTGGCAAGGAACTGGAAGTTGCCGGCTTCCGTGACGGTGTTGTTGTCGAATGTGACCGGTCTCAACTTCTTCATGATTTGCTTGATTCGGCGACGATCCGCAAGAATTTCAATTCGGCGTTCGCGGCGTGTTTTTTGTTCTGGCGCATGGTTGGTTGCTTGTGGTACCATGTTGCTAGGGACACTTCCTCTCGTTGGTTATTCGTGGTGGTTTAACCTTAGACAAGAGGCTTGCAGTGTCCTGTTTATTTTGCAAAAAAATTAGCAACTTTTTATGACGAAGAAACACTATCACGACACGGATCTTTCAACTTTTGATAAGGTTACTTTCCGATTTCATGATTAAATAAGAGGAGAGTGAAATTTAATTGAAAAGTAATAAAATATTGATTTCGCTGGCACTGACCATGGGACTTGCGCTTTCGTCATATCCTGCTGTTCACGCAGCGTCCCAATCGAAGGTTAACGTTCAATATACATCACGGTTCGTTTCGGAGTTCCCGCAATTGACACACGACGTGATATTCGAAAACGGCCGTATTTTCTTGCCAATCAGAGAACTTGCCACTATGCTGCAGCTCCATGTTCAATGGGATCAAAAACAGAAAGCCGCAACTTTCATTCAGCCCGGAAAAGAATTAATTATTTCCACGAAAACAAAAAAGGTTCAATCCAACGGCAAGACCTATACGTTGGATACCCCTCTTAAAATCCACAACTCACGTATCTATGTACCCGTCCGCTTCGTTGCGGAATGGTTCAACGGTGAAGCCGTGTGGGACGAGAAAACAAGAACCGTCGTGATCAAGGACAATTCGCCTTTTATATCTGCATCGGTCGATCAGGAAATGTATTGGTTCGATCTTTCGAAGGGCGAACTGTACCGCAGCATCGGAGGCCAGACGCCGGTCAAGCTTGGCAGCTTCAAAGTCCCTGATGGAGTGGGGGCGGCGCCGACTTTCACTTCGATAGAAGCTGAAAAAATGAGCGGTTCGAATCGGTGGTTGTCTATCCATCTGGTTGTCCACGGGTTCACCGGCATTTATGTTGTGCACGGGGTGTTTCTGAAGGACGGGCAGGAATTGCATCACGCTGAACTGGAGTACAGCGGAATATACTCGTTGGTGCATATGAGCCGGTACGATCGGTATGCTGTGTTGTCTGACGGCATTCAGGTTCAAATCGTCGATGCCGAAGGAGAAATCGTGAAAGAACTCGACCTTCAGGCATTGACCGGCGTGGACGACCGACTGATGATTGAGAAAGTGACGGATCGGTACATGCTGGTGAGGCCTTTCAAGACGCCGTATCTGATTCTTGTTGACCTGATCAAGCAGGAAGGTGTCAAGCTGTACCAGCAATTCTATTCCGAAGAAGATCAGCTTGCGAGCGAAAACGTGGGCTACAACAGCTATGAGTTTCTCCACTACTTCGATTTGCACCTGGAAAAAGAAGAAGGCAACACGCTGTATTTTACGAGCAGATCCATCGAAACCGGCGAAATTCAGACTTATACGTACACGATTGGCAAGTAATATCGATTCTTGCAGTCCGCCCTGGACGGCATGTTGCCGGGGCGGATTTTCGTCTGCATGTGCACACCAAGCGGTTGTTCGCAGGTCAGCATGCCTGACCCGTCTGCGTCCCCCTTCGGATGCCGAACACCGCCATGGCGACAACCGGCAGACACGCCGAGAGCACGAAGATCCACTGCATCTCAAGCGCTTCCAGCGCCAGCCCCCAGCCGGCCGCGCCGACCCCGATGCCGAAATCGAGCGCAACGTAGAAGGTGGCGTTCGCCTTGCCGCGGTCCGCCGGGTCCGCGTTCGTCACGGCCATCGCATTGAGCTGCGGCACCAGGCAGCCGTTCGCGAAGCCGAACAGGGCGGCCCAGCCCAGCAGCTCCCACAGCGAGCGGGAGAAGCCGATGCCGGCGAGCGCGATGATCAGAAGGATCAGGTTCACGATGACGATCGCATTCGGACCCGACCGCGCCGACCACCGGCCGACGATGAAGCGGGACAAAGCCAGCGCCGCGGCCTGGACGAAATAGAACAACCCGATGCCTTCGATGTTCCGGCTGATCGCGAAAGTCGGGAGGAAGACCGTGACCGAGCTGGTCGAAAGCGAGACGAACAGGACGACGGCCGACGGGCGGACGGCCCGGGGTTCCAGCATCATCCACCGCGGCTTCGCCGCACCCGGCGCATCGGCGGCCGGACGGCCGTCTCCGGCTGCCGACCCGTCGCTGCGCCTGCGCTTGTCGGAATCGATTCCGGCCCCGATGACAAGCGCGATCAGCGCCACGGCCCCGGTCGCACTGTAGAGTACGGTGAAGCTGAACGTATCGAGAAGGGACAAGGCGGCGGTCGGCGCGACGGCGATGGCCAGCGTGCCGAACAGGCCGAAGTAGCCGAGACCTTCCGTCATCCGGCGTTCCGGCAAGACGTCGGAAGCGATCGTGCTGGACGCGGTCGAACTGGCCGAGAACGAAATGCCGTGCAGAATGCGGAGCAAGATCAGCGCCGGTATGAACGCGACAAAGCCGTACAGGAAGGTCGAGATCATGTAGACGGCCGTTCCGATGAGGAAAATGGGCTTCCGACCGTACGCATCAAGCGAGACGCCGATGAACGGGCGGGTCAGGAGGGCGGCCAGCGTGAAGAAAGTCATCGACAGGCCGGCGAGCGCATGGCTGCTGCCCAGATGATAGAAAAAGAGCGGCATCGTCACGATCTGCACCTGCGTGCAGGTCCGAACGAGCGTGGTTGCGGCGGTCACTTTCACAAAATCAGCGGTCCAGATCCGATCCGCCGGCGCGCGGCGGGCGGAAGCGGGGGAGCCGGCGGTCGGCATGCAGTCGTCCTCCCGAGAACTCATTCACGCGGTTCACTAAATCGTTTTAGCTTTTCCAAGAGTATCGTAAGGAAATCTAGCTTCCATGTCAACCAAATGGATTGACAGCTTATGGTGCAAGCGCTATCATATTTTAAGCTAAAACGACATAGCCAGGATTGGAGGGTTACCATGATCAAAAAGGCCAGCGTCACCGTTCATCCGTCGTACAAGATCGGCGTTGTGGACAAGCGGTTGTTCGGCGCGTTTCTGGAGCCGATCGGGAACTGGGTCTACGGCGGCATCTACAATCCCCATCATCCGACCGCCGACGACATGGGGTTCCGCAGAGACATCTTGGACGCCGTCCGGGAGTTCGACCTTCCCGCGCTTCGTTTTCCCGGCGGCAACTGGGTATCGGGCTGGGATTGGAAAGGGTCCATCGGACCGCTCGAGCAGCGCCGGGCGCAGCTCGATCTGGCGTGGTTCCAGATTGAGCCGAACATCATCGGCCACAACGAATATCTGGAATGGACCCGGCGCGCGGGCACGGAGCCGATGTACACGATCAATCTCGGCACGGAAGGCATCAAGAGCGCTGCGCAGCTCGTCGAGTACTCGGTTCATCCCGGCGGCACCTGCTGGTCGGAGCTGCGGCGGAAGCACGGCCATCCCGATCCCTGGCCGATCAAGACGTGGTACCTCGGCAACGAAATGGACGGTCATTGGCAGATCGGCTCCTGGGAGAAAGATCCCGTGGGCTTCGGCATCCGCACCCACGAGATTTCCAAGGTGATCAAGTGGATCGACAACAAGGCGGAGACGGTTTTTGCGGGCACTTCGGACCATCACAAACATTTTCCCGAATGGGAGATGGCGGCTCTCGAGCAATGCTACGAATCGGTCGATTACGTGTCGCTGCACCATTACCACTCCGTGCCGGAGGGCGATATCGCCAACCTGCTCAACATTTCGTCCGTCTTCGAGGACTACATCCGGACGACCATTGCCATCTGCGACTACATCCAGACCAAGATCCGCACGCCCAAGAAAATGTACATCTCTTTCGACGAATACGGCGCCCATTTTGGCAGACAGGTCGAGGTGCCCTTCGGCCGCAGGGGATGGCATGACGTCTCGAAGAGCTACTTCCAGTTCGCGCCGCGCGAGAACGTCTTCAAGAATCCGCTGGATTGGCTGAACGGGGAGGAGGCCGGAAACACGGCACGGTTCCACAACCATCAGATGCTGACCGCCCTCGCGATGTCGTCGGTGCTGCTCACGTTCCTGCGCCATGCGGACCGGATCAAGATCGCCTGCATGACCGGCGGGCTGCGGAACGCGATCGCGTTTGACAGCAAGCACGTATGGAAGAACGCAACCTATTACCCCTTTTATCAATTGAACCGGCTGGCCCGCGGCGGCATGTCGATCCTGCCCGTCGTCGACGGCCCGACGTTCAATACGGAGCAGTTCGCGCTGTCCGGATCGAACCAATGCCACGCTTACGAGAACGTGCAGGCGATTGAAGCAGCCGCCGTTCACCATGAGGAGAAGGGCGAAGCCGTCGTCTTCCTGATCAACCGTTCGGTCGAGCACGATATCGCGGTCGAGCTGGATGTGAGAGGATTCGAGGGGTACAGGCTCGTCGAGCATCTCGAAATGTACACGGACGATCTGACAAAAGGGAACAGCCACGACCAGCCGGATGCGATCATCCCGAGACCGAACGCCGGTACCCGGATGGACGGCGGGAAGGTGACGGCGCTCACGAAAAAGTTGTCGTGGAACGTGATCCGCCTGGCCAAATCCTGACGACATTCTTGACATCTCGCATGCCATTCCTTATAAAAGGGGTAACACGAATGGAATGGGACGGATGGGGATGTCGACGATCAAAGAAATTGCCGAGCGGACGAAGCTTTCGGTCGGCACCGTATCCATCGTGCTGAACGGCCGCGGCGATGAGATGCGGATTTCGAAGAAGACGCAGCAGCGGGTGTTGGAAGCCGCGCAGGGGCTCGGCTATCTGCCCAATATTTCGGCCAGGCGGCTCCGGCAATCGGGCACGCGCAACATTCCGGCCATCGCCACGTTCTGGCCTTCCGATCTGGCTCCGGAACTGCTCGGCCGGTTCTTCACGGGCGCGCAGAGCCCGATTCTGGAGCAGGAATATGCGTTCGAAATGTCGATCCAGCCTTACAAGCGCGGCCATGTCGAGAAGATCAAAGAGATGTGCGACAGCGGCATGTACCACGGCGCGATCATTACGGGCGTCTCCGCGGAGGAACAGCGCTACCTGGAAAGCAACCGGTGCAACGTGCCGACCGTGCTGTTCAACCGCGAGAGCAGCGTCTACAGCTGCGTCTACGTCGACTCCTACGAGATCGGCCGCAAGGTGGCGGAATTGTTCGCGAACCGCGGCCACAAGAAAGTCGGCACGATCGTCCCTGAACAACTGGTGAATGCGGAGAACAATCTGCGCTACCGGGGATTCGTCGAGTCGTGCGGCAGGTACGGGCTGGAAATCGAGGATCGGCACATTCAGGTCGCCCCGATGTCGATGGAAGGCGGCAACAGCGCCGCCCGGCGGATCGTGGAAGGGGGAGGCAGGGTGCCGACGGCCATGTTCTTCCCGATCGGCATCATGGCGGTTGCCGCCCTGCCCGTCTTCCATCGCGCCTCCATCCGCATTCCGGACGATCTGGAGATCGTGACCTACGGCGATCACGAGGCCGAGAAGTACAGCGTTCCGTCGCTGTCGACGGTCAAACTGCCGGTGGAAGAAATGGCGGCGGCCTGCATCCGGCTCGTCATGGGATTGATCCAGGATCCCGGGGTGGGCCCGAAATCGGTCGTGTTCGAGACGACGTTCATCTTCCGCGAGTCGTGCGGCGGATTTATCCGGGAACTGTAACCCCGCATTCGCCTGTTCGCCTGCTCGTCACCACCCGGTCGAATCGAACCGCATATCCGCATCCGATCCGTATCGCAAGCCGGCTCCCCGAGCCGGCTTTTTTCGTTGCCGCTGAGCCTGAACGCGGCGCCTAGGCGGTCTTGTACGGAAAGCGGACCATAACCCTCAGGCCGCCCGTATCGACGGATTCGAAGTCGATGGATGCCTGCCGTTCGCCGAACATCAGGCTGAGCCGGCGGTACACGTTCCAGATGCCCAGATGACGGCTCTCGCCGGCAGCACGGGACACATCCGAGACGTTCTGGCGCAGTGCGGCCAGCTTCGCGGGCTCCACGCCGATGCCGTTGTCTTCCAGCGTGACGACGACGAGCTTGCCGCCGTCCGCCGTATGTTCGGTGCCGCACGTGATCAGGATGCGGAAGGACTTCGTTTTCTTCTGATAGCCGTGGATGATCGAGTTTTCCACGAACGGCTGGAGGGTAAGCGGCGGCACGGACGCGCTGCCGAGTTCGGGAGGCATGGAGATGTCGAACGACAGAATGTCCGGATAGCGATACTGCTGGATCGTGAGGTAGTCCCGGATATGGTCCAGTTCTTCCTTCAAGGTCAGCACCGTCCTGCTGCTCGCCGTCACATAGCGGAAATAGCGCGCGAGGAGCTGGGTCATGTGCTGCACGGACTCCTGATCCCCGAGCTGAGCCAGACCGCTGATCAAATTCAGGCTGTTGCTGTAGAAATGCGGATTGATCTGCATTTGCAACTGTTTCATCTCCGCGAGCTGCACGCGCAGCTGCTCCTCGTACACCGACACTTTGAGCGTTTTGATCTCTTCGGCCATGTTGTTGAACGCGAAGTTCATGTAATTGAACTCGTTGGATGCGTTGAGCTCGATGCGCGTATCGAGATCGCCGTGCGAGATGCGCTGCATGCCGCGGATGAGCGTGCGCATCGGCGTCAGCAATACGCGCCGAATGAAGGCAATGTAGAAGACCACGATGATGAAAATGACGGCCGGCATCCAATAGATGACCTTCTGGAAGAAAGAGAGATTCTGCAGGACATCGGTGGAAGGGATCAGGATGACGTACCGGAGTCCCTGGTGCTCGGAATATCGGGACAACAGAAAATATTGCGGATTGGATCCGTTGTGTTCGGCGCGGTCGTTCAAGATCTGCCCGACGCGTTCCGGCGGAAGGCCGTGCGACACGAGCACCTCCCCGTCTGCGGACAGGATCGCCGAATGAACCGCGCCGAGCGATTCGAGGAGGCGGTTGAGGTTGATCCAGGCGCCCAGATAGATGTCCGGAAAATCGCGGTAGATCCGAATCAGATACAGTTCGCCGTCGATCGACACGAAATCCGAAAGGAATGTGCCGTACGCGATCCGCGAAGATTTCGCGACATCGTCCATCAAATTTTGCGCAGCCATGTACTTCCGGTCGTAGCCGGATCGGTTCGTTGTGAGCAACAGCGTCGAATGCTGCGGCGAAAAGTAGGTGAACGAGTCGACGTCGGGCATGAAGTTCAGCATGTAGGTGAATTTGGTGTTGGTCCGCACCTTGATCAGCGTGTTTCGCGTCTCTTCCCGGAACGGGTAGTCGATGGCGGTCGTGTCCAGTTCCTTGTGCAGAAAATTGGCCAGGTACTTCTCCGCTCCCATGAACAGCTCATCCGTCTTGTTGATGAAGTTGGCCAGCGTCTTCTCGTAGGAGTCGGTGACCTGCGTCCTGACGATGTTCCGCGCATAGGTGTTGACGTAGATCAGAAAGGCCACCAGCGGAGCGATGACCAGGATGAAGAGCAGGACGAATTTCGTCTGGATTGAATTCAGAAACTTCATCCTCCATCTGCGCTTCGCCATTCGGCTTCCCTCCTTGAACGTATTATGATCCGCAGGTCCCGGGCTTGTCCATACCCGGCCGGCTCCCGGAGCGCGAGATGTCAACGAATTGCTATGACAGGTTGAGAGAGTGTTAGCGAGGATCCGCGCGGGCGGGATATACTCGACACATCTTGATGCGAAGCGGGTGAATGGCTTGGCGTACGGACAATCAACCAAATGGAGAAAACTGCTGAAGTTTTGGCCGCTCTACCTCATGATGCTCCCGACGATCGTTCTCCTGCTCATCAACAACTATCTGCCCATTGCGGGGCTCATCATCGCGTTCAAAAACGTGAACTATGTCGACGGCGTATTCGGCAGTCCCTGGAACGGATTGAACAACTTCAAGTTCCTGTTCTCGACCCGGGACGCCTGGATCATCACGCGCAACACGCTGCTGTACAACGCGGTGTTCATCGCGTCCAACATCATCGTCGCCCTTATCTTCGCGCTGATGCTGAACGAACTCAGAAGCCGATGGCTGCCGAAATTCTACCAGGCTTCGATGTTCTTCCCGTTCTTCCTGTCCATGGTGGTGGTCAGCTATCTCGTGTTCGCCTTCCTGAGCAAGGGGAACGGGTTCGTCAACAACAATCTGCTGCCGCTCTTCGGCATGGAACCGATCAGCTGGTATCAGGAGCCGAAATACTGGCCGTTCATTCTGCCGCTGATCAACATCTGGAAGAACGCCGGTTACTACACCGTCTTTTTCGTCGCCTCGATGGTCACGATCAGCCACGAGTACTACGAGGCGGCCGTCATCGACGGCGCGAGCAAATGGCAGCAGGCGATCCGCATCACGCTGCCGCAGCTGATGCCGCTCGTCACCGTGTTGACGCTCTTGCAGATCGGCCGAATCTTCTACGCCGACTTCGGGCTGTTCTACCAGGTGCCGCTCAACTCCGGCGCGATCTATTCGACCACGAATGTCATCGACACCTATGTCTACCGCGCCTTGCTCACATTGGGCGACTTCGGCATGTCCTCCGCGGCGGCGTTCTATCAATCCGTTGTCGGTTTCGTGCTCGTGTTCCTGTCGAACTACATCGTGCGCAAGCTGGACCGCGAGAACGCGCTCTTCTGACGCGCAGCCGCACGCTGGACTTGCCAGGGAAAGGAATGAGGAATTTTGCTGAAACGCGGTCTCAACTCGGTTCATCCGGCCACCGGCGCGTTGTTTCACATCATTTTCATCCTGTACACGATCCTGTGCATCGTACCGATCTTCCTCGTCGTGGCGGTGTCGTTCTCGGACGAACTGACGGTTGTCGCGAATGGATACCAGTTCATACCGGAGAAATTCAGCACCTACGCCTATGAATTTCTCTTCAAGGATTCAACCCAGATCTTGCGCTCCTACGGCGTAACGATCCTCGTCACGGCGACGGGCACGCTGCTCGGGGTGTCGATGATGGCGATGTACGCGTACCCGCTCTCGCGAAACGATCTGCCGTTCCGCGGTCCGCTGGCCTTCTTCGTCTTCTTCACGATGTTGTTCAACGGCGGTCTCGTTTCGTTCTATCTGGTCTATGTGCGGTTTCTCGGACTGAAGAACAGTTTGTGGGCGCTCATTCTTCCGCTGCTGGTCGCGCCGTTCTTCATCCTGGTCATGCGGACGTTCTTCAAGAACATCCCGTCGGAACTGATCGAGGCCGCCAAGATCGACGGCGCCGGCGAGTTCCGGATCGCGGGAACGGTCATCTTCCCGCTGTCCGTTCCGATTCTGGCGACCGTGGCGCTGTTCACAGTGCTCAACTACTGGAACGACTGGTTTATGAGCCTGCTGTTCATCTCGGACGACAAGAAAGTGTCGCTCCAGTATCTGATGTACAAGACAATGCTCAACATTCAATACCTGACGTCCAATACGCAGGCCGCACAGGGGATCGCGCAAGGCGGTTCGGCGGTCGAGCTGCCGTCGGAGACGGTCCGGATGGCGATGTGCGTCGTCGGGATCGGACCGATCGTGTTCGCCTATCCGTTCTTCCAGCGGTATTTCGTCAAAGGACTCCTCATCGGCGCGATCAAAGGTTGAATCCGCGGCAGATTCCGGTTAATCACGGCTGCGAGGCCGGATTGACATAAAGTCGCATGTCCCAAGGGAGGGTGCAGATGTTGAGAAAGAAAAAGCGGTTGGTTCTGCTGGTCATGCTCGCCGCCATGCTCGCGCTTGCCGCATGCGGCGGCAGCGGCGGAGGCGGTTCGGACAGCAAGGGCGGAGCAAATTCGGGCAATGGCGGCTCCTCGTCCGGAGGCGGGGATCAGGCGGCGGAAATTGACGCTTCCAAGCTGCCGCCCTATGAAGTGATCCTGATGTATCCCGGCTCGCCCCAGCCGGACGAAAAGCTCGTCGAAGAAGCGATGAACAAGATTCTGAAAGAGAAAATCAACGCGACCATCGATATCCAGCCGATCGACTGGGGCGCATGGAACGACAAGATGAATCTCATGTTCGCTTCCGGGGAGAAAGCGGACCTCGTCTTCACCGCCAGCTGGAACGGCCACGTCGACAACGTGACGAAAGGCGCGTTCGTCGAACTGGACGGCCTGCTGGAAAAGTACGGCCAGGGCATCCTCGAGTCGATCGATCCGTTCCTGCTCGAAGGCGCACGCGTGAAAGGCAAGCTGTATGCCGTTCCGACGAACAAGGAAATCGCTGCGTCGTGGGGCGTCCTCGTGCGGAAAGACCTTGCGGACAAATACAACATGGATTTCTCGAACGTGAAGACGCTCGCCGATCTCGAGCCTTTCCTGCAGATCATCAAGGAGAACGAACCCGATGTCACGCCGCTGTTCCAGTCGTCGACGCAGACGCTGGTCGGTTATGTGAACGGATATGACAACTTCGGCGATCCGGGAGTCCCGGGGTCCGTCAAATTCGGCTCCACCGATCCGACATTGAAATATTTGATCGAAGAGCCGGAATACCTCGAGAATTTGCGGCTCCTTCGCTCCTGGTATCTGAAAGGGTACATCAATGAAGACGCGCCGACCTCGACGCTGCAGGCGAACGAGACTGCGCGCACGGGCCGGGTGTTCATGTGGCCGGAGAGCCTGAAGCCGGGCAAGGACAAGGAAATGGAAAGCACGATCGGCTTCCCGCTGACGCAGATCGAGATCGTGCCGCCGTACATCACGACCGCCGACACGACCAACTCGATGATCGGCATCTCCCGCACGTCCAAGGATCCGGAGCGGGCGATGATGGTGCTGAACCTGCTGCATACGGACAAGGAGCTGCTCAACCTGCTCGACTGGGGCATCGAAGGCGTGCACTATGTCAAAGTTCCGGGCAACGACAACATGATCAAGCTGCCCGACGGCGTCGATCCTTCCAAGCGCGCCTACAACCACGGTTCGCAATGGATGTTCGGCAACCAGTTCCTCAGCTATCTGTGGGAGAATGAAGCGCCCGACAAGTGGGAGCAGTTCCGGAAGTTCAACGAATCCGCGGAGCCTTCGCTCAGCCTGGGCTTCACGTTCGACCCGTCCAATGTCAAGGCCGAGCTCGCGGTCCTGAACAATATCCGCGACGAATTCACCGCCGCGCTCGAGACGGGCTCCGTCGATCCGGACGAAGTGCTGCCGAAATACATCGAGAAGGCGAAGGAAGCCGGCGCCTACAAGGTGCTGCAAGAGAAGCAAAGACAGCTCGAAGAGTTCCTGGCTGCGAAAAAATAAAAAACAACCAATCCGTCCCCGCAACAGGTCCGCAGCCTGCGGGGACGGACTGGTTTTTCCCGAAGGATCAGCGCTGCAGGAAATGATTGCGATATTCATGCGGGGACATGCCGACGATCCGCCTGAACATTTTGGCGAAGTGGGAGAAGTGCGTATAGCCGACGGAAGCGGCGATCGAACTGATCTTGACGTCCGGCGACCGGAGCATGTCCTTGGCTCGCGTGATGCGGGCTTGTATGATATATTCGCTCATCGACACCCCCACTTCTTTCTTTAAGCTTCTCGGAAATTCATTTCCGTTGTGGACTCTAGCTTTCTGGCCAGGGTCCTTTATTGTTTCACCCCCAAAATAGGGATGCGAACAAACTTTCCTCTTGACATTTTCGAAACTCCCCAACAATCGCCGAGAAGGCATTTTTTTTACTGCCTATCTCTAGAAAATTGGGTGATTGTGTGAAAATCGTTTCTCGTTCTCACCAGGACTACTTGACCTTCGTAAGCGATCAACTGCGCAAGGAGTTCGACACCCCGGAAGCCATGTTGTTCTTGCAACACTTCTATCGCGACTTGATCTTCTGGATCACGCCGATCGATCTGTCCGCCACCGCTTCCTTGATGCGTTCGGCTTACTCCTCCAATCCCAGAGGCCGCAAGCCCCACGATCCCGCCGACATGCTCCGCTGCATGTTGCTCTTCACCAAGCTCGGGCTCAGTGTCGATGACGGAGTCGTCGCGCTGCGAACGACGCCGGTCTATGCCATTGTCTGCGGCTTTAAACCCGGTGAGACGCCGGGTGTCGGAACGTTCTACGACTTTTTCCCCCGGCTTTGGCGGGCATCCACTCCGCATAAGACCGGGCGCGTCAAACGCCGCTTGAAGAAGCCGCGGAAGAAGGGCAAAAAGAACGAAAAGCAAGAGCCCAAAAACCCCAAGATTACGGAGAAACTCGTCTCCCGCATCCTGCGCGAGGGCAAGATCCACTACGCCCCCAAGGAGCACGACCTGCTGCAACAGTTGTTCCAATCCCTGTTTGTCCTGCCTTCTGCGGCAAAAGGATTGCTTGGCGATACGAGCGCTTTCCGCGTCATCGGCGACGGATCTCCGGTTGAAACCGGCGCGCGTTCGTACGGCAAGTTCCTTTGCGATTGCCGCAAGTCGGGCAACTGGAAATGCTCCTGCAAACGGCAATTTTCCGATCCGGATGCCGATTGGGGCTGGGACAGCTATCGCGAGAAATATTACTACGGGCGTACGCTCTACATGTTCACCGCAGCCGACAGTCCTTACAATTTGCCCGTGTACCCGCGATTGTTTCGCGCCAGCCAACATGACTCGGTGTCATGGATCTGCGGCTACCGCGAGCTGCGTCACTGGTACTCGGACTGGAAGGTGGGAGAGGCGCTCCTGGATTCGGCCCACGACGCCCTCCCGATCTATACCATGCTGGAACACGATGATGTTTCCGCCATCATCGACCTGAATCTCAGGCGTTCCGGGCATACGGTATACAATGAAATGAAAATTGGCTCCGATGGCGTTCCTGTCTGCCCCATTGGACGCAAGATGGTCTGCTGGGGCAAGTGTTCCGGGCGACAGCGCATCAAATGGCGCTGTCCCGCCAAAGTCGGCAAATGGGAATGCCCGACTCCCTGCTCGCCTTCCGATTATGGAAGAACGTTCTACACATCCACCGCGGATAACCCGCGCCTGTTCCCGCGCATCCGCCGTGACAGCAAGGAATGGAGAAAGCGTTACGCGCTGCGAACCGGAGTGGAGCGTTGCATCAAGCGCCAGAAAGTCGATTACAACCTGGAAGCTTCGCGCGGGCGCAGTTCCCGCCACTGGAACATTCGCGTGTACTTGATCGCCATGTGCCAGCATGCCGACGCGTGGCTGGAAGAAGCGAAGAAGCAGAAGCAGCTCGTCTCTGTCGAGCAATGGCTGGAAGGCTTGGCGGCAGCTTAACGCCAAAGGACTTCATAGCATTTTTTAAAAAATGCCCTTTTGAGGGTTCTTTGGCATGCACATTCTTGAAAACAGCTTTCATAGGCGCCGCTTCATCGACATTTCTGCCTCATTCACCCCTCATTCGGACTCAGAACGACTGCTTAATTCCGAGCTCCTATTTCTTGAACAGTCTCGACAGGTAGGCCGGATTGAGATGGACGAGCCGGGCGATCGATTCCAGCGACAGATCTTCATCGAGATTTTCGTTGATATGGGCGAGGGTCGTCTCGATGGCCGGCGAGCGCAGCGAAGGACGGCCGAGCTTCCGGCAGCGCGCGAACAGTTCCTCCGTCAGCCGGGCAGACCACAGGCTGAGCGTCTGGATCGACCGGCAGTGGGCATACAGATCGTTGTCATCGCCGAAGATCGGCAGCTCGGAGAGCGGAATGCCGTGCACGCTCGACACCTGGAAGATCATGTTCATGAAACCGATGCAGAACGCCCGCAGCGTCTCGGGCGTGGCGGAACCGGAATCGGCCAGCGAGTGGAACCACTCGTCGTGCGCATGCAGGAATTCGGTCTTGCGGCCGGTCTCCAGCATCGTCTGCCATTCCTCGAAAGCGGGGAGCCGGATATCGACTTGGATGTCGCGATTCCGGGCGGATGCGGCGCAGCAGACCGTCCGCATCTCCGTCACGTTGTCCCGCTCGGCGCGCAGCAGCTGCCGGAAGCTGTACGGCACCTGCTCGATCGGACACGGGTCTCCGATGTAGCAGGAGACCGAGCAATAAAACATTTCCCCGCAGGTCTCGACGAAGTTCCGGCATCGTTCCGTCAGCTGCTGCTGCGGAATCGGCTCGGCCCCTTCCGCCAGATAGATCAAGAGCACGTTCACGCCGTTGCGGTCGTGCACGGACCTTCCCTCCAGATCATCCCGGAGGATCAGTTCTTCCGCTGCTTTGCGCAGCGCGTATTCCAGCGCTTCCTCTTCGGACGCGCTGAACGAGCCGTGCCACAGCTCGATGCTGATGAGCACCGGCAGAATCGTAAGGTCGGGACGCAGTCTGATCCGGTAGGATTCGATGGTCGACCGGATATTGTCCGGCGTCAGTCGAATCCGGTGGTTCAGCACATCCTGCCAGAAGCGGTCTTCGAGGATCGGCAGGTTTCGCTGCCATTGCAGCTGCGATTCCTCGTAACTGCGATGAAGCGATTCCATGTCCCGCTCGTGGTCCAATTCCCGGATGGCCCGCTCAACGATCGATTTCAATTGCTTGAAATCCAGCGGCTTGAGCAGGTAGTCGAGGGTCCGGTATTGCAGCGCCTTCTGGATGTATTCGAACTGGCTGTGTCCGGTCGTGACGATGGCTCGAACTCGCGGATAGCAGCGGTTCACATATTCGAGCAGACGAATGCCGTTCGTCCCCGGCATCTCGATGTCGGTGATCAGGATCCGGACCGGATGGTTGTCCAGAATCTCGACGGCATCTTCATAATCGCCGGCCGTATGGATGCGTCGGATGTCCAGGTCCGACCAATCGATGCCGCGTTCGATGGCGCGGACGGCGATGGGTTCGTCGTCCACTATCAGCAGATCGTACATGGCGGAGCCCCCATTCGTTATTCCGGCTTCTACATCATCATGAAAACCGCGTGACAGGAAGTAAATCACTGATTTTACTTTTTGTATCGTTGATTTGACATGGACAGATTGGTTTTGATTGTTGTAATTTCGTTTTAGCAACAAGCAACGGTTTTGTCATCATGACAAGCCATCCCTGGATATATCGATACTACCATGTTCCTACAGAAATGGTAAACCGGAATTCTCGCTTCGGGGAGGCGATGGACAGATGCGCAAGGTACTGGTCGTCGACGACGAACCTTACATGCTGGAAGGCTGGAAGACGATGATCGACTGGAATGCCTACGGTTTCGAGCTGTGCGCGGCCGCATCCGACGGGGAAGAAGCGCTGAAGCTCGCCGACGCAACCCAGCCCGATCTCGTCTTCACCGACATCCGGATGCCCGGAATCGACGGCATCGATCTGATCCGCAAGCTGAGGGAGAAGCGGCATCCGGGTTCCGGGGGCGGGCCGAAAATCGTCATCATGAGCGGCTATCCGGTATTCGACTATGTCAGACGGGCGATGCCTTACAAGATTGAGCGCTATATGCTCAAACCGCTGATCCCCGAGGAGATCCACGGTCTGCTCTCGGAACTGGCCGCAAGCCGGGAGGCGCCGGGCGCGGACGCCGCCGCGGATGCGGGCGGGACGGCGGAACCGCCGGGCGGAGCCGTCGGCCGGGTGATCGAATATGTGAAGGAGCATTACCGCGAGACGATCCGCATCTCCCGGCTTGCCCGGCTTGTCGGGCATCATCCCGTTTATCTCGGCCAACTGTTCAAACAGAAGACCGGGTATTCGATCCCGGAATATGTGCACCGGCTGCGCATCGCGGAAGCCCGGAAGCTTCTGCGCCGGACGAACCACAAGATCGCGTACATCGCGCAGCAGCTCGGCTATCACGATCCGGATGCGTTTACCGGGAAATTCAAGGCGATGGTCGGCGTAACGCCTTCCGAATACCGGTCCGGCGTCCGGCAAGACTGAAGCCTTGCCACATGCCCCGGAAGGAGGGGATGCGGGATGTTCCGACCGGCCGCTTTCCTTCAACGCATTAATGACATTCCGCTGAAATACAAATTTCTGCTCATCTACTTTCTGTGCGTGCTGTTGCCCATCATCGTCATCAACGTATTCTTCTACCAGCGGAATTCGGCGGACATCAAGCTGCGCGAGATGGACAATCTGCAGAAATCGATCGAACGCGCATCCGGCGAACTGCTCGGCTTGATTGAAGAATCCGTCGCGCTGAGCCGGTCCATTGCAAGCGACGCCGCGATCAACGAGGTGTTGGACCGGACATATGCCGATCCCGTTGAATATTTCGTCGCATACCATGATTTTCTCCGGAACAATCTGACCCGCTATACGTCCACCTATCCGAACATATCGGACATCCGGATTTACACGGACAACGACTCCATCCAGTCGGGCTCGAACTACTACGTCATCGGCAGCCTGAGCGGCGCTCTGCCCTGGCTGGATCAGTTCGCCGGCCGGGACGGCGACGTGCGCCTGGCCGCTTACGAAGAACGAGATGTGCTCAATTCCGGCCAGCGCATCAGCGTGCTGAGCAAGATGAACCTGTACGCCGCGAATTCGAGGTACAAGAAATATTTGCGCGTCGACCTGAATCCCGAGAAAATCTACAGCATCATGAAACGGGAAGACGGGTGGCTGCGGCTGCTGCTCATCGACGACCGGGACCGCGTCGTTCTCGACAGCGCGAGCATATCCTTCCGGACCGGCGTTGCTTCTTCGGTCATCCCGGTGCCGCCGGAACGGGGTTCCGGCTACGTCATTGAGCATACGCTCGGACAAGCCGGTTACATCAAGGGATGGAAGCTTATCGGCATCGCGGATACAAGACGTATCGAAATGCTGCATGACGCCGCCCGCCGGTCCATCCTGTGGCTCGCGGCCGTCAGCGCGATCATTCCGACGATTCTCATCAATGTGCTGTTCCGCTCCTACCATTTACGGGTGAACAAGCTCGCCCGGCATATGGCCCGCATCCGCGACGAACGATTCGAACCGATCGCCATCGCGGAGGGCAGGGATGAGATCGGCGCGCTGATCCGTTCGTTCAACGCCATGGCGGTCAAGATCCATTCGCTGATCCATGAAGTTTACAAGCTGGAGATCCGCCAGAAGAATCTGGAACTGGAGCATCTGCGCGCCGAGCTTTCGGCGCTGCACAGCCAGGTGAATCCTCATTTTCTGTTCAACACGCTGAACGCGCTTTATGTCGTCTGCGTCAAGAACGGCTACCGCGATGTCGCTTCCGTCATCCGCGACCTGTCGCTGCTCATGCGCCAGATGCTGAGCCGCGGAGATGATCTGATTCCGCTTCGCGAAGAGCTGCACTTCACGGCGATGTATCTGCAAATCGAGAAGTTCCGGTTCGGCGATTTGTTTGAATACGCTTTCGAAGTCGATCCGGACGCAAACGAAATGCGGATTCCCCGGATGAGCGTCCAGCTGCTTGTCGAGAATGCGTGCAAGCACGGCTTGCAGGCGAGGAGGGACAATCGGAGAGTCGCCGTCACGGCGAAGCTGGAAGATCAGGCGCTTGCCGTAACGGTGGCCGACAACGGAATCGGCATGGAGGAGGAGAAGCTCCGGCAAGTGATGGACATGGCCAGGTCCGACGGCGGCGGACATGAGCATGTCGGCATCCGCAATGTTTGCAAGCGGTTGGAACTGTATTACCGCGGCATGGCGGCATTCCGGATCGATAGCAGGCCGGGCGAGGGCACAACCGTCGGGTTCCGCATCCCGATCAGGCTGCTGATCGAAGAAGAAAGCAAGGAGGGGCGATGATGGCGTACAGCGTTTTGCTTGTGGACGACGAGCCGCATGCGCTCGAAGGTCTGCAGCTGATGGTGGACTGGGAACGTTTCGGCTTTCGGGTGGCCGGCACCTGCCGGGACGGAGAAGAGGCGATGCTGCGGATTCGGATCGATCCGCCGGATCTGGTCGTGACCGACATCCGCATGCCGGTCATGGACGGGCTCGCCTTGATCGAAGAAGCGCAGCGCGCGGGGCATCGGGACTTGCTGTTCGTGATCGCGAGCGGCTACCACGACTTCGAATACGCGGCCCGCGCCGTCCGCCTCGGCGTGTCCCATTACCTGACCAAGCCGGTCATTCCGTCCGAGGCCGAGGAGATGCTGGGCCGATTGGCTGCTGAATTGCGCGAACGGGAGCGTGCGGACCTGGCATCGGACGACATAGAGCCGCCGGAAGCCTCGCACGCGCCGGAGACGGGCGGCATCCAGGCCGAGGTGGCCGAGTATTTGCGCGCCCACTACAGACGTTCCCTGACCATACGGGAGATCGCCGAACGATTCTATGTGCATCCCGTTTATCTGGGCCAATCGTTTGCGCGCAAATACGGCATCGGGATTCTGGACTACGTGCATGAGCTGCGGATCGAGGAAGCCAAGCGGCTGCTGGAGAGCACGGACATGACGCTCGGCGCAATCGCCGAATCGGTGGGATACAATGCGTATCAGTATTTCTTGAAGCAGTTCGAGCGAAGAACGGGCATGAAGCCGGCGGCATACCGCTTGCGGGCCTCCGGCAAAAAGAAAACGGATTCAACATCTTGAATTTCAGGGGGAAGGTGCTTGAATCTGGTTATTTTGCAACCGTTTACACCTCCTCATAATGAGGGTTGAAGATTTTCATTTCAACGCTGAGGAGGGGCTGTTGGTTTTGACGGGGGAGAAGAAAAGAAGATTTTGGCGCTTTTTGTCCATTGCGCTGGCGCTGATGTTGGTGCTTGCCGCATGCACCGGCAAGTCGGGTGACGGCGGCGGGAGCGGCACGTCCGGACAGGAGACGGGCAGCGGAACCGGCAGCAACGGCAACGGCGGCGGAGAAGGATCGGGCAGCGAACTCGAGCCGATCACGATCACGGCCTTCATCGGCGCGCCGCAGCAGACGCCGACGCCGGACAACCGGATCTACAAGAAGATCGAGGAAGAACTCGGCGTCAAGCTCGAAATGGAGTTTCTGGTCGGCGACCTGCAGCAGAAGCTGGGTGTCATGATTGCCGGCGGGGAATATCCCGACTTGATCACGGCCGATACGAAACTGGTCGCGGCCAAAGCGGTCATCCCGCTCGAAGATCTGATTGAAGAGCATGCGCCCAATCTGAGGAAGCACTTCGCGAAAGCATGGAACAGGATGAAGGACTCGAGCGACGGCCACATTTACTGGCTGCCGAACTACGGCATCATCCACGGCGAGTTCAAACCCACCTGGTATTCCGGGCCCGCGTTCTGGATCCAGAAGAAGGTGCTGAAAGAGTTCGGCTATCCGAAACCGAAGACGCTGGACGAATTCATGCAACTCGTCCGCGATTATGTGGCGAAGCATCCGACGACGGAAGACGGCCAGCCGACGATCGGCTACACGGCGCTCGCTTCCGACTGGCGGACGTTCCCGCTGCTCAACCCGCCGGAGCATCTGATCGGCCATCCGAACGACGGCGGCGTCGTCGTGCGGGACGGTGTGGCGGAAGTGTTCGCCGTCAAGGATTATGCGAAGCGTTATTATCAGGAGCTGAACAACCTCTACAACGAAGGACTGTTCGACAAGGAAGCGTTCGTCCAGAACTACGACCAGTATCTCGCGAAACTCTCTTCCGGCCGCGTCGTCGCGATGTTCGACCAGCACTGGAACTTCCAGCCGGCGGAAGACAACCTGATCGCGGAAGGCCGGATTCTGGACACCTATGTCGGCTTCCCGCTCGTCTATGACACGAGCATCCGCGACTGGTATCTCGACCGGCCCGTGCCGAACCTGAACAACGGTTTCGGCATCAGCAAGGACGCCAAGGACCCGGTGCGCATCATCAAGTTCCTGGATGCGCTGATCACCGAAGAGTGGCAGAAAATCCTCTCCTGGGGCGAAGAAGGCATCGACTATCACGTCGACGAGAACGGCCGCTTCTACCGGACGCCGGAGCAGCGGGCGCAGCAGGAAGACCCGACCTGGAAACTGGCGAACAGGGCGGATGCGCTGTTCGGCTACATCCCGAAAATCGAAGGCACGTTCAGCGACGGCAACGCGACGTCTCCGGGCAACCAGCCGGAGGAATATTTCGAATCGCTGAAACCGGAAGACAGGGAACTGCTTGAGGCGTACGGGCACAAGACTTGGACCGACTTCTTCTCGCCGCCGCTGGAAAACCCGGTGTATTATCCGGCATGGCAGATTGACCTGATTGACGGTTCGGAAGCGGCGATCGCGGGTCAGCAAATGACCGACACGTCGCTCAAATATCTGCCGCAGGCCATCATGGCGAAGCCGGGGCAATTCGACGCGGTATGGGACGATTACGTCAAAGCGTTCGAGAAGATCAACGTCCAGGCGTATCTGGACCGCGTCAACGAACAACTGCAATGGCGGATCGAGAACTGGTCCACCGAATAATCGTTCGGGCAGAAGTTCGGAAAGCACGGGCTTGAAGCGCCTCGTGCTTTCCGAATTCTTGTGCCTGCCGAGTCGGGGACGGATTATGCGGGAGGTGTGTTGATGGCGGTTGTTACGGAACTGCCGGCGCGGGAGGACGGCGCGTCTCCGGCCGGCCGGAGAACGTCCTTCTTGCGCCGGATGAAGGGGCAGACGCAGCTCATCCTGATGTCGGTGCCCATCGTGGCTTATGTGATCCTGTTCTCCTACTATCCGATCTGGGGCTGGACGATGGCATTCCAGCAGTTCCGGCCCGGCTTTTCGTTCTGGGAACAGGAATGGGTCGGGTTCAAACATTTCAAGTTTTTGTTCGGCGATGCGGCATTCCTGAACGTGCTGCGCAATACAGTCGCAATGAGCCTCATCAACATGGTGCTCGGTTTCGTGACCGCGATCTCGTTCGCCATTCTGCTCAATGAAGTCCGGCAGCGTTTCTTCAAGCGGACGATCCAGACGATCTCCTATCTGCCGCACTTTCTGTCGTGGATCATCGTAACGGGCATCGTGGCGAACGCGCTGTCGGTGGAAGGCGGCATCGTCAACGTCGTGCTGATGAAACTCGGCATCATCCGCGAGCCGATCATGTGGCTGAATGAGCCGCATTATTTCTGGGGCATCGTCGGCGCCGCGCATGTATGGAAGGAAGTCGGCTGGAACGCCATCATCTATCTGGCCGCCATGGCTTCGATCGATCCGGCGCTGTACGAGGCCGCGGAGATGGACGGTGCGAACCGGTACCAGAAGATGCTGCACATCACGCTTCCCGGCATCAAGCCGATCATCGTCATCCTGCTCATCATGAATCTCGGCTGGATTCTGGAAGCGGGATTCGAGGTGCAATATTTGCTCGGCAACGGCGTCGTCGTCGACTGGTCGCAGACGATCGACATTTTCGTGCTCAAGTACGGGCTGCAGATCGGCAACTATTCGCTGGCGACGGCGGCCGGCATTTTCAAGACGGTCGTCAGCATCACGATGATCTTCGCGGCCAACACGATCGCGAAGCGGCTGGGAGAGGAGCGGCTGATATGAGGAGGGCGGACCGATGAGAAGAAGCACACCGCAGCTGGAGCCGGTTGTCTTCCATACGTTGAATACGTTGGCCATGCTGCTGCTGGCCGTCGTCACGCTGTATCCGTTTCTGAATACGCTGGCCGTATCGTTCAACGCCGGCAACGACACGATCCGCGGCGGCATCTACCTGTGGCCGCGTGTATGGTCGCTGCAGAACTACAAGGCCGTCTTCGTGAGCGGGACGATCTACGACGCGTTCTGGGTATCCGTCGCGCGCACGGTGATCGCCACCGTGATCAGCCTGTTCCTCACCTCGATGCTTGCCTATACGGTCAGCCGGAGGGAGTACGTGTTCCGCAAGCCGATCACGATCATCGTCGTGCTCACGATGTATTTCAACGCGGGACTGATCCCGTATTACTTCCTGATCAAGGATCTGAACCTGCTGAACAAGTTTCTGGTATACATCATTCCCGGGCTCATCAGCGCGTTCAACATGATCGTCATCCGGACCTACATGCAGCAGCTGCCGGACGGACTCATCGAATCGGCGAAGATCGACGGCGCGGGGGATTTCCGTACGTTCCTCTATATTGTCCTTCCGCTCTGCCAGCCGGTTCTGGCGACGGTGGCGCTGTTCATCGCGGTCGGACAATGGAACTCGTGGTTTGACACGTTCCTGTTCGCTTCATCGAAGCAGCATCTCAGCACCTTGCAATATGAACTGATGAAGCTCTTGTCCTCGACCATGGTCCAGAGCACCAGCGCCGCCGCCATGTACGGAGCGGACCCGAGCGCCAAACTCACTCAGGTGACGCCGGTGTCGATCCGGGCCGCGATCACCATCGTGGCTTCCGTTCCGATTCTGCTCGTCTATCCGTTCCTGCAGAAATATTTCGTGCATGGATTGCAGCTTGGCAGCATGAAGGATTGAGACGATGCGGCAACATACGGTCAGCGGTCCGTCCAGGCGGCGAAGTCGCCGTCTGGGCGGGCTTTTTTCATTTCATAATATTAATATAGGATAAATTGTTCATACGAATTGGATATCGTTTCGCGATTCAGGTATAATGGACACGAGCATCACGAAGGCCGAGGGGGGAGATAACCGTTGTATGGATCACATGATCTTTGAAGTCGGGACCGCACTACTGTTGATTGCCCTGTTCTCACTCGCAGCCGGAAAATTGAAGTTGTCGATCATCCCTTTCCTGATTGTGCTCGGGATGCTGGTCGGGCCGCATGCTCCGGAGCTCGGCCTCATCGATCTGACCTTCGTTGAGAGCCGGGAAGTCATTTCGTTTCTCGGCAGAGTCGGCGTGCTGTTCCTGCTGTTCTATGTCGGTCTGGAGTTTTCCGTATCGAAGCTGGTTCGATCCGGCAGAAAAATCGTGTTCGGAGGCTCCGTTTATGTTATTCTGAATTTTGTGCTCGGACTCGGTTTCGGCTTCGCTGCCGGATTCCCGCTCTATGAAGCGTTGATCATTGCGGGGATGATGTCCGTATCGTCGACGGCGATCGTCGCGAAAGTGCTCGTCGATTTGCGCCGGACCGGTAACTCGGAAACGGAACTCATTCTGGGCATGGTCCTGTTCGACGACCTGTTCCTGGCCGTCTTCCTGTCCATCATGTCCGGTCTGCTGCTGGGCGGCGCGACATCGGTCGGCGGCGTGCTCCTGTCGGTCGGCATTTCGGTCGGCTACATGCTGCTTTTCTTCATCATCGGCAGGAAAGCCAATCCGATTCTGAACAAGCTGCTCAATATCACGTCCAATGAAATCTTCATCATTGTGGTGTTCGCTGTCCTGTTCTTCGTCGCAGGATTCTCGGAGAAACTGCATGTGGCGGAAGCGATCGGCGCGCTGCTGCTCGGACTCGCGTTGTCCGAGACCGAACACAGCAAGCGCATCGAGCATCTGGTCGTGCCGTTCCGCGATTTCTTCGGTGCAATCTTCTTTTTCAGTTTCGGTCTCAGCATTGACCCGACCACCCTTGGCGATGCAGCCTGGTATGCCGTCGGAGCGGTCGTGATCACGCTGATTGCCAACATCGTCGCGGGCATGGTGGCGGGCCGCAATGCCGGTCTGTCGCACAAGGCGTCGATGAATATCGGACTTACCGTCGTGGCGCGGGGTGAATTTTCCATCATCGTGGCCAACCTGGGGGCGGCGGCTGCGCTGGCTCCCATGCTGCAGCCGTTCTCCGCGATGTATGTTCTGATTCTGGCGATTGCCGGTCCGCTGCTTGCGAAAGAATCCAAGCGGATCTACGGCGTTCTGAATCGCATCTTCGGCTGGAGCAAGGCGAAAGAGCCGGTCAAGCAAACGGGTACCGATTAATGGAACGGAGGATGTATTGAGGCAATGGCTACCATTCGTGAATCAGACTTGCCCGGTATTGGAAAAAAGTTTCAGGTGGACGCCAATTCGGGAGACAGACTGGTCATCGTCATTCACGACGATGGCAGAAGGGAACTGTACCATTTCGAGGATGACGATCCGGAAGAGACGATCTCGCAGGTGACGCTTGAAGACGATGAAGCGAGACAGGTCGCTGCCATCATCGGGGGCATGCAATACAAACCGAAGGCGCTCGAGTCGATACAGGTGTCGCTTGACGAGCTGGTCATCGAATGGGCCAAGGTCGAACCCCACTACAAGAGCGTCGGCAAGTCGATCGCCGAGCTGCAGGTCCGCCAGCGGACCGGGGCGACCATTCTGGCTTTCGTGGAGAAGGGCAGACAGAAGATCAACCCCGGTCCGGAAGATCGGCTCACGGCCGACATGACGGTCGTCGTGGCCGGCGAGCGTCAGCAGATCAAGCAGTTCAAGGAGCTGCTGCAGAACGGCTAATCGCATAACGGCGGGTGAAGAAGGCTGGTCCGGCGGGTCAGCCTTCTTCATGCTGTACGCCCGGCATGGGCGTCATCTCTACGGTGAAAGTCCGGAATGGGGGCTGGCGAGCGCCTGCCGTTAGCCGAGGGCAAGGGTGTCGGTCGCGAGGCCGAATCTGAAGGAAGCCTAAGGCAAACGCACGGGCCAAGGTACACGAACTGGATTCGAGGCAGGGTTAGTCGGATGAGTTGCCAGCACACAACGAAATCCAAAGCCGCCAAGGACTAATCCTGTAAACTCCAGTGGTCGCGGGCGGAAAGATGACGCTCTTATCCGGGGAGGCCTGCGGAATACGCGAAGTGACTTCATGCGCGAAGTGACTTCGTAACCGCAGCCGGGAGGCTGCGCTGAATCCGCAGGAGTCAGCAGAGGCCATAGTACGCGAGTACGGGACGTAAGGAAAGCGGAAGGGCCAAACCGAAAGGAGAGAGGAAACCGATGCGTTCGCGCGACGGGCATAGACAGCAGAATACCTCGCAAGAGGGCTGCCAGCGGGAGGTAGCGGTGAAGCCGCAAGGGACCGTTGGAGTGCCGAGTCCGTTGCCGGCACAAATCGCCCCTTCCTCTCGCAAAGCACAGGACGACTTGCTGGAGAAGATGCTGGAAAGGGAGAACCTCTTGAAGGCCTACAGGAAAGTGGTACAGAACGGAGGAGCCCCCGGTGTGGACGGGGTAACGGTAACGGAGTTACAAGCTTACCTGAACACACACTGGGAAGCGGTGAAAGCCGCACTCCTTGCGGGAACGTACAGCCCCTTGCCCGTCAGACGGGTGGAAATCCCCAAACCCGGAGGCGGCGTACGGCTGCTCGGCATCCCGACCGCGATGGACCGTCTTCTCCAGCAAGCGCTTCTGCAAGTGATGGAGCCGATCTTCGACCCGCACTTCTCATGGCACAGCTACGGCTTCCGGTCGGGCAAGCGAGCGCACGATGCGGTAAGGCAAGCGCAGCAGTATATCCAAAGCGGCCTCCGCTGGGTCGTGGACATGGATCTGGAGAAGTTCTTCGACCGTGTGAACCACGACATCCTGATGGCAAGAGTGGCGCGGAGGATAGACGACAAGCGCATGCTCAAGCTGATTCGCGCTTACCTGAACGCCGGGGTGATGGCCGGGGGTGTGGTCGTGAGAACGGAAGAAGGCACGCCGCAAGGCGGCCCGCTCAGCCCGTTGCTCGCCAACATCCTGCTGGACGATTTGGACAAAGAACTGACCAGACGAGGACTGCACTTCGTCCGATATGCGGACGATTGCAACATTTTCGTGGCCAGCAAGCGGGCCGGGGAACGGGTCATGGAATCGGTCATCCGATTTGTGGAAGGAAAGCTGAGACTGAAAGTGAATCGGGACAAAAGCGCGGTAGACCGGCCGTGGAACCGAAAGTTCCTCGGCTTCAGCTTCCTGTCGAACAAGCAGGCAACGGTCCGGTTGGCACCCAAGACGATTCAGCGTTTCAAGAAGAAAGTCCGGGAGATAACGGACCGAACGCGCCCGCTGACGATGGAAGAACGGATTAACCGACTGAACCGCTTCATGATGGGATGGATCGGTTATTTCCGTCTGGCTGCCGCCAAGAACCACTGTGGTAACCTCGACGCATGGATGCGCAGGCGACTACGCATGTGTCTGTGGAAACAATGGAAGAGACCCAAGACCAGATTGCGTAATCTCCGTGCACTCGGCGTGCCCGAATGGGCGGCTCGAATGATGGCGAACGCACGCCGTGGTCCGTGGGAAATGTCCCGTAACACAAACAATGCCCTTCCGACTTCCTACTGGGAAGCGAAAGGGCTGAAAAGTCTGCTTTCTCGTTACCTTGAGCTTTGTTAACCTTCGGAACCGCCGTATGCGGACCCGCATGTACGGTGGTGTGAGAGGTCGGGGGCTTGCCGCCCCCTCCTACTCGATTGTCCGAGCCGCAATCGGAAAGGAGCGTTCCGATGTACCGATCGTTGGAAGCCTGCGTGCTGGATCTGGAGCGGAACGGCCATCTGGTCCGGGTTCGCGAGGAAGTGGACCCCGAGCTGGAGATGGCCGCGATCCATCTGCGCGTGCACGAAGCCGGGGGACCGGCGCTGCTGTTCGAGAATGTGAAGGGAACGCGCTACCGCGCCGTGTCGAACCTGTTCGGCACGCTCGAGCGGAGCCGGTTTATTTTCCGCCGCACATGGGAGGCGGCGCAGCGCGTCATCGCGCTGCGCAATGATCCGATGCAGGCGCTGCGGAAGCCGCTGTCACAGGCCGGAGCGGCCTGGGCGGCGCTGAGCGCGCTGCCGAAGCGGGCGCGCAGCGCGGCGGCCGCATTCGAAGAGATCACTGTCTCCGATCTGCCGCATATCCGGTTCTGGCCGATGGACGGCGGGGCGTTCATCACGCTGCCGCAAGTGTACACGGAAGATCCGGACAAGCCCGGGCCGATGCATGCGAACCTCGGGATGTACCGCGTGCAGCTCGGCGGCAACGACTACGTGCCGGATCGCGAGATCGGGCTGCACTATCAGATTCACCGCGGCATCGGCATTCACCAGCACAAGGCGGCCCGAAGGGGGGAGCCGCTCAAGGTCAGCATCTTCGTCGGCGGGCCGCCCGCCCATACGCTGGCGGCCGTCATGCCGCTGCCGGAGGGTCTCAGCGAACTGACGTTCGCCGGCCTGCTGGCCGGCCGCCGGTTCCGGTACGGCTATGCGGACGGCCATTTTCTGAGCCTGGACGCCGACTTCGTCATCACGGGCGAGATCCGTCCCGGAGAGACGAAACCGGAAGGGCCGTTCGGCGATCATCTCGGCTACTACAGCCTGGTCCATCCTTTTCCCGTCATGCGCGTGCACAAGGTGTACGCCAAGCGGAACGCGATCTGGCCGTTCACGGTCGTCGGCCGCCCGCCGCAGGAAGACACCGCCTTCGGGGAGTTGATCCATGAGCTGACCGGCGATGCCGTGAAGCAGGAAATTCCCGGCGTGAAGGAAGTGCACGCCGTCGACGCCGCGGGCGTGCACCCGCTGCTGCTCGCGATCGGCAGCGAGCGGTATGCGCCGTACGCGGAGCTGCGCCGGCCGATGGAGCTGCTCACGATCGCGAACCGGATTCTCGGCACGGGGCAGCTCAGCCTGGCGAAATATCTGTTCATCACCGCGGAGGAGGACCGGCCGCTCAGCACGCACCGGATCGAGGAGTTTTTCGACTGGATGCTCGAACGGATCGACCTTCGGCGCGACATACATTTTCAGACGAACACGACGATCGACACCCTCGACTATTCTGGCACCGGCCTGAACGAGGGCAGCAAGGTGATCTTCGCGGCGTGCGGCCCGAAGGTGCGGGACCTGTGCACCGAAGTGCCGGAAGCGCTGCGCGATCTCGGGGAATTCGGCGGCGCGAGGGTCGTCATGCCGGGCGTCGTCGTCCTCGAAGGGCCGGCGTTCGGCAGCTACGGCGAGGCGGAGCGGCAGCTGCGCGGGCTGACGGACGCGCTTGCCGCGCGCGGACCGCTGACGGAATGTCCGCTGATCGTACTCGTTGACGACAGCGGGTTTGCCGCCGAGTCGCTGCGCAACTTCCTGTGGGTGACGTTTACCCGCAGCAACCCGTCGCATGATATATACGGCGTGGGCGCCGAATACGCCTGGAAGCATTGGGGCTGCGACAACGTCGTGATCGACGCGCGGTCAAAGCCGCATCATGCGCCGCCGCTCGTGCCCGATCCCGCCGTCGAGAAGCGGATCGACCGGCTGTTCGCGCGCGGGGGGAGTCTCAGCGGCATCCTGTAGGCTGACGGAGCCGCACGGGACGCCGGCCGGCGCGCGAAGCGGGCGGCGGATCCGGCAGGAGTTTCGACAGCCGGTGTCGAATCACAACCGACAAAGACACAGCAAGGAGCTGGGAGCGTTGTACCTTCATCTGCTGCAAAAACCGGAGCACAAAATCGCCTTCATGCGGCTCGCGCGCCTCTTGGCCGGCGCGGACGGATTCGTCGCGCGCAATGAGCGCAGCTATCTGCACGCTTTCGTGGACGAACTCGGCATGGCGGAAGAGGCAGTGACGGCCGTTGACGGCGCCGACGATATCGAGACCTGGCTCAAGGGGATACAGGATGAACAGGTGAAACACGTGTTCCTCGCGGAACTGATGCTGCTGGTGCTGGCGGACGGCACCCTGGGCGAGCATGAACTGCGGATTCTCGAGGAAGTGAAGCGCGTGTTCGGCTGCTCGGACGAAGTGTTCGAACGGTTCAAGGACTGGGCGTACCGGATGGACCATTTGCGGACGGAGGGCGTGAAGCTCATTCTCGATCCGACCCGGACACACGGATAACAGACAATCGAAGCCTCCCGGCTCTGGGGATTGCCGGGAGGCTTCTTCAGTTTATGCGCAGGGCGTTCGGGCGCCGGATGTCAGCCGACGGTTGCGTGCAAGACCCGGAAACCGAACGGCTCCAGGGCGATTTCCGCCGCGCCGCCCGGAGTGTCCGCCGTCTCCCGCGTGCGGACGTCCGTCCACGTCCCCTCGCCGAGCGCAAGCCGCACCGATGCGGGCTGATCCTGGTTGTTGACGACGATCGCGTACCGCTCTTGTCCGGCGGAGCGCATATAGGCGAACACCTTCTCGCCGGCTTCGGCGCGGAGCACGCGGAAATCGCCGGTGCGCAACGCCTCCGCACCGCGGCGAAGCGCGATCAGCCAGCGGTAGAATGCCAGCAGGTCCCGGTTCTGGCGCGCCGGGTCCCATTCCATGCACTTCCGGCACCCCGGGTCGTGGCCGCCGGTCAGTCCGATCTCGTCGCCGTAGTACAGGCACGGCGTGCCGATGAACGTGAACTGCACGAGGGCGGCGAGCTTCATGAGCGCCGCGTTGCCGCCGCACAGCGTCAGCAGGCGCGGCGTATCATGGCTGCCCAGCAGATTGAAGGCGACTTCCGTTGCCCGCGTCGGGTAGGCGGCGAGCAGACGGCCGAGCCGGTCGGCGAATCCTCTGGCGTCAAGCTTCCGCTCGACGAAGAAATCGAGCACGGCCGTGGTGAACGGGTAGTTCATCACCGCGTCGAATTGGTCGCCCTGCAGCCAGGGCAGCGCGTCGTGCCAGATTTCGCCGAGAATGTAGGCGTCGGGCTTGGCCGCCTTCACGGTGTCGCGGAACCGGCGCCAGAACCGATGGTCGACTTCGTTCGCGACGTCGAGCCGCCAGCCGTCGATGCCGACTTCCTCGATCCAGTAGCGGGCGACGCCGAGCAGGTACTCCTGCACTTCGGGATTTTCCGTATTGAACTTCGGCATGTTGCGCTCGAACGCAAACGTTTCGTAGGTCGGGATGCCGTCCTTCACATCAAGCGGCCATTCCCGCACATGGAACCAGTCCGCGTACCGCGACGCTTCGCCTTTCTCCAGGCAGTCCTGGAACGGCGGGAAGGTGCGGCCGGCGTGATTGAACACGGCGTCGAGCAGGACGCGGATGCCGCGGGCGTGGCACGCGTCGACGAGCTCCTTCAGCTTCTCGTTCGTGCCGAAATGCGGGTCGACCTTCAGATAGTCGCGCGTATCGTATTTGTGGTTCGTCGGCGCTTCGAAGACCGGCGTGAAGTAGATCGCGGTCACGCCGAGCTCCGACAGGTAGTCGAGATGGTCGATCACGCCCTGCAGGTCGCCGCCGAAGAAGTTCGACGGCGTCGGCTCGCCGCCCCAGGGCTGGGTGCCTTCGGGATCGTTCGTCGGATCGCCGTTCGCGAACCGTTCGGGGAAAATCTGATAGAACACCGCGTCCTTCACCCAGGCCGGCGGTTCGAAAATGTCGCACGGGTTGACATACGGAAATTCAAACAGGTTCTGCGGATTGGCCGGCAAGTCCGCCTCGAATCCGAACTCGGTCATCCAGACGGCGGTCTGTCCGTCGTCGATCCGGAACGCGTAGCGCAGCCGCCGGAAAGGCGGCGTGACGAACGCCTGCCAGTAATCGAACAGCGCGTCGGAGGCGAACTTGCGCATCGGCTGGACGGCTTTCGTCCGGTCCCACGCGTATTTGTCTCCGAAAAGCACGCTCACCTCCCGCACATCATCCCGCTTCGTCCGCAGACGCAGCTCCACCGTGCCGGGGCCGCTGGCGCTGACCCAGTTCCCCTTGGGACGGTGTTCGATCGCTTCGAGCAGCATAATCCCGATCCCTCCCGATCTTGAATTCGGCAATTCGGCGCAACAAAAAAGGCACAACCTCCCGCATGAAGTCGTCGAGGTTGTACCCGAAGGTAGCATTGCCTTCAAATTGTCGCATGGTTCAGGATCAGTATAACAGGCGGGATTTTCGCCGGTCAAGGGTGCGTGCGGAGGCCGTTTCGGAGCCGGCAGCGGGCCGAATCTGGTGCTAAAATGCACCACAATTGGGCGATAGAGAGCCGACTTGTCCCAATCTGGTGCAAAAATGCACCACAATTGGGCGATCGGGCGCCGCCCCGGCCCCATCTGGTGCAGAAATGCACCACAATTGGGCGATCGGAACCGAGTTGCCCCAATCTGGTGCAAAAATGCACCACAATGGGGCGATCGGGCGCCGGCATCGGCCGGAGGCTTGTACAATCGCCCGCACCCCCTGCGCGCCGTCCGCATATTCTGGCAGCAGGACAAGTGTCTGCTCTTTGAAAAGGAGGTGTCCGGCATGACGCGCGAGCAGTTTTTCCGGACATTGGCGCCGATCGCCATCCGCGTCCGGCGTGAAGGATCGCCGCTTTTCGTATCCGTCCGGCTGGCGCAAAATTTGCTCGAGACCGGCGGGGTTATTCCTTTCTGGAACAACGTCTGCGGCATCAAGGTCGGCAGCGGCAAGCCGAACGCGCATTGGCGGGGCAAAACCGTGAACCGCTCGACATGGGAAGTGCGGGACGGGCGGAACGTCTTCGAATCGGCCGACTTCCGCGCTTACGACAGCATATATGACTGCTACAAAGACCAGGACCTGCTGCTGCGGCTGCCGCGCTACGCCCCGGTCCGGGCGGCCGATGAGCCGGAGAAGCAGGCGAGGGCGCTGCAGGCAAGCGGATACGCGACGGACCCGCGCTACGCGGACAAGCTGATCGACATCATGAACGCGCACGGCCTGCGGCGGTATGACCGGGAGGCGGACGAGGTCCCGGAGGGCGCCATGCCGGTTGCGATTGAAATTGACGGCAGCAAGATCGGGGACGGCTGTGCGATCGACGGGATCACGTGGGGACCGGCGCGGGCGATCGGCGAAGCGCTCGGCGCCTCCGTCGGCTGGAACAATGGCGAAGTGCTCATCAATGGCGAGCCGTGGCCGACGAAAGTGTTCGGCAGCGCAGGCTTCGTGCCGGTCCGCCGGCTCGCCGAAACGCTCGGCGCGCGCGTCGTTTGGGACGGCGCCGGGAGGAAGGTCATCATTCGGCGATGATGCGGAAAGGCGGGATCGACATGACGCTGCATCTCACGCCCGGGCTGGTTCTGTCGTCGGCGGGAGCGGTGGTCGGTTCCATTCTCTCGTTCGCTTACGGCGGATGGTCCGAGGCGCTCACGGCGCTGGTGGTCGCGATCGGGGTCGACTATGTGACCGGCGTCGCGGCGGCGGTGAAGCGGAAGCAGGGGTTGTCCAGCACCATCGGATTCCGCGGGCTGACGATGAAGGGAATCATGCTGCTCGTCATCCTGCTCGCCCACCGGATCGACGTGCTGCTCGGCGGCGGTTCGGCGGTGATGAGCGGCGCGATTTATTTCTATCTGGTCAATGAACTGATCTCGATCGCGGAGAACTGCGGGGAGCTCGGGATTCCTTTCCCGGACAAGTTGAAATCGCTTATCGCGGTGCTGCGCGACCGGGAGCCGCCCGACGGGAAACAGCAATAACGGAAGCGCGTCCCGTCCCTGCCGCAATCTTCCGCCGTCGCCCCCTTGATCACAGGCCGGTCAGCGGCTATAATAAGAACACACGTTCGCATTATGGAGGGATCAATATGGCCGCGGAGATCAGCGGACGGACGGGCAGTGCCGGCGCGGCGTCCATGCTGCCCGCCGCGGCTCCTGTGGCGCACGGCCAGCCGGGGGCCGAATCCGGACAGCCGGGGAGCGGGCCCGGGAAGCC
Source organism: Thermobacillus composti KWC4 (assembly GCF_000227705.2). Lineage (GTDB taxonomy): Bacteria > Bacillota > Bacilli > Paenibacillales > Paenibacillaceae > Thermobacillus > Thermobacillus xylanilyticus. Next base: position 1,454,485 of record NC_019897.1, read on the forward strand.
GGCGCCGGAGCGGCAGCCGTCCCGGCCGCCGTTGCAGAGCGAAGACGAGCTGGAAGCCGTCAAGCGATACGTGTTGCTTGGCATCGCCGTCCGCATCCTCGATCACGATATCCGCGTCGTCGACTCGTCGAGGCTGAAGCTGCCGCGCTTCTACGAATCCATGCTGCGCGGGCTGCAGGACCGGGCGCTGCTCGAGCTGGCCGCGCTGCGGCGGATGTTCCGGACGGCCGGCATCAAGGTGTACGAGGAGCGGAAGGAGCCGGAAGGGCTCACGGCGGCCTACGTCTGCCGGGGATACCACCATCATTTCACAATGCCGTGGAGTTTCGTGCGCGCGGAAGCGGAAAGGCTGCTCAAGCGGTACGCCGCCCGGGACTGAGCGTTCAACGTTTTGTCACATAAGGGCAAAAACTTTTCGACTCCTCTCACATTAAGGTTGAGAAGAGCGGATCATGTTGGTTAATATAAGGGATAGACATTTACAGCACAAAGGGGAGCACGTAGCAATGCACAAATGGATCATGTTCGTCGTATTCATCGCGGCTTCCGTGTTCGGACTGTATCTGCTCGCGTTCGAGCTTCCGGAGAAACCGGTCGATGAGTCGGCGAACCTGCCCGAGGGAATGACGCTGCTCAAGATTCAGGCGTACAGCGATTTCACCTTTGACCAGCCCGAATACCGCGTGAAGCAGGGCGAGAGCATCCGTCTCGTGCTGCAGAACGTAAGCGGCGTTCACGGCATCGAGATCGCGGATTTCGGCATCAAGCTGGAAGGCGATACGCTGCAGCAGGACGTCGTGTTCGATCAACCCGGCGAATACGAGATCCACTGCTCGATCCCGTGCGGAATCGGACATACCGACATGAAGGCGAAGCTGATTGTGGAAGCGGCGTGATCCGGGTCGGAAACCGGCATGACGAAGGAGCCCGTGGGAAGGCGGGCTCCTTTTTGCGTGCGGGTCAGGCCGGTGCGCGGCGTTTGTTCCGTCCGCGCTGAATCAGGCGATCCGCGATGCAGCCGATCAGCGCGTAGGTGACCAGCGTCAGCGCATACAGGAGCAGGACGCTCGCCTCGTGGATGTCGACGAGCAGATCGGCCACCCATGCCGGCGGACTGAACATGAAGAAGACGAAATTGTGCGGATCGTACCCTGTATAATTGTACAGGCACAGCGCAAGCGCGATCAGGGTCATGACGATCGTGACGGGATATCGCATCGGGCGTGAGCCTCCTCTGCCGGGGCGGTTGCCCGGGATGGTTCTCGTGGTATATTATGTGTCCGAAGGCGCAAGGCCATGCGTTTCAGGGAGGGATACCGGGGTGATCACCCATATTGTATTGTTTCGTTTGAAAGACCGCAGTCCGGAGAACATCGAGCGCACGGCGGAAGTACTGCGCAGCATGGAAGGCAAGATCGACGAGCTGCTGTCGCTGGAGATCGGCGTCGACGTGCTGCGTTCCGGCCGGTCGTATGATATCGCGCTCACCGCGAAGTTTGATTCGTTGGAAGCGCTGGGCGCCTACCAGGTTCACCCCGTCCATCAGGAGATTGTCCGGTACATGAGCGAAGCCGGCGAAGCGTCCGTCTCCGTCGACTACGAGACCAATTAGAGGGAGCAGGTGCGGCAGCATGCGTGACGTCTACGAAATGATGACCTATCTGCTGGTCATCATCATCAGCTGCATCGTCATGACGGTCTGGCTGAAACGCAAGGCGCGGAAGCGCAAATCGCAGTAACGGAGGAACGATCAGGTGTATTACGTCAATCGCGAACAGATCGACCATCGTCTGAATGCGCTGCCCGACGTTGCCGATGCGCTCGAGACGCTGGCGGCCGATTGGCAGGGCACGGTTCTGCAGGGGCTCGCGCAGGAACGCGCGCTGCACCTGGCCGTCGAGATTGTGACGGATGTCGGCAGCTATCTGATCGACGGCTTCATCATGCGCGATGCGAGCAGTTATGAAGACATTATCGATATCATCGGCGAAGAAGGCGTGTTTCCGGCCGAACGCAAAGCGCCGCTCGCCGAGCTGGTCCGGCTGCGCAAGCCGCTGGTGCAGGATTATTGGCAGTGGGATCGCGCCGCGCTCCATCCGCTGACGCCGCGGATTCCGGACGTGCTGCGCGCGTTCAGGCAGGACGTCGTGTCGTATCTCGAACGTGAACTCGGGTAAGCCCGCTTAAGCCCAAACATGCCGCCGGTCAAGCGATCGGCGTTTTTTGTCGATTTACGAATGACGCCGTGTAAGGTACAATATCAATATTCAAACATCGCAGGACGTACGGAGGTGGGCGCATTGGCGGTGAAGAGCGGCAAGGAGCGGCCGCCCGGTGAAGTCCAGCGGCATGACGGTCCGACCCGGCAGACGGTGCTCAAGCTGCTGAAGACCCGGGGGTCGGCGACGGCCGGCGAATTGGCGCGCGAGCTCGGACTGACCGAGATGGCCGTCAGGCGCCACCTGGCGGCGCTGGAGCGCGACGGGTACGCGGCGGCGAAACCGGTGAGACAGCCGATGGGCCGTCCGGCCTACGTCTACGAACTGACGGCGGAAGCGGAGCAATTCTTTCCGAAGAACTATCATTTGCTGGCACTGGATCTGCTCGATTTGATGGAGCAGGAAGAGGGTCAGAAAGGCGCGGCGGCCCGGATGTTCGAAGCACGCCGGAAGATGCTGTACAACCGGCATGCCGCGCGGATGGCGGGCAAGCCGCTGCCGGAGCGGATCGGCGAGCTGGCGTCCATCCAGAACGACGGCGGCTATATGGTCGAAGTCGAGACCGCGTCCGAACGGGAATATCTGCTTCACGAATACAACTGTCCGATCGCCCAGGTCGCCGCGCGCTACGAGCAGGCGTGCAGCTGCGAGCTCGCGCTGTTCCGCGATCTGCTGGAGGCGGATGTCGAGCGGATCGAATGCCTCGCCAAAGGCGGCAACAAATGCACTTATCGCATATCGGTTGAATAATATTGGACGGTTGCGGCGGGAGAAGTTCTCCCGCCGTTTTTTGTTTCTTGGTACGCAAAACGAAGGAGCCGCCGAAAAAGGCGGCTTAATCCGTTTTGCTTCCTGGTACGCAATACGACCGCGCTTCTCGCGTAAGAAGCGCATTTTCGTTTTGCTTGTGTCAAGACAAGCGCCCGCTGACTATAATGGCTATACGAATTGGGCATTCGTCCAGAAATGCGGCCGAAGGGAGGGGCGGAAATGGCGGAATGGAGCGCCGCCGTCGCGGCGGCATCGTTCGTCGTCCTGACGATTGCGCTGCTGGTCGCGCTGCGCGGCCTCATGAAGCGGCTCAACCGGTTCGAACAGACGATCCGCAGCATCGAGGCCGAAGCCGTGCCGCTGCTGCGTGAAATCCGCGGGCTTGCGGCGGAAGCCGGACAGGTGATGCGGCGTACGGGCCGGCAGGTGGAACGGTTGGACCGGCTGCTGGATGCGGCGCAGCAGTGGGAAGGAGCCGTCCGGCGCTCCGCGTCGACGGTCAGCCGGATAACCGAAGCGGTCGATCGCGCAGCAAGCGCCCATGTCGAACAGGCCATCCTAAGCGGCCGGGTGCGGATCGGCGAGACGCTCGACTGGGCCGAACTCGGCTGGTCCGTCTGGAAATGGTGGCAGACGAAGCGCGCAGCCGCCGCCAACCCGGACCGCATGGCGGACGATATGCGCGATCCGGAATGAAAGGAGCGACAAGCTTATGGCGACGAAACGCGAAATCAAAGGTTTTCTGATCGGAACGGCCGCGGGCGCGGCCATCGGAGCGGTCACGGCGCTGCTCCTCGCCCCGAAGGAAGGCAAGGCGCTGCGCAAGGACATTGCCGAAGGCGCGCGGCAGACGGTGAAGGCGGCCGGCGAAGCCGGCGAGAAAGCCGGCAAGTTCGCGGCTGAACTGTTCGATGCCGCGGCCGTATGGCGCCGGAAGAAGCGGGAGGATGCGGAGCAGGCGGGCGCGCCGGAAGAGAAAGCGGAAGTCTCCATAACCGCTGACGGCCCTGAGGATTCGGACGGGACGCTTCGGGAAGAAGCGGTCTGAAGCCGCGGCCGGACGGGGAATCAAGGCTCCTCCGGCCGTCGCTTCGCATTGCGGTAATCGGTCGGCGAAAGCCCGCTCCATCTGCGGAACTGCTTCGAGAAGTAGAGCGGATCGCCGAAGCCGACCGATGACGCGACCTGCTCGATGGGCAGCGCCGTCATCAGCAGCGATGCGGCGCGTTCCATGCGGATCTTCAGCAAATATTGCTTCGGCGAAAGTCCGACCGCCCGCCTGAACATCGTGGAGAAATGGGTGCGGTGATAGCCGAACGAACGCGCCAGCCGGTCGATCGAGATCGGCTGCGCGTAGTTGGTGGACAGCAGGCGCACGGCCTGCGCGATCTGCCGCTCCATGTCCGAGCGGCTTTCCGCCGCGGCATGCGCCGCCGATGCCGCTCCGTAGGCGGCGAGGAGCAGCCGCAGATAACCGGCGCTCTCCAGATCCGCAAGCTGCGGCGACTCGGCGCGTTCGAGCAGCGTCCGGATGCGGCGCAAGAGCGGCAGCGCCCTGCGGGCGGCGCCGCGGATGACGGGCCGGTCCGTCGTCACACCGATCTTGCCCAGCAGGCCGTATGCCGCCGTTCCGGTGAACGCCACCCAGGCGTAGCGCCACGGATCGTTTGCGTCGGCCTCGTAGCTGAACAGTTCGCCGGGGAAGATGACGAACGTGTCCCCCGCCTTGCATTCGAACGTCTGTCCTCCGGCGACGAACAGGCCGCTGCCGGAGATGACCGTATGGATCAGGTAGTAATCGTGGACCGCCGGGCCGATCTTGTGCCCCCCGACAGGATCGCCTTCTCCGCAGAAAATGACGGAAAGTTCGCCGGATCCGGGAGCGGGATTGACGCCCAGCAGAAAACGGGTATGATCCGTGAGCAATGCCGACGACTCCTTGATGCCGAATATGCTGCGTACCTGATGATAGCGGAGCGCCGGACATTTGTCCATATGCGCCGCACGGCTTCCGCTTGCGCGGCCGCGCCCGTCCTCCGCGCCCAAGCCGCGTCAAATCCGCTTCGGCGCAGGTACGTTTCCTCCCGCCCCGTCATACTGTATGGTTGACGGCATAAGGCGGAATGATGACGAGGAAAGCGGTGTATTTGTGCGACAACCGATTGCGATACTGGATTCCGGAGTGGGCGGGCTGACGGTCGTCAAAGAGGTGATGCGTCAGCTTCCGCGGGAGAGGATCATCTACTTCGGGGATACGGGGCGCGCGCCTTACGGTCCCCGGCCGGCAGAAGAGGTCATCCGGTTCACGCGGGAAATCGTCGATTTCCTGGCCAGATTCGACCCGAAACTGATCGTCGTGGCCTGCAACACGGCAACCGCATATGCGCTGGAAGCGATCCGTCCGCACGTGAAGGCGCCCGTCGTCGGCGTCATCCGGCCCGGGGCGCGGGCTGCCGTCAAGCGGACGACGACGGGGACGATCGGCGTCATCGGCACGGAAGGCACGATCCGGAGCGGCGCCTACGAACGGGTGCTCAAATCGCTGTCGCCCCGCATCCAGGTGGTCAGCCTGGCTTGTCCGATGTTCGTGCCGATCGTGGAGCGGGGAGCGTTCCAGTCCCCCGAGACGTACCGCATCGTGGCCGAGACGCTGAAGCCGCTGCGCCGCACCCCGATCGACACGCTGATTCTCGGCTGCACGCACTATCCGTTCCTGGCGGACGCCATTTCGGCCGCGATGGGACCGGATATCGCGCTGATCAGCTCGGCGCAAGAGACGGCGCGCGACATCAGCACGATGCTGCAGGAGTCGGGCCGGCTGTCCGAGTGGACGGATGTGCCCGTCCATCATTTTTATTGCAGCGGCGATCCGGAGCTGTTCCAGACGATTGCCCGGCAATGGCTGAAGGAACAGACGGCCGGCGTGCCGATTGTCTGGCGGGTGCCGTGCATCCGTTGAACTTCCGGTTGAACTTCGCGGGCCGGTTCATTACAATAGAATGAAGCGCGGCCGGACAGCCCGGCGGCTTCCGTCTGGAAACGGCCGCACCGCAGCGAAGGGACGGATCACGGATGAAATGCAAAATTTCCCGCAATGCCGCCAAGGTATTGCTTGCCGAGCTGAACAAGCCGGAGCACGAGGGCAAGAAGCTTCGCGTCTACGTGACGCACCGCCATGGCGATCACGCGCATTACGGCCTGGCGCTCGATACGCCGACCGACTCGGATGTCGTGGTGACGACCGACAAGGGGATCGACGTCATTCTGGACAAGAACGAGCCGTTCCTGGACGGCGTGCGGATCGACTATTTCTACCTGCCGCAGGAAGGGTTCCAGATTACGAATCCGTCCAAGGGCAGCCACGGCGATCACTAGCCGGCAGGGACGGGAAGAAGCGGAAGCATAAGTCATGGCCAACGATATCCGCATCTGCGACAAGTGCAGATATATCCGGGTGAAGACGCTGCTGCCGAAGCTGAAGAAGCTGGCGCCCGATGCCGACATCAGGGTCGGGTGCAAAAACTACTGCGGCCCCTGCTCCCGGAAAGCGTTCATCTACGTCAATGGAAGGTACGTCACCGCGCAGACCGAAGATGAAGCGGTTGCGAAAGCAAAGGCATTCATCAAACCGTAAGGAGAAAAGGCGAAGATCAGCCGAACCGATCGGCGGTCTTCGCCTTTGTACTTGCGGCTTCCGCATGGCGCCATTTGTCGATCAGACCGTGTTCCACGACGCGCGCGGAAGCAACGATCTCTTCCTCCGCCGCGGATTTCGCGGCTTCACAGCGCGATCCGGGAAGCGGATCTCCGGTCTGCGCGTCGTAACAGAGGCCGCCGCCTTCTTCCGGGGGACGGGCGGTGTAATAGAGCTGTCCGTCCGTGAACGAGCCGTTGCGGAAGACGATGAGGCGTTCGCCGGCGGATGCGTTATGTTCCCGGTCGGCAAGCAGCGGCAAACCGGCCATGACCCGCGAGCCGGTGTCCATGCCGAGCAGATGGAGAATCGTCGGCGCGATATCGAGCTGACCGCCCGGCTCGGACCGGACTTCGCCGCCCATGGCGCCGTCCGGCAGATGGAGGATGAGCGGAACTTCGCGCATCAGCAGAAGCCGTTCGGCCGGCTTGAGCGGCCGGCCGAGAAACAGCTCGTACTGCGGCCATTCCGCGATCGAATTGTCGTGGTCGCCGTAAATGACGACGATCGAATCGTCCCACAGGCCGCTCGCTTTCAACCGGTCGACAAATTCGCCGAGCGCCGCGTCGGCGTAATGGACGGCGGCCAGATAATTGCCGAATATCGTGCCCTCGAATTCGCCGGCGTCGAACGAGCCGGCGGACGCGGGCAGGGCGTAGGGATGATGGCTGGAGAGCGTCACGAGAAAAGCGTAGAACGGCTGTTTCAGCCGTTCGATCCGCTCGGCGGATTGACGCAGGAACGACCGGTCGCCGAGCGACCAGCCGAGCGGCTCGTCCAGCACAAAATGTTTCTTGCTGTAGAACGCGTCGAAACCGATCCGGTCGTACATGACGTTCCGGTTCCAGAAGCCGCCGTCATACGCGTGGAACGCGGCCGTCGCATAGCCCGCTTCTTTCAGCATGCCGGGCAGACAGTCGTAGGCCCGGTCGGCATGGCGGATGTAGACGGACCCCGAGGCCAGCGGATGCAGGGAACATTGCGCCGCGAATTCGGCATCCGAGGTCCGGCCTTGCGCCGTCTGGTGGTAGAACCGTTCGAAATAGACGCTCTCCCCGAGCAGCTCGTTCAGCCGCGGCGTGACCGGCTGCCCGTTCCATTCCCGGCCGATGACGAAGGACTGCAGCGCTTCGACCTGGATCATGATGACGTTCTTGCCGCTGTACGCGCCGTAGCGGTCATCGCGGGACAACGCCTCCCTGGCCTTGCCGCGCTGGGCGAACCAATCGGCCGATTCGGCTTCCGCTTCCGCGGCGAGCGGCATGCTGGCGTACTGGCGCTTCATATACTGGTAAGCGTCATAGGCGTGAAACCCGTACAGCCCGACCACATTGTAGATCGACACGTTCCACCAGTCGGCGCCGAACAGTCCCTTGGCCCAGCCGGTTCTGGCCTCGTGGATCGGCAAGGCGGTCATCAGGAAGCCGGCGGCGCAGACGGCCGCGCAGACGGCGCGGCGCGTGCCCGCGCGTTTGCCGCGCTTGCGCGCAAGCTTAAGCCACGGCAGCAGGGCGGCGACCGGCCAATCGAGGAAGAGAAGCGCGTCATTCGGTTCGAGCAAAGCCGCGATGCTGCCGCCGAGCGAGCCGACCTGCCGCGCCTGGAGCAGCACCGGCACGGAGATCAGATCCTGGAAATAGCGAAAATAAAGCAGATCGGCATACAAAATCAGCGTCAAGAGGATGTTCAGCGCGGCGAGCGACACGAGCCGGGCCCGAACCGGCAGCAGCAGCGTCCAGCCGGACAGCAGCAGGAGCGTGCCGGCCGCGATGACGGCGTCGGCGGCATCCATCTCCATATACTGAACATCGATCCAATTGTTGAACAGCGCAAGCTTCACCAGCATCGCCGGAACGAACAGCGGCAGGCCGGATCGAAGGACGGCCGGCAGCAAGCGCGGCGCCCGATCCCGCAGCAGCCGAAGCAAGTTGATCATGGTTGCAGACACGTGAATCCTTTCGCCTCTTCGTTGCTTAAACTTCGCTTCCGTATCGGACCGGACAGCGATACAATCCATTATGGGCGATTGCATGCGGATTAGACAAGGGTCAGGGGACTTGAATGCGAAGGAGGAACCCCAAATGTGGAATGCGGAAGACTATGTGAACCGGCTGTTCGGCGCCGATCCGGATCTGGAGCGCGCGGCGAAAGGCATCCGGGAGGCGGGCATGCCGGAAATCTCGGTCGCGCCGGGGTACGGCCGGCTGTTGACCATTCTCGCCGGAGCGTCCGGCGCCCGGGATGCGCTGGAGATCGGGGCGCTCGGCGGGGTGAGCGGCATTTGCATCGCCCGCGGCCTCAAGGAAGGCGGCAAGCTGACTTCGCTCGAGATCAAGCCCGAATACGCGGCGATCGCCCGGTCCCACGTGGAAGCCGCGGGGCTGGGCGATCGCGTGGAGTACCGGATCGGCGATGCGCTTCAGTCGCTTGAGGAGCTGGCAGGGGAAGGCCGGCGGTTCGATTTCTTTTTCATCGATGCGGACAAGGGACGGTATCCCGACTATCTGGAATGGGCCATCCGGCTGGCGCGGCCGGGCGCGGTCATCACGGCGGACAATGTGCTGCTCCGCGGAAGGGTGGGCGATCCCGGAGCGCAGGGGCCGTCCGTCGCCGCCATGCGGACGTTCAATGACCGGCTGGCCCATGACCCGCGCCTTGTCGCGACGATACTGCCGGGCTACGACGGTCTTGCCGTCGCTTTCGTGAAGGAAGTGTGAGCGACGAGCGCCGAGTTGAGCATCAGGAGGACGGCTGACAGCAGGAACAGCCCTTTGATGCCGAGCAGGCTGCTCGTCAGCCCGCCGAACACCGGGCCGGCCATGTTGCCGAGGCTGAGCATGCTGCTGTTGAAGCTGTAGGCCCGGCTCTCCATCCCTTCCGGCGTATGCCTCCGGATGAGGGCGTTCACGCTCGGCACAAGCCCGCCGAGGAACAGGCCGAGCAGGAAGCGGGCGGCCAGCAGCTGCCATACCGCGCCGACGAACGCCTGCGGGATGAACATGATACCGGCGCCGGCAAGCGAGAACCCGAGCACGCGGTGGGCGCCGATCCGGTCGCTCAGCCTGCCGAGCAGCGGCGCTGCCAGCATGTTCGAGATGCCGGTCACCGCGCCGACCGTCCCGGACCAGAACGCGAGGTTCGCCGTGCCGTGCAGTTCCTGCACGAACAGCGGAATGAGCGACTGCGTGTTCATGAGCGAGAACTGGATCAGGAAGGTGACGCTGAGCAGCACCATGAGCGGACGGATGCCGCGCAGCGCTTTCCAGCCCTGCAAGACCGAGATTTGCGGCGCGGCCGCCGCTTTCTCCCGATCGAACTTCTCGCGCACGAGGAAGAGCGCCAGCAGCGACGCGCAGAACAAGAGTCCGCCCGTAATGTAGAAGAACGGACGGAAACCGAACTGATCCGCGAACGCGCCGCCCATGAGCGGCCCCATTACCGTGCCGGCGATCAGGCCGGACTGGATGACCCCCATCGCGAACCCCATTTTCTCCTTCGGCGTCGTCGCCGAGACGAGCGCGACGGCCGCCGGATTGAACCCCGAGATCGTTCCGTTGAGCAGCCGCAGCGCCAGCAGATGCCAGGGCTCGGTCGCGAATCCCATGAGCACCGTAACCGTCGCCATGCCGAAGCCGGAGCGCAGCAGCATCACTTTGCGGCCGTGCCGGTCGGCGAGCCGGCCCCAGATCGGCTGGAACAGGAACGCCGTGACGAAGTTCCCCGCAAAGATGATGCCGGTCCATTCGGCGATCTCATGCTCGTCGCGCAGACCGAAGTCGGACTGGAGATAGAGCGACAGGAACGGCATGATCATCGTCATGCCGGCCAGGGTGAGAAATTGTCCGAACCAAAGTACGATGAGATTGATTTTCCACTGTGGCATGATTCCGCCGCCTTTCACATCCTTAACTATACCACATTCGGCGGAGTCAGGCGGCGGAAGGCGCGACAAAAACCGCGCGGCCGGACGGCCGGATGACGGCCCGTCACCGGGCTCCGGCCGGCTCCGCCCGGCGGGAAGCGGCTTTCGAGAGCGCGACGCTGACCTCGTAGAGCAGCAGCAGCGGCACGATGACGATGATATCCGACACGATGTCGGGCGGCGTAATGCTGACGGCGACGATGACGAGGATGAAATAGGCGGATTTCCGCATCCTGGCGAGCCGCGCCGGATTCAGCACGCCGATCCGGGTAAGGAACAGTAGGGCGGCGGGCAGTTCGAACAGGAAACCGAACGGCACGGTCATATGGATCATGAAGGTGAAATATTTCTGGGCCGTGTATAACGTTTCGAACTGCTCAGCCGCCATCCGGTTCATGAAGTCGAGCATCACCGGGAAGAGCACGAAATACCCGAAGGCGAGCCCGGCGAGGAAGAGCAGCGCCAGCGCCGGGATATAGAAGGCCGTCCGGCGGCGCACCCGGCCTCCCAGCGCCGGGCTGACGAACCGCCACGCATGCCAGGCCGCCACCGGCATCGTGACGGTGAGCGCGGCGACGCCGGAGAGCAGCAGGTAAACCCACAGCACGTCCGACGGGCCGAGCACGACGAGTTTGTCGTCCAATCCGCGGACGAGCCAGTCATATAGGTCCCGCACATAGAGGAAGGCGGCCGCCATCGAGGCGAGGAACGACAGCAGCGTGCGGATCAGCCGGGTGCGCAGCTCGCCGAGATGGCCGATGACGCTCATGCTGTTCGGGTCCTGCCGCCCGCTCATTGCGCCCCACCGCGGACGGCGGGCGCCGCTTCTGCGGGAGACGCGCTGCCGGCTTTCGCATCCGATGCGCCGGAGGACTCAGCCGCCGCACTTGCCGCCGACCCGTCCCGCGCATCCGTCATGCCGGTCGCGGCAGCCGGCGCATGCCGCGGTGCAGACGGCTTCCCGCCGGGTGCTTCCGCATCCCTGGCATCCTCCTCGTCCGTCCCGCCGCCGACAAGTCCGCGGGTCGCACGCTTGAACTCGCTGAGTGTCCGGCCGAACGCGCGGCCGAGCTCGGGCAGCTTCGACGGCCCGAAAATGATGAGCGCGATGATCAGAATCAGGATCAGGCCGCCGACGCCGATGTTGCCGAAGGGCATGGATCGTCAACTCCTTCATGTCGGAATCATCCGCCGAAGCGGAAACCGGTGATCGCCACGACGCCCGCGCGCGCCTTCGCATCGCCGGGACGGTGCGGCCAGCGGCTCGTCGGATTGGCAAGGTCTTTCGTCTCTTCGCCCGGATGCTGGACCGAGAGGAACAGCGTCCGCTCGTCCGGTGTGAAGAACGGGCCGGTCAGCTCGCATTCCACCGGGCCGGAAGCGAACTGCAGCGCGACGCCCTTCGACGGGCCGTGGGTCGGGATGACGAACAGGCCGTTGTTCATGAACGTCTTGTGCACCCCTTTGTTCTGGCTGCTGCTCGAAATGTCCGTCACGACCCACAGATTGCCGTTCGAATCGAAGGCGAGATTGTCGGGGGAGCTGAAACCGGACTGCCGGCCGCCCGCCGCGAATATTTCAAAGTCGAACTCCAGCGCGCCGAGGTCATTGTCCGCCTCGAAAATGCGCGTGATATGGCCGTGAATGTTCCCGTGTGAGTCGTTGTTCGTATGGCAGATGAAAACGGTGTTGTCGAACGGAGAAATCTCGATGTCTTCCGGCCGGTCGGTCGGCGTGCCGCCGACGAGCCGCGCCGCTTCGTGGCAGTTCGTCACGACGTCGCCCTGGTGGTTCCATTTTTTCAGTTCTTCCGGCTTGTCTTCGAGCGCCTTGCGCACGTTCTCGATCGTCACCGGCACCCATTTGCCGGACTTCAGGTTGGCGACATAGAGCGTCCCGTCTTCGAGCAGGGCGGAGTTGCGGCGGCCGAGCGCGGGATTGTATTTGCCCTTGCTGATGAACTTGTATACGCAGGCGTCCTTCTTGTCATCCCCCATGTAGACGACGACGCGCCCGTCGTTCGCCAGCCCCATCGCCGTATTCTCGTGATTGAAGCGGCCGAGCGCCGTATGTTTCTTCCGGTACGACGCGTCGAACGGATCGATCTCGACGACCCAGCCGTAATGTTCGAGCGGCAGGTTCGACGCTTTCGCCGTATCTTCGAAGTTCTCCTCGCACGACAGGACGGTGTTCCAGAGCGTCACGCCGCCGGAGCAGTTCGCGAACGTCCCCTGCACCGTCCGCGCGCTGCCGACTGCGGAAGTGCCTGCGGCCGGACCGGTCAGTTCGAAGCTCGTGAAGCCGTCGATGCGCCGCGCATAGCGGGAGGTCGTGTCCATTCTCCATGCGCCGTCCGACCCGCGCCGTACTTCGATGACGGACATGCCGAGGTATTGCAGGTTTTTCTTCACCTGCTCCGGCGTCATTTTGCCATCCTTCACCGGTCCGATGCTGAAAATGCTGGTGTATTCATGGTTCGTGACGAGCAGGCCGTGCTCATTCGACCCGTCGATCGGGAAAAACGCGTTGTAGTCCGCCCCGTCGCCGAACCGCTCGCCGGCCGCGTTGATGACGTCGTCCATGGCGGCCACGACGTCGTAGCGATAGCCCGGCGGCAGGATGAGTTCGTCTTCCTTCGACGGCGATATCGGCTCGAAGAACCCGGTGACGCGGTTCGTTTTGAAGCCGAACAGATGGTCCGCCGTCCCCGTCGCGGCCGACGCCTTGCCTTCCAGGGCGCCGAGGCCGGCGGATGCCGCAGCCAGCGCTGCCGCCCCCGTTCCGAGATAGGACAGAAACGTTCTGCGGTCGATGGGCTTGTCGTTCATGTGGACACGCTCCTTGCACGGTGGTTTTTGCGATCTTGCGAGACAAGCGTAAGACGGCAAGGTCAAGCGGAGATCATGGTGAAATGAAGATTTTGTAAACTTGCCGTTTTCAACGTTTTCATGGCGGATTGATTCGCCGGCGAAGATCAGGTACAGTAAAACGAGATGATTTGCATTTCGAGGAGGGAACGGCATGGAAACGAAGCGTGCGGCGGGCGTCCGGCTTGTCGTCTCGTTTGCGGCGGGATTGCTGCTGTACGCGGGCGCCATGCCGGGGCCCCCCGCGGATGCGCGCGAAGCGGATGCGTCCGGGGCGGACATCTGGACTGACGCCGCGCGGGACAAGCTGGGCCCGTCCGTCAGGCAGACGCCGGCGCCGGCGCAGGACGGACCGGGCGCCGCGGCGCTCCGCCCGGACGGCGGAAGAGCGCATGTCCGGCAGACCGATTCCGGGTCGCCGGTGAAGCCCGATGAGCCGAAGATCGTCGATCTTCGGCTCGGCCTGCTCGCGCCGCTGAAATTTGCGACGAATTACGTGGACGGTTCATCCGCCGGGCAATACTCGTCATGACCCGATCGGAAAGAACCTTACAGATTCCATGCGATAAGATGGAGGAACGACCTGACCGATGAACAAGAGCCGTTTTCTCGGATTGATTTTGACCATACTGATCTCCCTCGTGGTGGTGGGGATCACATCGCCGACCGTGCTCAAAGGCATCAAGCTGGGCCTTGATCTGCAAGGCGGCTTTGAAATTTTGTATGAAGCGGAGCCGCTCAATGAGGGCGGCGTGGTGACGAAGGAGGCGCTGCGCCAGACGGCGAAGAGCCTGATGAAGCGGGCCGACCAGTACGGCGTGGCGGAACCGGAAATTGTGCCCGAAGGATCCAACCGGATCCGCGCGCGCATCGCCGGCGTGTCCGACGAGGCGACTGTGCGCGAGATCATGAAGAAGCCGGCCGAACTGACGTTCCGCGGTCCGGACGGCAAGATCGAACTGGACGGCAGCGACTTCAAGGAAGGAGCCGCCAAGGTCGCTTACGATGAACTGAACCGGCCGATCATTCTGGTTGAAGTGAAACAGAAGGACAGGCTTGCCGACGTCTCGAAACGGCTCCTCGGCCAGCCGCTGTCCATTTACCTGGACGACCAGCTGATATCGTCTCCGATCGTCCAGGCCGTGCTGACGGACGGCAAGGCGACGATTTCCGGCAGCTATTCACTTGAAGAAGCGAGGGAACTGGCCGAGATCATCAATCTGGGCGCGCTGCCGCTCAAACTGACGGAGAAGTACACGCAGTCCGTCGGGGCGACGCTCGGCAAGCAATCGCTCGAGCAGACGGTCTACGCCGGCATCCTTGCGACGATCTTCATCCTGCTGTTCATGATGGTCGTCTACCGGCTGCCCGGCGTCATCGCCAGCGTCACGCTCATCGTGTACAACTGGGGCATCCTGCTCATCTATTACTGGATGCATGCGACGCTGACGCTGCCCGGCATCGCGGCGTTCGTGCTCGGCGTCGGCATGGCCGTCGACGCAAACATCATTACGGCGGAACGGATCCGAGAAGAAATGCGCTCCGGCAAGTCGCTGCTGTCGGCGCTCAAGTCCGGCTCGCGCAACTCGCTCCGGACGATCGTTGACGCGAACCTGACGACGACGCTCGCCGGCGCCGTGCTCTATTTCGTCGGCACCGGGGCCATTCAGGGCTTCGCCCTCATGCTCATCCTGAGCAACGTGTTCAGCATGGTGACGAACGTCGCGTTCTCGCGCTTCATGCTGAACCTGCTCGTGCGAAGCGGCGTGTTCTCGAAACCCGGTTTCTTCAATGTCAAAGAGAAGGACATTCGTCCGCTCTCCGAGAAAAAATCGTTCGATGACGAGCATTACTATCGCATCTTCGACTTCGTCAAGCACCGGAAAATCTTCTTCTCCATCTCGTCGGCGCTGACGATTGCCGGCATCGTGTCGCTGCTTGCGTTCGGCTTCAACTACGGCGTTGACTTCAAGGCGGGCACGAGCATGGACATCGCCGTCGGCAAGGCGGTGACGCAGGCCGAAGCGGAATCGGTGCTTCAGGATGCCGGTTTCAAGCCGGAGTCGGTCGTCGTCGGCGGAGGAGGCGAGCGCGTCTCGATCCGGTTCGACCGGGTGCTGGAGGCCGAGAAGGGCGAAGCGAACCAGGTGCTGACCGCGTTCCGCGACCGCTTCGGCGATCAGGTGTCGGCGGAGGAGAACACGGTCGACCCGGTCATCGCGCAGGAGCTGGGCATCCGGGCGATCATCTCGATCCTCGTCGCCAGCGTCGGCATCATCCTGCTCATCATGTTGCGCTTCGAATGGCGGTTCGCGGTGGCCGGCATCGTCGCGCTGCTGCATGACGCGTTCCTTGTTGTGACCGTATTTTCACTGTTCAGGCTGGAAGTCAACCTGACGTTCATCGCGGCCATCCTGACGATTATCGGTTACTCGATCAACGACACAATTGTTGTCTTCGACCGGATCCGCGAGAACATGCGGTTCGCGAAACTGCGCACGTTCGACGATCTGTGCCGGCTCGTGAACGTGAGCATGTCGCAGACGCTCGTCCGCTCGATCAACACGGGATTGCAGGTGCTCGTGGCGTCGCTGCTTCTCTTGCTGTTCGGCGGTGAATCGATCCGCCTGTTCTCGCTGGCGATGACGCTCGGCATGGCGTTCGGCATGTATTCGTCGATCTATATCGCCGCCCAGCTCTGGGTCGTCCTGAAGTGGCACGCGATGCAGCGGAAGCCTGCGGCTCCGGCGGCGGAGACGGCCTGAAGCCCCGGGGGAAATGTCATCGAATTGTCATCGAAAACGCTGCCGGGCCGGTTGTTGCGCCGGGATGAAACGGGCATAATGAGAGGAAAAGCCAACGGAACGGAGAACAGCGATGAGTTACAACGACCGTTTCATCCGGGCCTGCCGCGGCGAACGGACGGACCGCGTGCCCGTCTGGTACATGCGGCAGGCCGGGCGTTACGATCCGGAATACCGGAAGATCAAGGAAAAGTATTCGCTGCTGGACATTTGCCGCAATCCCGAACTGGCCGCCGAAGTGACAATGATGCCGGTGCGGAAGCTCGGGGTGGACGCGGCGATCCTGTATTCGGACATCATGAATCCCGTCATGTCGCTCGGCGTCAAATTCGATATTGTGCCGAACGTCGGTCCCGTCGTCGAAGAGCCGATCCGCACGAAGCGGGACATCGAGCGGCTCAGACCGATCGACGTGGAAGGCGATCTCCCGCATATTCTCGAGACGATCCGCATCCTCGACCGGGAGCTGGATGTGCCGCTCATTACCTTCGCGGGAGCGCCTTTTACGATCGCCAGCTATCTGATCGAAGGGCGGCCGTCGCGCCGCTATCTCCGCACGAAGTCGCTCATGTACGGCGAACCCGAGCTGTGGCAATTGCTGATGGACAAGCTCGGCGACATGGTCGTCACGTACGCCCGCGCGCATGTCGCAGCGGGCGGCAAGGCGTTCCAGTTGTTCGACAGCTGGGTCGGGGCGCTGTCGCCGCGCGATTTCGAGCGCTGCGTGCTGCCGGTGATCCGGCGGATTTTCGACGAGCTGGCTGATCTGGACATTCCGAAGATTTATTTTCCCGGCGTCAGTTCCGGCGAGTTGCTGCCGTCGCTCAAGGGCATCAAGGCAGACGTCATCGGCCTCGACTGGCGCGTCCCGATCCGCGAAGGGCGCAGGCGGCTGGGCGGCGGATACGCCGTGCAGGGCAACCTCGATCCGGCCGTGCTGACCGGTCCGATGGCGGTCATCGAAGAACAGGCGGCGGACATTATCGACCAAGGGCTTGAGCAGCCGGGCTTCGTGTTCAATCTCGGACACGGCCTGTTCCCGGAGGCTTCGCTGGACAAGATCGCGGCGCTTACGAAATTCATTCACCGTTATTCGGCGCGGCAATTGCAGAACGGTGCGGCAGCGAAGGAGGCAGAACGTGCATGACGAATCGTCCGGTCGGCGTGCTGGTCATGTCATACGGCACGCCGAAGTCGATGGATCACATCGAAGCGTATTACACCCATATCCGGCGTGGACATCCGCCGACGCCGGAGCAGCTCGCCGAGCTGACCGCCCGCTACGAAGCGATTGTCGGCGGCGTCTTCCCGCTTCGGGAGAATACGGATCGCCAGGCGGCGGGTGTGCAGGCGCAGCTCGACCGGGAACATCCCGGCGCGTACAAGGTTTATCAAGGGCTGAAGCATGCGGAGCCGTTCATTGAGGACGGCGTGAAGGCGATGGCGGCGGACGGCATCCGCGAAGCGGTCGGCATCGTGCTGGCTCCTCACTATTCGGTCATGAGCGTCGGATCGTACATCAAGCGGGCGAGAGAGGCGGCCGAAGCCGAAGGCATTCAGATGGCGTTCGTCGAGTCGTATCATCTCCATCCGAAGCTCATCGAAGCGATCGCCGTCCGGCTGCGGAGCGCCCTTGCGCGGTTCGGCGGTCCGGATGAGCAGCGCAGCGTGAAAGTGCTGTTCAGCGCGCACAGCCTGCCGGAGCGGATTCTTTCGATGGGCGATCCGTATGTGGATCAGCTCCTTGCGACGTCCCGCGCCGCGGCGGAAGCGGCTGGCGTGGCGGACTGGGAATTCACCTGGCAGAGCGCGGGCCGGACGAACGAGCCGTGGCTCGGTCCGGACATCCTCGACACGCTGGATCGTCTGGCGAAGGAAGGCGTGAAGGCGGTGCTGTCGGCGCCGATCGGCTTCGTCAGCGACCATCTGGAAGTGCTGTACGATCTGGATATTGAAGCGAAACAGTTCGCGGCGGAGCGGGGCATCCGGTTCGAGCGGATCGACATGCTGAACGATGATCCGCTCTATATGGAGACGCTCGCCGAATTGGCGGCGGAGGCTGCCGCCGGACTGCCTGTCGGAAAGCGGGGGTAACCCGATGGCGGCAGCAGCAGAGCCGAAAACGATCGTCGTTGTCGGCGGCGGGATCACCGGGCTCGCCGCCGCTTACTATTTGCGCAGGTCGGCCGAAGCCGCCGGATTGCCCGTCCGCGTGGCGATCGCGGAGGCGTCGGAGCGGCTCGGCGGAAAGATCGAGACGCTGCGGAAGGACGGCTTCGTCATCGAGAAGGGGCCGGATTCGTTCCTCGCCCGCAAGAAGGCGATCCTCGATTTGGCCGTCGATCTCGGCATTGAAGAGGAGCTCGTGCCGATCAATCCGTCGGGCAAGAAGTCGTTCATCGTCTTCCGCGGCAAGCTGCATCCGATGCCGGACGGCCTCATGCTCGGCATTCCGACCGAGATTGCGCCGATGCTGAAGACCGGTCTCCTGTCGCCGGCGGGCAAGCTGCGCGCCGGACTCGACTTCGTCCTGCCCGCGCGGAAAGGGAATGACGACGAGTCAATCGGCGATTTCCTGACGCGGCGGCTCGGACGCGAAGTTGTCGAGCGGATTGCCGAGCCGCTTCTGGCCGGCATCTACGCGGGGGAGCTGGACAAGCTCAGTCTGCGGGCGACGTTCCCGCAGTTCCGCGAGGCGGAGCTGAAGCACGGCAGCCTGATCCTCGGCATGCGCCGCGCCATGCGGCGGCGCCCGGCCCCGGCTGCCGGCGCCGGCGGAGCGGCGGGGCAGGCCGGGCAGGCGGCGCAGACGCCGGCGGATGCGATTCTTGCCCGGTACAAGGGGGCGCCGTTCCTGAATTTCCGCCGCGGCCTGGCGACGCTCGTCGAAGCGCTGGAGCGGGAGCTGTCCGGGGCCGAATGGCGGCGCGGACGGAAAGCAACGGCGCTAAGGAAAGGCGCCGCCGGGGCATCGGACGAGCCGGCTCGCCGCTATGCGGTCGTGTTCGACGACGGGGAAGAACTGCAAGCCGACGCCGTCGTCGTGACGGCTCCGGCGTATGAAGCGGAGGCGCTGCTTCGGGATCATGTCGACTGCGGCATGCTCCGCGCCGTCCGGTACGCGTCCGTCGCCAATGTCGTGCTGGCCTTCGACAAGGCGTCCTTCGGCCGCGAGTTCGCCGGTTCCGGCTTCCTTGTGCCGCGCACGGAAGGCCGGCAGATTACGGCGTGCACTTGGACGTCGACGAAGTGGCTCCATACGAGCCCGCCGGACAAGGTGCTGCTGCGTTGCTATATCGGCCGCTCGGGCGACGAGGACGCGGTTTCGCTGCCGGACAATCAGCTCATTCGGCTTGTGCGGCACGATCTGGAGGAACTGATCGGGGTGACGGCTGCGCCGGTGATGACGGAGGTTACGCGGCTCCATCGTTCCATGCCGCAATATCCGGTCGGCCACGTCGAGGCGATGCGCGATTTCAAGCGGAAGCTCGCCGAGGCGCTGCCGGGCGTCTGGACCGCCGGCGCGGCGTTCGACGGCATCGGGCTGCCGGACTGCATCCGGCAGGCGAAGGAGACGGCGGAGGCGGCGATTCGGGAGCTGTGCGGCTCCGCTTCATGATCCATATTCGGGTTTGAAACGGTCGGTCAGGATCTGTTCCTGCCCGGCCGTTTTCATATTTTGCGCCAGCAAAGCTCCGCAAGCCGCTGTAACGCGGTATGCACGTTACAGCCGCGCCGACGGGGTCTCGCGCACCGCTGTAACGCGGAATGCACGTTACAGCCGCGCCGACGGGGTCTCGCGCACCGCTGTAACGCGGAATGCACGTTACAGCCGCGTCGACGGGGTCTCGCGCACCGCTGTAACGCGGTATGCACGTTACAGCCGCGCCGATGGGGTCTCGCGCACCGCTGTAACGCGGTATGCATGTTACAGCAGCTACTGCCTGGCTCCGCGCACTGCTGTAACGCGGTATCCGCGTTACTCCGCACCGGCGTTTGCGCACGGAAATTTTTTTGTCTTCCAAGCCGTGTCAGCCGCTTTTCCTGCTATAATGTGATGGGATGAACGCCGCCGGAGCGGCGGTGAATACCGGTTAAGGGGATTTGTGGGAAATGGGACTCTCGCGGGTTGACTCGCGCGCGCGGGATCGGAACAGACGCAGACGGCGTCTGCGCCGGCTTGCGCTGCTGAACATAGGCATGTTGATCGCCATCGCCGCGCTGGCGTACGGCATTGCGTCAGGCAAATGGCTGTCCGGGCGGGAAAACAGTTCCGGCGCGCCGAATCCGCCGTTGACGGCGGAAGAAGGTCCGGTTTCGGAGCCGGACGTGAGCTTGCCGCAGGACGAGGGAACCGCAAATGCGGAAGGCGGTGAAGACAAGGTCGCGAACAACACCGCGGATGCGGGGACCGGTGCGGATGGCGCTGAAGACGGGAACGGCATAACGCCTCCGCCGTCGGCAGGGGAAGAAGCGGAACCGGCCGAGGAGCCGGTCAGGCTCGCGTTCGTCGGCGACATCCTGCTGGCTTCGTCCGTTGAGAAGCTGATGCGCCGCGAAGGTTTCGACTACCCGTACGCGAAGGCGCTGCCTTACCTGCAGGAACCGGATCTGACGATCGGCAACCTCGAAAATCCGATCACAACGCGCGGCACGCCGGCTGAAAACAAGAAATACGTGTTTAAAGGCAGTCCGGAACTTCTCCCGTCGCTGCGCGAAGCGGGCATCGACTTCGTCTCGCTTGCGAACAACCATACGCTTGACCAGGGCGTCGAAGGACTGCTGGATACGATCGACCATCTGAACGAGACGAATCTCAAACATGCGGGAGCCGGCCGCAATGATGAAGAAGCGTTCAAGCCGGCCGTCTTCGACGTGAGGGGCATGTCGATCGCGGTTTTCAGCCTGAGCCGCGTCGTGCCGGAAGTCAGCTGGAAAGCGGACAAAAACCATCCCGGCGTGGCGGAAACGTACGATCCGCGCAGGGCGGTGGAAGCGATCGAACGCGCCAGGGAGTCCCATGATCTGATCATTGTGTACGCCCACTGGGGCGAGGAGCTTAGCCGCAAGCCGCGCGACATCGAGAAGCAACTGGCCCGCGCCTACATCGACGCGGGCGCCGATCTCGTCGTCGGCTCTCACCCGCATGTTCTGCAGGGTTTCGAGCATTACAACGGCAGATGGATCGCGTACAGCCTCGGCAATTTCATTTTCAATGTGACGAAGAACGAGGATACGCGCGACACGGGCGTGCTGAACGCGGTCTGCACGAAGGGCGGAGGATGCGAGCTGCAATTCGTCCCGATGCGGGCGATCGAGCCGTCGCGTCCGGAGCCGCTGGAAGGCGAGGCGCGGCAGGCGATGCTTGATCAGCTGGAGCGGATTTCATTCGGCGTCACGGTCGGCGAAGACGGCACGCTTCGTCCGGCTGCCGAGGCCGAAGACGCCGGAGCGGCCGGAGCGGCTTGACCGGAGCGGGCAACAGGGGGAAGGAGGCCTCAAGGCGTGGGAATTGCCAATCCGTGCTGCGCGCACCGGGGCGCGTCCGGGCTTGCGCCCGAGAACACGATGGCGGCGATGAAGAAGGCGCTCACGTTCCCGTTCGTCGAATGGATCGAACTGGACGTGCAGCTGTCGAAGGACGGCGTGCCGGTCGTCATGCACGACGACACGGTGAACCGGACGACTGACCGCAAAGGCCGCGTGGCCGATTTCACGGCGGCGGAACTGGCTTCGATGGACGCGGGAAGCTGGTTTTCCCCGGAATTTCGCGGCGAGCCCGTGCCGACGCTGGAGCAGGTGCTGGAACTGACGGCGGGCAAGTGCAGGCTGAACATCGAGCTGAAAACTTACGGCGGCCGCTATCCGGGCATCGAGGCGGCGGTCGTCGGGCTGCTCCGTCGGCACGATCGGATCCGCAACTCCGTCATTACGTCGTTTGATCCGCTGGCGCTCAGGCGGGTGAAGGAAGCGGAGCGTTCAATACGAACGGGACTGATCATCGATGCCGCCCCGCCGGGGCTCGAACAGGCTCGCGCGCATCGGCGCGGCGTTCCTGTCGATCGGCTGGACCAGGCTGACGGCCGAGCGGATGGCGTCGTTCCGCAAGGCGGGCCTTGAGGTGATGGCCTGGACGGTCGACCGGAAGCCCGGGATGCGGCGGATCGCCGCAATGGGCGAAGACATCATCATCTGCACGAACTACCCCGATCGCTTCGGCGAGCTGAAGGCGGGGAGGAAGTTCAAGTGGTTCGGGAGATAAAGCAACGGCCGGAGGATGCCGTCAGGCGCCTTCCGGCCGTTTGCGTCATTCCTGCAGTTCATCTTTGTAACGGTCGCGCGCTTCAAGCATGCGCGGAAGCTGTTCCATGAAGACGTCGACCAGCTTCGGGTCGAAGTGCCGGCCCCGCTCTTCGCGGAACAGGTTGATGATTCGCTCGAGTTCCCAGGCTTTCTTGTACACCCGGTCGCTGCCGAGCGCATCGAACACGTCGGCCACCGCCGTAATCCGTCCATACAGGTGGATTTCCTCGCCTTTCAGGCCGCGCGGGTAGCCGGTGCCGTCCCATTTCTCGTGGTGTTCGTGTGCAATATGGGCGGCCGTGCGCAGCAGTTCGCGGTTCGATCCCCTAAGCAGATTGTATCCGATCGTCGTGTGGGTTTTCATGATCTCGTATTCTTCGTCGGTCAGCTTGCCCGGCTTCTTCAGCACCGCGTCGGGGATGGCGACTTTGCCGATGTCGTGCATCGGGGACGCCACCCGGATCTTCTCGGCTTCCTCCTGCGGCAGGCCGAGACCGAGGGCGAGGATGCGGGGGTATTCGGCCACCCGTTTGACGTGGTTGCCCGTCTCCTTCGACCGGCTCTCGCCGATTTCGCCCATCCGGAAAATAATCTCCTTCTGCGTGGCGACGATCTCTTCGTGCAGCATGACCGATTCGAGCGACTTGCCCGCGTAGGAGGCGGCCAGCGACAAATTTTCCAGGTCGCGCTGCGTGAAGACGCCTTCCTTCGTCATCTTGTTGACGGCCTGATAAGCGCCGATGATGCTGCCGTCGTTGCCGACGAACGGCACGGTAATGACGGATTTCGTCCGATACCCCGTCTTCCGGTCGTTCTCCGCGTTGTGGCGGGGATCCTGATAGGCGTCCTCGATCAGCAGCGGCTGGCCGAGCGCGATCGAATGGCCGACGAGACCCGAACCGAGCGGCACACGGATCTCGCTCACGCCGTGGGCGACCGTTGTGAACAGTTCGCCGCGCTTGTAGTCGACCAGCCAGACGGTGCACCGGTCGGCCAAAATCATCTCCCGCTCCATATTCGCCATCAGGACGAGCACATTGTGCAGGTTTCGTTCGTTCGCAATTTTTGCGGTATAATCGAAAATGATGCGGAGCATCTGCTCGGGCGTCAATTCCTCCCGGAGCGCGGGCTCCCGTTCGAATTCACGGGGATAAACGGGCAACGGGCGACACTCCTTGCCAAACGGTCTCGTGGCTTTCCGGACATGCCGGAGCATTTTCCGTAAATTTCGACATCAATCGCGCATCTCCTGCCGCCCGGATCTGAAAAGCCGTCATGCGGCCTCACGGGCCTGCGGGTGCGTATCAACCGGAAGGAAGTTGAACTCATGCTGGACGAATTTGCCGCTTCGATGCCTCTGCGATGGGCAGCCGGGTTTGCGGGCAGCGGGCTGATCGCCTGGATCGCCTGGCGCAAACAGGCGCTCTCGGCGTCGGGCGCCTGGTCCGCCGTGGTGATGGGCGCCGTCTATTTCGCCCTCGGCGGGCCGCTCTGGTACGGCTTGCTGCTTGTCTTCTTCGCCACCTCCGTCTTCTGGTCCCGCTGGAAGCGGCATATCCGCGCGAAAAGGGAGGCGGAACGCCATTACGCGAAGACCGGGCGGCGCGACGCGGGACAAGTGTGGGCGAACGGCGGCATCGGCCTCGCGCTTTGCGCGGCGCATGCGGTCTGGCCGGAGCCGGCGCTTGCCGCCGCCTTCATCGGCGTCATGGCGTCCGTGAACGCCGACACCTGGGCGACGGAGATCGGCGCCCTAAGCCGGACGCAGCCGCGCTCCGTGCTGACCGGCCGCGCCGTGCCGGCGGGGACGAGCGGCGGGGTGACGCCGCTCGGCACTTTCGCCGCGCTCTCCGGCGCCGCGCTGATCGGCGTCTCTGCCGCGCTGCTGGGCGGCGTGGAAGCGTCGGGGCTTCCGGCGGCCGCGCTGATCGTCATGGCGGCTGTTGCCGGTCTGGCCGGCGCGATGGCCGATTCGCTGCTCGGCGCCTGGCTGCAGGCGATGTACCGCTGCCTGACGTGCGGCGCCCTCACGGAACGCGAGGTCCACTGCGGCGAGCCGGCGCTGCACGCCCAGGGCCGGCGCTGGATGACGAACGATCTCGTCAATCTCATCTCGTCGCTGGTAGCGGGGGCGCTCGCGGCGCTGGCCGTGTTATTGTCAAAAATCTGAAATCTGCCGAAGATTTAAATTGACACCTCGTTCCCGAGATGCCTATTATGCTCTTAAATGGTTTTCCGGCATTTTATGGTCCGACGTGCGGGAGGGACAACGATCATGTCAATTGAAAACGATTGCAATTTACGCGTCATGCTGCGCACGGAAGGCATCCGGCGGGTATTCGGCAGCGGCAGCGGCGCCGTCACGGCTCTCGACGGGATCGACCTGACGATCCGGCAAGGCACGATTACCGCGTTGGTCGGCCGTTCGGGGTCGGGCAAGACGACGCTCCTGAACATCCTGTGCGCCCTGGATGAGCCGACGGCGGGACGCGTCTGGTGGGACGGCCGGGATCTGACGGCCATGCCGGAGAAGCAGAAGAACGCCTTGCGGCGCCGGGAGATCGGGCTCGTCTTCCAGTCGTTCGGTCTGATGCCGCTGATGTCGGCTTACGAGAACGTCGAATTCGGCCTGAGCGTCGCAGGCGTCAAGGCGGGACGCGAGCGGGTGGAGCGCGCCCTCGAGTGGGTCGGCATGAAAGAGCGGATGAAGCATCGCCCGCCGGAACTGTCGGGCGGCGAACAGCAGCGGGTCGCGATCGCCCGGGCGATCGCCCACGAGCCGCGGCTGCTCATCGCCGACGAGCCGACGGCCGAGCTCGACAGCCGGATGGGGCTTACGATCATCCGCGTGTTCCGCGATCTGGTGAAACGATTAGGCACGACGGTCGTGCTGACGACGCACGATCCCGGCATTATGGAGCTGGTCGATCAAGTGATCGCATTGGAGGATGGGAGAATTGTCAAACATGCGGAGACGCCGGCTGCGACGCGGTCTTGACCGCGCGGCGGCCGCGCTGGCGGCACTGATGATCGCGGCCGGCTGTTCCTTGCTGCCGCAGGAAGAGGAAGCGCTTGCACCACCGCTGGTGCAGCCGAAGGAAGAAGTGTTCGATGTCGTCGAGGCGAAGCGCGGCACGATCCAGACGGTGCTGCGCGGCTCGGCGACGTTCACGTCGAGCCGCAGCGAGCCGCTCTACTTCCGCGAATCCGGGGGACGGGTGCTGGCGGTGCATGTGAAGCAGGGCGATGAGGTCAAAGCCGGCCAGACGGTTCTGGAGCTCGATGTCGGCGATCTCGAGCTGCGCATCCGGCTGCAGCGGCTGAACGTCGAGCGGGCGCAGATCCAATACGAGCAGGCGCGGATCGACGGATTGACCGGCCGCGACCTGCGGCTGCGCGAGATCGATCTTGAGCGGGAGCGAATCAGCCTCGAGGCGCTCGAGGAGCAGCTTGAGAAGTCGCGGCTCGTTGCGCCGTTTGACGGCGAGGTGACGTATGTCGCGGAAATCGCGCCCGGCGATTCGGTCACCGCCTATCGGCCGCTCGTCACCGTATCCGATCCGAAGCAGGTCCGGCTGACCTATGTGGCGGCGTCGGCGACCGATCTGCTCGGCGTCCATCCCGGCATGGAGGCGGCGGTCGTCTATGGCGGCGAGATGTACCGGGCGGAGGTCGTGCAGGCGCCGTCGAACGCGCCGCTCACAACCGACAAGACGGAGCAGGAGCGCAATTCGCGCACCATCGTGCTCGAACTGGACAACCCGCCGCAAGACGCCGGGATCGGCACCGGCGCCGACTTCGAGATTCCGCTGCAGCGGCGCGAGAACGCCATCGTCATCCCGCGCGCCGGCCTTCGCACGTACCTCGGACGCGAGTATGTGCAGATCGCCGACGGCGAGCGCCGCAAGGAAGTCGATGTCGAGGTCGGGCTGAAGACGTCGACCGAGGTCGAGATTGTCCGCGGACTGGAAGAAGGCGCCCGGGTAATCTTGAACAACTAGCGCGCCGCACGGCGCGGGGGAGTGGAGCGCCTTGGCCTTGTGGGTCATGATCTTGCGCAAGATGGCCAGCACCAAATGGCTGCAGCTCAATCTGTGGTTCGGGCTGACCGTGTGCGTGGCGCTGTTCAGCTCGATGCCGCTCTATGCGAACGCGATTCTGGAGCGGACGCTGCAGAAAGAGCTGCAATTGATGCAGACCGAACGTAATGTTTATCCCGGATACATGCGCGTGAACGCGCTGCCCGGCACAATTGACGACCGCGCCAGGGCGGCGCAGGTCGTGGACAATCTGGACCGGTATGTGTTCGGTTTTCCGGAGCGCGTCGGCCTGAGCATGCATTCGGGGTATGCCGCCCGGTCCACGATCATGCTCCGCGTCTACGGTGCGGACGCGACGGAACAGGAGATCAGGAACACGAACGTCGTCGGAAGCTTCCGCGCCGTCAGCAATCTGGAGCGGCAGATCCGGCTGATCGACGGCCGGATGCCGGATGCCGGCCGCAGCGACGGCGTGTACGAAGCGCTCGTCACCCAGTCGTTCCTCATCAAGCTCAAACGGGATCTCGGCGAGGAGATTACGGGACTGAACCGCGAAACCGGCGAGAAGTTCCGCATTCTGCCGGTTGGCGTCATCGAATCCGCCGCGCCGGAGGCGATCGACGCCTACGCGCCGTATCCGCTTCAGAACTACGAATCGTCGTTCTACATCCCGCACGACGTGTTCATGCGCGACTTCGTGTACGGCGGCCGCCTGCAATTGGGCGGTTTCCAGTACGTGCTGGCGCTCGATTATACGCAGCTGAAAACGACCGGCATCGAGACGTTCCTCGAGCAGTCCGCGTACATGGACCGGTACCTCGCGAACCGCTTCTCGTACAACGCCGATCTGACGATTGCGATGCTCGAGAAGATCGAGACGTACGAGAAGAAGCGGGAGCGGCTCGGCGTCGTGCTGCTGTCGCTGTATGCGCCGGTCATGATGATGCTCGCCTTCTACCTCTATATGACGGCCGGCCTGATCGTCGAGCGGCAGAAGACGGAGATTGCGGTGCTGCGCAGCCGTGGGGCGAGCCGTCTGCAGGTGCTGCTGGCCTACGCGGCGGAAGGGCTGATGCTCGGCGCCGCCGCATGGGCTGTCGGCCCCTGGCTCGGCGTCCTGTTCACGAAGATGCTCGGCGCGTCGAGCGGCTTCCTGACGTTCGTCGACCGCGCGGCCCTCGATGTCGAGCTGACCGGCGGCGTCTGGGCGATCGCGGCAAGCGCGGCGTTCGGAGCGGCGCTGCTGACGCTCGTTCCGGCCGGGCGGGCGGCGAGGACGTCGATCGTCGACCGCAAGCGCGAGTCGGCCCGCCTGGAGAAGACGCCGTTCTGGCACAAGACAGGCATTGATCTCATCCTGATCGCGGCGGCGGTCTGGCTGCTGAGCGATTTCCGGCGCCAGTCGGCCGACATGCGCGAGCTGGCGCTGGAAGCCGGCTCGCTCCAGGTCGATCCGCTGCTGTTCGTGATGCCGGCCGTGCTGGCGCTCGGCGGCGGGCTGTTCATCCTCCGGCTCTACCCGTGGTTCATCCGGCTGGTCTATTTTCTCGGCCGGAGATGGTGGCCGCCGGCGCTCTATTCGACGCTCGTGACGATCAGCCGCTCGTCCGGCCAGTATCTGGGCATCAAAGTGTTCCTCATCATGACGGTGGCGACCGGCCTGTTCAGCGCGAACGCCGCCCGGACGATCGGCGACAACATGGAGAACAAGATCCGCTATGCGATCGGGGCGGACGTCGTGCTCACGTCGCGGTGGGAGAACGATGCGCCGCCGCCGATGGCCGGCGGGCCGGCGCCGCAGCAGACGGAGGCGGACGCCGCGCCGCCGAAGCGGGTGCAGTACACCGAACCGCCGTTCCTGCCGTTCACCGAAATGCCCGGCGTCGAAGCGGCGGCACGCGTCTTCGTCAAGGAAGACGCCCGCCTGAACGCCGCGGGCGGCGGGGGCGTCACGACGTACGGAATCGAAACCTACGAATTCGGCCGGACGGCATGGATGAAAAACGGTCTGCTCGATTACCACCTGAACGCGTATCTGAACCTGCTCGCCTCCGATCCGCGGGGCGTGCTGATCTCCCGCTCGGTGGCCGAAGAGTTCGGCGTCGGGCCGGGCGATCCGATCTACATCGGCTGGGAAGGACTGGACTCCACGATGTTGACCGTCTTCGGCGTCGTCGACTACTGGCCGGGCTGGAACCCGCTGCCGGCTCCCGGCAAGCAGGAGAAGCCGAGGCTCGTCGTCGCCCGGCTGTCCGCGATCCACAATCGGCTGGCGCTCGAGCCGTACGAGGTGTGGCTGAACCTGGAGGACGGCGCCGCCTCCAGCGCGGCCTTGTACGAAGCGATCACGGAAGCGGGATACCCGCTCACTTCGCTGCAGGATGCGGGCCAGGAGCTGATCCGGTCGAAGAACGATCCGTTCCGGCTCGCGATCAACGGCGTCATGACACTCGGCTTCGTCATCTCGATGCTGATCAGCTTCTTCGGCTTCCTCGTGTTCTGGCTGCTGTCGCTGTCCGGGCGGACGCTCCAGTTCGGCGTGCTGCGGGCGATGGGCATCCCGTTCGGGCAACTCATCGGCATGCTGGCGAGCGAGCAGCTGCTGACGACCGTCGCCGCCGTCGTCATCGGCGTCATCGTCGGCAATGTCGTGAGCGAACAGTTCGTGCCGCTCTTCGAGATGGCGTTCAATCCGTCCGAGCAGGTGCCGCCGTTCGAAATCGTCCGCCATGCCGGCGATTACGCGCAGCTCTACGGCGTGGTGGCAGTCATGCTGGCCCTGGGGCTCATCGTGCTCGGCTGGCGGCTCGCGCGCGTGAAGATCGCCCAGGCACTCAAACTGGGGGAGGAGTGACGGCATGATTGTCTGCGACGGACTCGTGAAAATCTACAAGACGAAAGACCTTGAAGTCGTGGCGTTGCAGGGGCTCGACCTCAGGGTCGAGACCGGCGAGCTGATGGCGATCATCGGCAACAGCGGGAGCGGCAAATCGACGCTGCTCAACATGCTGGGCGGCCTCGACCGTCCTTCCGCCGGGAAGCTGATGGTTGACGGGAAAGATCTGCTCGCGTTCTCGGAGCGCGATCTTGTCAGGTACAAGCGGGAGACGGTCGGTTTCGTCTGGCAGAACAAGGCGCGGAACCTGATTCCGTACCTGACCGCGCTCGAGAATGTGGAGCTCCCGATTCTGCTGCGCGGAAGGCGGCGCCGGGCGCGGGCGGTCGAGCTGCTCGAGGCGGTCGGGCTCGGGCACCGGATGAAGAACCGGCTCAGCGAGCTGTCGGGCGGCGAGCAGCAGCGCGTCGCGATCGCGATCGCCCTCGCCAACCATCCCAAGCTGCTGCTCGCCGACGAGCCGACCGGCGCGCTCGACACGAAGACGTCGAACCAGGTGCTCGACCTGTTCCGCGAGCTGAACCGGACGTTGGGGTTGACGATCGTCATCGTCACGCACGATCCGCAGCTCGCGCGCAAGGTCGACCGCGTCGTCGCGATCCGCGACGGGAAGACGTCGTCGGAGATCATCCGCCGTTCGTACCGCGAAGACTACGAGAATCTCGAGCGCGAAGAGAGCCATGTGGAATATGCCGTCGTCGACAAGACGGGGCGGCTGCAGATTCCCGCCGGGTTCATGAATGCGGAAGGATTCCGGAACGCGCGGCGGGTGCGCGTGGAGATGGAGAACGGACGCATCGTCCTGTACCCGCCGGACGAGGAGAAAGCCGAGGCGAAATAAACAAGCCATCCGATGCGCCGCGGGCGAATCCGGACGGCAACCCTGTCGCAAGCCGAAGCGGCCGGCCCATTCCGGGCACGGCCGCTTTCTTTACGCCTGGGTCAATTCTTCCATTTGACGGATCAAATCTTCGAACACGCTCATCGCCTGTTCGATTGGTTCCGGCGTCGACATGTCAACCCCGGCTCGCTTCAGGATGTTGATCGAGTAGTCGCTGCCGCCGCTCTTCAGGAAGCCGAGGTACCGCTCGACGGCCGGCTCGCCTTCGTCGAGGATCTGCTTCGCGAAGCTCGTCGCGGCCGAGAAGCCGGTCGCGTACTTGTAAACGTAGAAGCTCGAGTAGAAATGCGGAATGCGCGCCCATTCCATCTCGATGTCCTGGTCGACGACCATACCGTCGCCGTAGTACAGCTTGTTCAGATCGTAGTAGATTTTCGACAGGAGCTGCGGCGTCAGTGATTCGCCGGCTTCCGCCTTCTCGTGGATGATTTTCTCGAACTCGGCGAACATCGTCTGGCGGAACACCGTCGTGCGAAATTGGTCGGCGTAGTACGTCAGCAGATACATTTTTTCCTTCGGGTCGTTCGTCCGCTTCAGCAGGTAGTCCATCAGCAGCGATTCGTTCAGCGTCGACGCGACCTCGGCGAGGAAAATGGTGTACTGCGCGTTCCGGTAAGACTGGTGCCGGTCCGAATAATACGAGTGCAGGGCGTGGCCCATTTCATGCGCCAGCGTGAACATGCTGTTCAGGTTGTCCTTGTGGTTGAGCAGCACGTAGGGGTGGGTGCCGTAAGCGCCCCAGCTGTAAGCGCCGCTCCGTTTGCCCTGGTTCTCGTAGACGTCGATCCAGCCGCCTTCGAACCCTTCCTTCAGCACGTTCTGATAATCCGGACCGAGCGGCGCCAGGCCCTCCAGCACGGTAAGCTTCGCCTGCTCGTACGGAATTTCCATCTTGAACTCTTCCACCAGCGGCGCGAACAGGTCGTACATGTGCAGTTCTTCGACGCCGAGCAGCTTCCGCCGCAGCTCCATGTAGCGGTACATGAGCGGCAGATGACGGTGGATCGTGTCGATCAGGTTCGTGTACACGTCCTTCGGAATGTTGTCGGCGAAGAGCGACATTTCCAGTGCGGACGGATATTTGCGCGCCCGGGCGTAGAACAGGTTCTTGTTCACGTTGGCGGCGAGCGTCGAGGCGAGCGTGTTCTTCAGCTTGCCGTAGGTTTCGTACATTGCCTTGAACGCGGCTTCGCGAACCGAACGGTCGCGGCTCTCTAGGAACTGGATGTACGTGCCGTGGGTCAGTTCGACGTCTTCGCCGTTTTCATTCTTGATGGTCGGGAATTTCAGGTCGGCGTTGTTCAGCATGCCGAAAATCGTATTCGGCGCCTGGCTGATGTTGCCCGCCTGGGCGAGCAGCGCTTCTTCGCTCTTGCCGAGCACGTGCGCTTTCTGGCGCCGCATCTCTTCGAGCGTGAACTTGTAGGGCGCCAGATTCGGATCGGCGATCATCTTCTCGAGCGTCTCGTCCGGCAGGCTGAGCACTTCCGGCGTAATGAATGAGAGCGCTTCGTTCGCTTCGACGCTCAGTTTCTTCGACTTGTCCGCGAGCGCCATGTTGTTCGGCTCGGCCGTGTCTTCGTGGTGGCGCATGTTCGCGTACACGTAGAGCCGCTCGACGTGGAGCGACAGTTCATCCTCCAGCTCGAAGCAGGCCTTGAGCCGGGCCGGATCGGCCAGCTTGCCCTGGAATTCGGCCGCCTTGGCGATCAGCGCCTTGGCCTGCTCGTATTCCCGGTCCCAATCGGCCTGGGAAGCGAACAAATCTTCCAGCCTCCACCGGTATTTCGGGTTCGTCTCGGAACGTTTCGGCACTTGCTTCATGTCTTGGTTCCTCCTTGGGGACATGATATCGAACCGCACAGCATGTTCGGCCGCGCGGTCGATCGGGACGGGCGCCGCGGCGGCGCCGATCAGGCCGAGCGCAAGCAGGGCGGAAAGCCAGTTCATGACTGCACTTCCTTTTTTGCCCTCTAGTATGCGCCGCGGCGCGCCGCTTCATGAGCCGGGTCAGAGCACGGCTCTGACCGGCCGTATCCGATGCCGGGATCAGCCGCCTAAGGTCAGAAAGGCGTACACCAGCATGATGAACGCGGATGCGATCATCACGATGGCGATCAGCGCGAGAAACCGCCGCATCGGCGGGGCAATCGTATCCCGTTTCATGACGAGGACGGCACCGAACGAAAAGGCGGCGATGATGAAAATGACGAGTGCTGTGGTATCCATCGGTTCCTCCAGATTCCTGCGTTCCCCAAGCAATTCGCCGCACGGCATGTTTTTCCTTCCCGGCTCCGGCACAATGGGGGCAGGTCAGATCGAACGGAACTTCTCGAGAATCGCTTCCCGCTCCGCTTCGCCGCCTTCCAGCCGGTCCGCCTGAAAACGGGATTCCGCCCAGGCCAGCATCTCCGGACGGCTCAGAAACGTGTGGCACTCTTCGCCCCACGCATCGGAGATCTCGCGGACGACGAGCGATTTGCCCTGCACTTCCACCGTCAGCATATTGTATTTGTCGCGCTTGTAAATCTGAACTTTTTTGATCACGGCAATCTCTCCGCGTTGGCGTTTTGTTCCCATCATAACGAACGGGGGGTTGGAAATCAACCGCAGCCCCTGTATGATGAAGGAAAGGGCCGGGGAGACCCGGATTCCTTGAGACAAGACGAGAACGGATGAGACGAGAAGAGGAGAGATGAGCATGGATCGGAAGTATGACCAGGTCGGCACGGCGTTCACGTGCCGGAGCTTCGCGGAGTATGTGCGCATGTTCGCGCTCGCCGAGCCGTTTGATCCGCGGGGCGAAGTGCTGGATGCGGCGGCGGGGGCGTCGTCGTTCACGGCCGCTGCCGCGAGGCGCGGTTTCCGGGCCGTCGCGGTCGATCCGCGCTACAGGCTGCCGCAGGAGGAGCTGTTCAGGGAAGCGCGGACCGAGATTGACGTCTCAACGGCCAAGCTGGAAGGTTTGCAAGATCTGTTCGACTTTTCGTATTACGGCAGTCTGGACCATCACCGCGCCGGACGCGAGGCGTCGCTTAAGCGGTTCATGGACGACTTCGCGGCGGACGGCAGGGACGGAAGCGGCCGCTATGTCGCCGGCGAGCTGCCGCATGATCGGCCCGCATCGCCTGTATAAGGAACACGATTCCGTTGGAACGCCGCGTCCGCAGAAAGAAAATGTGCAGCCTCCGGAAAGTTTGATTTGCTTTTTGGTCGGCCAACGCTTATACTGTGTGTAAGCGCCGGACGATCGGCGTGAATTTTAGGAGGTTGTTCATTTGAAAGGTACGGTAAAATGGTTTAACGCTGAGAAGGGTTACGGCTTCATTCAAGTCGAAGACGGCGACGACGTGTTCGTCCACTTCTCGGCCATTCAGGGTGAAGGGTTCAAGACGCTGGACGAAGGCCAGCTCGTCGAATTCGAAATCACTCAGGGCAATCGCGGACCGCAAGCGGCCAACGTCATCAAGTTATAAGAATGAACAACTTCTTATAATAGAAGATGCACGACACGAGCAAGGCCCCGGATCATCCGGGGTCTTTCTTGTTTGCCTCTTTTTGACCGGAAACCGCCGGCAGTGGTAAACTGCTGTATGGAATCAAGCCCGGGAGGATCATGACATGCCGAAGTTCAAACTGTTCAAAGACCGTAAGGGCAAGGCCGACCAGGCGCGGAACAACAAGTTCGTCAAGCTGGCGAGGGAAATCTACATGCACGCCCGCCGGGGCGGTCCGTATCCCGAAGCGAACCTTGCGCTGAAGAACGCGATCGCGAACGCCCGCGCGGAGCAGATGCCGATCGAGAACATCGAACGCGCGATCAAGCGCGCGACGGCGACCGCCGGGGGCGAAGATTACGAAGAAATCATCTACGAAGGGTACGGCCCGGGCGGCGTCGCCATCATGGTGAAATGTCTGACCGACAACCGGAACCGGACGGCGGCCGACGTGCGCGCCATTTTCAACAAGCGCGGCGGCAACATGGGCGAGTCGGGCTGCGTTTCGTACCTGTTCGATGAGAAGGGGCTGCTCGTCGTCAGCCGCGAAGCGCATGATATCGACGAAGATTCGATGCTGATGGCGGCGATTGATGCCGGAGCGGAGGACATTATCGTGAACGAGGACTTGTACGAGATCTTGACGGCTCCCGCCGATTTCATCAAAGTGAAGCAAGCCCTCGAAGGAAGCGGCCTGACGTTCGAGAGCGCCGGCATTCGCTGGCTGCCGCGAACGACGGTCAAGGTGGAGGGCGAGAACGCCGAGAAGCTGCTGAAAATGATGGACGCCTTCGACGACAACGACGATGTGCATGACGTGTTCGCCAACTACGAGATCGACGACGAAGAACTGGCCAAGCTCGGCGGATGACGGGCCGCATGGCGAAACAGGCTGTCGGATCCACGGAGACAGCCTGTCCGATTGTGTGCGATCAGGAAATGATCGTCAGAATTTCGTCGATCTCCTTGCGCGGGAGTCTGCCCGGCGTTTCGGCCGGATGGCCGAGGGCGATGACCATGTTGATCTGACGCGAATCGTCGATGCTCAGGAACGCTTTCAGCTGCTCTTCAGCCAGCAGCACCGGCCCCGTCATCGGGCAGGTGGCGAGCCCCATCGCGTGGGCGGCAAGCATCAGATTCATCGCCGCGAGGCAGCTGCTCTTGATCCCTTCTTCGCGCCAGACTTCATCCGGCACGAGGCCGATGGGATCGAATATGCGCTCGCGGAACTTCGACTGGTACGGGGTGGCGAGGCAGACGACGAGCGCCGGCGCGTCCGAGAAGGCGGTCGCGTACGGCCCGAACGATTTCACGAGCAGCCGCGCTTCCCTCGCGAGCCCCCGCTCCTCGGCTTCCTTCGCCCGCGCGTGCAGCTGCTGCCAGGTCATGTCTTCAATGGCGCGGATCTTCTCGCGGTCCGTAACGACGATGAATTCCCAGGTCTGCGAGTTGGTGTCGCTCGGCGCGTAGCGGGCGCAGTCGATCAGTTCGCGGATTTGCTCGGCCTCCACGGGTCGGTCCTGGAACTTGCGCACGCTGCGCCGGTCAAGCAAAATCTGTTTGAATGTCATGTAGTCCATTGTGTTGATCCATCCTTTCGTTCTCATTATAGGCGATTCGGTCCTGTTCGCCAACGGGATGATTGGTCGCGCTGGAATTATGCCGGATGTCATGGTACATTATTGGGTGGAGGTTCACAATGGGTGATTCATGGTTCGTCTACGATGAACGGCTGGGGATTGAGGTGCCGGATCTTGAACATGAGTGGGAGACGTACCCCCTGGAAGTGAGAAGCGCGATTCTCGAACGGTGGGAAACGATCCGCGGCCGCATCCCGGACCGGATATTGGCGCTGGAGCGCAGGATCCGCGAGCTGCAGCGGCAGCTCGACGAGGAAGAGGATTTCGAGACATCCTGCAGGCTCAACGCGGATATCGCGGAGCAGGCGAGCCGAATCAACGATCTGAACATCTGGTACCGCATCAATCAGACGATTGATTCGCGGCGCCACACCTGAAGGACGGAGGCGCCGCCGTTGAACGCGACACGGAAACATGGGAGCGGCATGCCGGCCGGACCCTTGAGGCTGATGTATCGGATGTACCGGCACGTGCTGCCCGCGGTGTACGATGAACTGGCGCGCTGGCGGGCGCGGGCGGAGGCGATCCCCGATCCGGAGCTGCGCACGCAGGCGCTGGCCAGCATGTCAAGCAAGCAGTTTCATTGCGAAGGCGGGGCGGTCTTCGCGGCGGCGGTCAACGATCGCCACGGAGAGCTTGTCCCGCTGATCGTCGCCCTGCAGACGATCAGCGATTATCTGGACAATCTGTGCGACCGCAGCACGTCGCTCGATCCCGACGATTTTCGTCTGCTGCACCGGGCAATGCTCGATGCGGTCGACCCGGATGCGGAGACGACCGATTACTATGCGCACCGCGCCGAACGGGACGACGGCGGCTACCTGGCGGCGCTCGTTGCCGCATGCCAGGAGAATATCCGCCGGCTGCCCGGCTATGCCAAGGTGCAGCCGCATGTCGCCCGGTTTGCCGGGCTTTACGGCGATCTGCAGGTGTACAAGCATATCCGCCGGGAGGAGCGGCTGGAAAGCCTTCACCGGTGGTGGGCGCTTCATCGGACGGACCATCCCGAATTGTATTGGAATGAGTTCGCGGCCGCGACCGGTTCGACGCTCGGCATGTTCGCGCTGTTCGTCGAGGCTTGCCGGCCGGATGTGACGGAACGGGACGCGGAGCGGATGGCGGGCGCCTACTTTCCTTATCTGTGCGGCCTGCACATCCTGCTCGACTATCTGATCGACCAGGAGGAGGACCGGCTTGGCGGCGATCTGAATTTCTGCAGCTATTATGAGAACGACGCGGAAATGTTGCAACGGATCGGATGGATCGCGGATCAGGCGCGCAAGGCGGCATGCCGGTTGCCGTCCAATAAATTCCATAAAATGGTAATTGAAGGGCTGCTTGCGGTCTATCTGTCCGACCCGAAGGCCGCGGAGCAGCCGGTCGTCCGCTTCGTCGCGCGCGAATTGATGCGAAACAGCCCGATGGCGCGGCTGTTCTTCCGGCTGAACGTGCTGTGGATACGGCGCCGCGCGAAGCCGCCGCGCTGAGGCGGCCGCCCATTGCATGGCTATCACACCAATTGAATACAGTACAGGGGGAATACGATGTCGGCAGTAAAACGCATTGCAGTAATGACGAGCGGCGGAGACTCGCAGGGGATGAACGCGGCGGTCCGCGCGGTTGTACGGAGCGCGCTGTTCCACGGCCTTGAAGTGTTCGGCGTGCAGCGGGGATATGCAGGGCTTCTGAAGGACGATCTGTTCCCGATGGATCTTCGCAGCGTGGGCGACATTATTCAGCGCGGCGGGACGATTCTGCAGACGGCCAGATGCAAGGAGTTCATGACGCCCGAAGGGCAGCAGCGCGGCGCGGAAGTGCTGAGAAGCCGCGGCATCGACGGCCTCGTCGTCATCGGCGGCGAAGGATCGTACCAGGGCGCCTACAAATTGAGCAAACTCGGCATCAAGACGATGGGGCTGCCGGGCACGATCGACAACGACATCCCGTTCACCGATTTCACGATCGGTTTCGATACGGCCGTCAGCATCGTCGTGGATGCCGTCAACAAGCTGCGCGATACGATGACGTCGCACGAGCGGGTGTCGGTCGTCGAAGTGATGGGCCGCCACAGCGGCGACATCGCGCTCTACGCGGGTCTCGCGAGCGGCGCGGAGACGATCATCGTGCCCGAAGTGCCCTACGACATCGATGCGATTGCCGGCCGGATGCATGACAATTTCAAGGCCGGGAAACGGCACAGCATCGTCATCGTGGCGGAAGGCGCCGCAAGCGGCAACGACATCGCCGAAGCGATCACCGCGCGCAGCGGCATCGAACCGCGGGTCACGGTGCTCGGCCATATCCAGCGCGGCGGCTCGCCGACGCACAACGACCGGATTCTCGCCAGCCGGCTCGGCGATTTCGCCGTCCGCAAGCTGATGGAAGGCGACTCGAGCAAAGGCTGCGGTATCGTGAGCGGCGAGTTGGTCGCGACGGACATCGAGACCGTCGTGAGCACGAAGAAGCCGTTCAACATGGATTTGTACAATCTGGCGCTTCGCTTGTCGCAATAAACCTGTGATTGACGCGAAAGGGCTGCACCCGATGCGGGTGCAGCCCTTCATTCTTCAGTACTGGACATTGGCCGTGTATTTGTTGCCCGCGTTCCAGATCATAAACTCGTCGACACCGGTATCGGCCAGCGCCCGGATCTGCGCTTCGACCTCGGCTTTGCCGTAGGGGATGTAGTGCCCCTTGCCGAGCCAGCTCGCCGTGAAATCCTGGATCCACGGCCGGATGACCGGCTTTGAGCTGCCGAGCGGCTCCAGCTTCTCGTGCGTGTCTTCCATGGCCCCCTTGATGGTGGCGTAAGGTTCCTTGTCCGGATCCTTCAGCCCGAACCAACCGGTGCTGTAGTGGCTCGGATAGACCATCGGACTGATGACGTCGACATGCTCCGATATCCGGACGAAATCCTGCCCGATGCCCTCCGCGGCCGGAACCGATGCGGCGTAGCCGAAAATATCGACCGATACGCGGACGCCGAGCGGTTCGAGCTCCTTCTTCGCATACTCCACGAAACCGCTTACGACATCGACGCGGCTCTCGTCGGTCTTGTCATAGGCCAGCTCATCAGCCCGTTTCTCGAAGCCTTCCGGAAAACGGACATAGTCGAACTGGATTTCCTTGAATCCGAGCTTTGCCGCTTCCTTGGCTACCGCAACGTTGTATTCCCATACTTCGCGGCGGTACGGATTGACGAAGCTTTCGCCCCGGCCGTTCTTCCATACGTTCCCGTCGGCCTTGCGGAACGACAGGTCGGGACGCTTCTCGGCGAGGACGGAGTCCTTGAACACGACGATGCGCGCGATCGGGTAGACCTCGTCCGCCTCGAGCCTGGCCATCAGCGCTTCCATGTCCTTGATGATCTTCTTCGTCGTGCCGAGTTCGGCGAGGTCCGGATTGACCGTCGGCCAGGTGATGTCCCCGTAGTCGTCCTTCACGTCAATGACCATCGCGTTCAGGTCGGTGCTGCGG
Source organism: Thermobacillus composti KWC4 (assembly GCF_000227705.2). Lineage (GTDB taxonomy): Bacteria > Bacillota > Bacilli > Paenibacillales > Paenibacillaceae > Thermobacillus > Thermobacillus xylanilyticus. Next base: position 1,493,516 of record NC_019897.1, read on the forward strand.
ACGAGCTCAAACAGCTGCTCCATGCGCGAGCCTCCGGCGCTGTGGGCCGTGACGTATATGCCTTTGATCTTCGGCGCGTCGGGCTGGGGATCGGTCTTTCCGCCGGACGGTTCGGCCGCTCCGTCCGTTCCGGGAGTCTCCGCGACGATCTCCCCGCCGCCCCTCTGCGGCAGCGCGCCCGCAAGACCGTCGAGGCCGCCGTTGCCGGACATCAGGCCGTGAAGCAGCAACAAGATCGTGAACAGGATATCCATGGTTTCTCCGCTCCCCGCAAGCTCTCTCTTGACATCATTAATATTATATTACAGGCAGTAACCTGCAGACAGAGGAATTTTGCGAGATTTTGCAGAATCTTGCCGTCCGGCGTCGAGATAAAAACAAGACGGGAACGGTCAAGCCGTTCCCGTCTTTAAAAATGGTCAATGCAGAAGCTTCTGTTTCTGCTGTTCGCAAATGCTGTGCTGCACAATCTCCAGCGCGTCTTCAGGCTCGAGCCTGTCGAATCCTTCGCGGAGCACGATGTTCATGTTCAGTTCTCTCCGCGTCAGAAACGGGAGAAGCTCGGGCGCATGCCTTTCGACAATTTGCCACAACGTCACCGTTGCCATTTCCACTTGCATCACCTTCCCCGAACGGATTCAAACCAATTACAGGGCCGGACGCAGGACGGAAAGCCCGGGTGCATTATCATTATAACATTCGATACTGGCAGTGAACAGCCGGAAATGAAAGGCAGCGTTCACACTTTGCGAAAATCGCCCATGACGCTGACGGTCTCGACGATGTTGACGAACGCCTTCGGATCGTGCTTGCGGATCATGGCGCGCAGGGTGGACAGCTCGTACCGGGTCGTGACGGTCATGAGCATCACCTTGTCTTCCCCGGTATAGCCGCCCTTGATCGGCACGATCGAGACGCCGCGCGGCAGGCGGCGGAGTTTCTCGAGCAGCCGGTACGGATCGCAGCTGATGATGAACGCCGTGACCTTGAGCTGGCGGATATGGATCATGTCGATCGCCTTGCCGCTCACGTACATCGACAGCAGCGAGTACATCGCGCCTTCCCAGTCTTCCGACATGAGCGCCTGGAGGAGGACGATGCTCATGTTCATCAGGAACAGCAGCATGCCGATCGGCACTTCGCGATGCCGCGTTACAATCGTCGCGATGATGTCGATGCCGCCCGACGAGCCGCCGTAACGCAGGGCAAGTCCGGCGCCGATGCCGAACGCGACACCGCCGAACACGGCCGCCAGGATCGGGTCGGCTGCCAGGGAATGGACCGGCGCAATCCGGATCAGGAAAGAGGTGACGGCGACGGCATAAATGCTCCAGGCGATGAAGGCATGGCCGAGCGCGAACCAGCCCCAAATTAAGATCGGAAGGTTCAGTGCAAAATAAAGGATGCCGGTATCGAGTCCCGTCGCGTAGCTGAGCAGCATCGACACGCCGGATACGCCGCCGGAGAGCAGCCGATGCGGAATGAGGAGAAAATTGAAGCCGAAAGCGATCAGGGCCGCGGCGCAAGTCATGACGAGCGCCGTCCAAACGCGGCGCGCGGCGTTCAAGGTCATCGCTCCTTTCCCGGTATGGAAACGGACGTCAACACCGCCTAGTATCGCCGATTTCCGTTCGCTGGTATTCGCGAGCTGACCTGTGCTATAATGAGTGGGATATTTTTTTAAAGAAGGCACAGTGGACAAAGGAGTTTGAGAAAGTTTGAAAACATTCGCTGAATTCGGCCTGGAGCCGAAAGTGCTGCAGGCCGTTACCGAAATGGGTTTCGAGGAATCAACGCCGATTCAGGCGAAAGCCATTCCGATTGCGATGAGCGGAGCCGACCTGATCGGACAAGCGCAGACGGGTACCGGGAAGACGGCCGCATTCGGCATCCCGCTCATCAGCAAGATTCCGCCGGAGGAAGAGCGGATCGTCGCCCTCGTCATGACCCCGACCCGCGAACTCGCGATTCAGGTGGCTGACGAATTGGGCAAACTCGCCCGGTACAAAGGCATCCGCACGCTGCCGATCTACGGCGGACAGGACATCGGCAGACAGATCCGCGCGCTGAAGAAGAAGCCGCAGATCATCATCGGCACGCCGGGACGGCTGCTCGACCACATCAACCGGAAGACGATCCGGCTGGACGATGTCCAAACGGTCGTGCTGGACGAAGCCGACGAAATGTTGGACATGGGCTTCATGGAGGATATTACGACGATTCTCAGCCTGGTGCCGGAAGAGCGCCAGACGATGCTTTTCTCCGCGACGATGCCTCCCAACATCCAAAAGCTTGCACAGCAATTCCTGCGCAACCCCGAGCATGTGTCGGTCATTCCGAAGAACATTACCGCTCCGAGCATTGAGCAGATCTACATTGAAGTGCATGAACGGGAAAAATTCGAGGCGCTCAGCCGGCTGCTCGACATGGAATCGCCCGATCTGGCGATTGTGTTCGGCCGCACGAAGCGCCGCGTGGACGAACTGAGCGAAGCGCTGCAGAAGCGCGGCTATTCCGCGGACGGGCTGCACGGCGACCTGTCGCAGAACCAGCGCGACACCGTCATGCGCAAGTTCCGCGACGGCAGCATCGATGTCCTCGTCGCGACGGACGTTGCCGCGCGCGGTCTCGACGTCTCCGGGGTTACGCACGTCATCAACTTTGACTTGCCGCAGGATCCGGAAAGCTATGTTCACCGGATCGGCCGTACCGGCCGCGCGGGCAAGGAAGGCGTCGCCTATACGTTCGTGACGCCGCGCGAGATCGACCATCTGCACTTCATCGAACGGGTGACGCGCCAGCGCATCGCGCGCCGTCCGCTGCCGAGCCTTGCCGAGGCGATCGAAGGGAAGCAGCGCGTGACGGCTGAACGGCTGATCGAGATCATCCAGCAGGACGATTTCGCCGAATACAAAGGCATCGCGATTCAGCTGCTGGAACAGTACGATTCGGTCCACCTGGTCGCGGCGGCGATGAAGCTACTGACCGGCGAGAAGAAGGATGTCGAAATCGAGCTGACGCCGGAAGATCCGATCCGCGCGAAGAAGCGCAGACCGGATATCCGTTCGAGCGGGCGCCGGTTTGGCGGTGCCGTCGGCGGTTACGGCGGAAGAAATTCCCGCAGCGGCGGCCGCGGCAACGGATACGGCGGCGGCAGAGGCGGATACGGCGATTCCGGGAGAGGCTACGGCCGCTCCGAGGGTGGCCGTCAGCGCGCAGGCGGACGCAGCTATGGCGACGTTCGCCGGTCGCGCGGCTGGTCCGAGGAATAACCAGGACCGGATAGGAACCGGGGCACCGGGAGGGCGCGTTCGCGGTGCCGTCTTCCGACGCCCCGGTGTTTCTTTCTATCTGATCCGCAGGGCAGAGGAGTCAGGATAACGGAGGGATTCAGCGATGGAAATGCGAGGCATGATGGGCGGCTTTTACAAAATATCGGAATGGATCATGCGGCTGTCGGTCACGAATCTGTTGTGGGTGCTCACGTCGCTGCCGTTCTGGTATCTTTTCTTCTTCGGCGTCATCGTTCCGTTGTCGAACACGGATCCGGTATGGGACCAGGTGTTCTCGGGGCTGCTCGTTTCCACAGTGGCGGTGCCGTTCGTGCTGTTCCCGGCGACATCCGCCATGTTCACGACGGTGCGCAAATGGGTGATGGGCGATGTCGATGTGCCGCTGCTCAAGACGTTTTTCCGCGGATACAAAGAGAATTACAAGGTCAGCATGTTCGGCGGCATTCTCTATTCGCTGATCTTCCTGGTCATTTTTCTTGACATCCGTTTCTACTTCAACGGCGCTCCGGGGATTGAGCTGATCTCTTACGTCTTCATGGGCATCGCGCTCCTGCTCGTCGTGTCGATGTTCAACTTCTTCTCCATGGTCGTGCACTATCATATGAAGACGCTTCAATTGCTGAAGAACGCCGTCCTCATCACGATCGGCCGCCCGTTCCGCTCGCTGTCGTCCGCGATTGCTGCCGCGGGCATCGCGTGGATCAGCATGCGCTTTACGTTTCTGCTGCCGTTCTTCAGCGCGGTCTTTATCGCTTATCTGTCCTTTTTCAATTTCTACCAGATCTATCTGAAGCTGAAGGAGCAGCAGGAGCGGCAGCAGCAGGAACAGCTGGAGGAAGCCGAAGAAGCGGAGACGAAGAATTGATATCCGGCGGTTTACTTTTGTCCGGGGCGGGGATATAATACGTAGTACATCCTGCGGTGTTCGTTACGGCCTCCATCGTTGTTTTGAACCAATGGCTGTTTCAAGGGAGACCTACATCGGAGCGCGGCTGACATGCCCCCGAAAGGGGACTTCAAAAACGTTCCTGCGGTCACCCACCTGCGAGTGCGGGTTCAGAAACACACAGGCCGGACGGCATTGGCGGGGGATTCCGACGCTCGTCAGCGGGCTTCAAGCGCCGTCTACGTAGGGCCTCCGGTGCTCCACGCGATGCATCCGGAGGCTCTCGCATGCCGGCAACCGTAATGGACGGTTTTCTCGGCCGTCTTTTCATGGTATCATAGGGGAAGCTGGAAAGAGACGCCGGAGGGGGAGACATTTGTTGAAGCGTACGTTGATCGGGCTGATTCGGAGCTTCGAACAGACCGGCGACCGGGCGAAGGACCCGTTGCTGAAATCCCATTATTACCGATTGTCGAAAGAGAAAGCCTGGGAAGAGATCGTCTCGACCCTGAAGAAGATGCAGGGGTACAAAGTGCTGCACGAAGTGGAATCGGTCGGCGAGATCGTGATGGAGAAGCGGACGGCGTTCGGCCGGACGATGGACATCACCGTATCGGTCATCGCGACGGGGCCGGTCACCTCGGCAGTCGACATTTACTCGGCATCGCGCGGATCGTTCGGCGATCTCGGCTCCAATTATCGGGTTATCCTTGACATCTACCGTACGCTGGACAAGAAATTGGCAGCCTACAAGACGGAATCGCCGTAACTTGAAAGCCGTTACGACATGCTGTCCGGTCGACAGATGCGGACGGCTTTTGTTTTGCACAGGCCGGACAGGGGGCCGGAAGAAGAAAACCGCCGGCTTCCCCGTGGGGCCGGCGGTTTCCGTCTCGGCGAATTACAGCAGCTCGCGGACGGCGGCAAGCGCCTTGTCGTAATCCGGATGCTCCGTCATCTCGCGCAGGTATTCGACATAACGAATCGTGTCGTTTCCGTCGATAACAAAAATAGCACGATAATCGAGGGCCAGTTCCTTGATGAATACGCCGTAAGCTTGTCCGAAGTTCCGGTCTTTGTAGTCCGACAGCATGACGACGCGGTCGACGCCGGCGGCGCCGCACCAGCGGGCTTGCGCGAACGGCAGGTCAACGCTGACGGTCAGCACGACAACGTTGTCGCCCAGCTTGGCCGCTTCTTCGTTGAAACGGCGCGTCTGCGCGTCGCAAACGCCGGTGTCGATGGACGGGACGACGCTGATCAGCTTGATCTTGCCGGCGAAGTCGGCGAGCGATACGGTTTCGAGCAGCGATTTGCTCAGTTTGAAATCGGGCGCTTTGTCGCCGGGCTTCAGTTCGGGGCCGATCAGCGTGATCGGGTTGCCTTTGAACAAGGCGGCGCCTGTACGTTCCTGGGTCATTTTCGAAACAACCTCCTTGCGAAAGTCGAGATTCAGCCTTCATTATAATCGTTCGCCGCGGCCATTGTCCAATCCATGGAAGCGAGGTTCACCGATGATTTTTCTGCGCTACGAAAGTTTTCGCGAATATTTGCGGATGTATCCCGTCACATCGGTCATTCTGGCCCTGAATTTGCTGGTGTTCATCGCGGATCTGGTGCTGCCGGGTGATCCGTTGTTCGAAGCGGGATTTTTCAGAATGATTCCGGTCTACGACCCCTACGGCCTGGTGGAACCGTGGCGGTACCTCACGTCCGTCTTCCTCCATGTCGGATGGGAACATCTGCTGTTCAACGGGTTTGCGCTCCTCGTGTTCGCGCCGCCGCTCGAGCGCCTGCTCGGACACGGCAGATACGCGGCGTTCTATCTGATGGCGGGAATCCTGGGGAATGTGTACAGCGCCGCGGTGCACGTCGGCGACTCGCACTTTGCGGCCGGCGCGTCCGGCGCGGTGTACGGCGTATTCGGCGCCTATCTGTATCTCGCCCTGTTCCGGAAGCGGGCGATGGACGAGGCGTCGCGCAAAACCGTCTACTCGATTCTACTGTTCGGATTGCTTTATTCGATCATATCCCCTAGAATTGATATCTGGGCTCATGTCGGAGGGTGCCTTGCCGGTTTTCTCATGCTGGGCATATTCGTGCAACGGCGGAGCAGGTGAAGGGGCTCAATGTGACTTGGGCGGGAGCAGGATCCGATGGAACTCAGGCAGTTGTATTATTTTGTGAAAGTGGCGAACCGCGAGCATGTGACGCGGGCGGCGGAAGAGCTGCACGTCGCGCAGTCGGCGGTCAGCCGGCAGATTCATCTGCTGGAAGAGGAGCTCGGCGTCAAGCTGTTCATCCCGAAGGGGCGCAATCTGCAGCTGACGCATGTGGGGAAGCTGTTCCTGAAGCGCGCCGAGGCGATCATCGCCGATCTGGAGCGCGCGATCGCGGAAATCCATGAACTGACCGATCCGGAGAACGGGGAGGTCAGATTCGGCTTCCCGCATAGTCTGGGCACGCATCTGGTGCCGACGGTGATCGCGAAGTTCCGCAAGCTCCACCCCGGCGTACGGTTCCATTTCCAACAGGGCACGTATGCTTCGCTGGTCCGGGACGTGCTGTCGGGCGAAATCGATCTGGCGTTCATTTCGCCGCTGCCGGAGAAGGATGACCTGCTGTGCGGCCATGCGGTGCTGAAGGAGAAACTGCTGGCTGTCCTGCCGCGCCACCATCGGCTGGCCGGCGAGCCGGTGATCGAGCTTTCGCAGCTCAAGGATGAGCCGTTTGTACTGTTCCGCGAAGGATATTCGCTCCGACCGATCGTCTGGGAGGCGTGTCTTCAGGCCGGCTTTACGCCGAAGATCGCCTTTGAAGGCGAAGAGACGGATACGATCCGGGGACTCGTGGCGGCCGGCATGGGCGTAAGTCTCTTGCCGGAGATGGCGCTCGAGCAGACCGGACCGCTCATGCCGGTCAAGATCGAGCTGAAGGAGCCGGTTACGCGGACCATCGGCATCATTCACCGTGCGGACGAGCCGATGCCGCTCGTCGCGCGCGTGTTTCACAAATATCTGCTGGATTATTTTCACAAGGAATATGGTCCTGCAACCTGAGCAATACGGCTGCTGCATAAAAGAGGGCTGCCGGCGTCCATCGGACGCTGGCAGCCCTCTCGAATTTGCTCGGCCATTGCGAGGCGTCATTCTTCCCGGGCCGACGTGAAAATCATGATGTACTTGAGCAGCTCGAGCAGCGCGATCAGCGCCGCCGCCACATACGTCCACGCGGCGGCATTCAGCACTTTCGCCACGCCGCGCTCCTCTTCGTGCGTAATGAACCCTTCCGCAATCATCAGATCCCGCGCCCGGCTGCTGGCGTTGAACTCGACCGGCAGCGTCACGAGCTGGAAGGCGACCGCCGCGGAGAAGAAGATGATGCCGAAACCGATCAGGTTCAGCGCGTTGAACAAGAAGCCCGCGATCAGCAGGAACGGCGCGATGCCGGATGCGAACCGGACAACCGGGAACATGCGGTGGCGGAGCACCAGCATCGGATAGTGCTGTGCGTGCTGGATGGCGTGTCCGACCTCGTGGCAGGCGACGGACACGGCCGAGATCGAACGCTCATAATAAACCGGTTCGGACAGCCGCACGACGCGCTGGATCGGATCGTAGTGGTCGGTCAGCACGCCGCGTACCGGTTCGATCGGCACATCGTGGAGCCCTTGCGAATCGAGCATGCGCCGCGCCGCTTCATATCCGGTCAGTCCGCGCATGTTGGGCACTTCCGCCCAGCGGTTGAACGTTCCCTTGACGCGGAACTGCGCCCAGAGCGAGATGCCAAACGCGATGAAAATCAGGAAATCCATCGGGTGAAAAAAGCCAATCAAGTGAACCCCTCCGTTTCGTTAAGTCAAACCCATGCAACATGCCGGCAAAACGGCTGACGCTGTCTTTACGGGATGGCGAGTCCGTTTTGCGTTGAAAGATAAGCCTGTTTATAGGCTATAAAGCGAGCAGCTCATAAATGCTTTTCTTATTCCTTACAGAATGGTGGCTTTGTCAATGAGCAGCAGCAATGCTTCGACGCAGGCGGCGGTCTGCGGCATGAGACGCTTGCAGACGCTGCGGGCCTGGTGCGGCTTCAGCCGGCTGAGCACCGGTTCCAGTTCCTTCACCTCGCGCTGCAGTTTGCTCAGCGACAGCTGCAGGTCCGTCAGCTTGCGGCTGATCTGCTCCTCGGAGGAAATGCGCTTCCAACCGTCGAGCATCTCCTTGATCTCTTCAAGCGTATATTTTTCTTTCTTCAACTGTTCAATACGTTTCAGCCGTTCGATCGTTTCAGGACCATACAGCCGATAGTTGCCGGCGGTCCGTTTCGCGGGGCGGATCAGGCCGATCGTCGTATAGAAATCGATGGTGCGCGGGCTGACGTTGGCCTTCGCCGCGAGCTCTCCGATGCGGAACAAGTTCTGGTCCAAAGCTCTCACCACCCTTCCGACGTCGAACGCTCTCTAAATAGTTATGATAACCAATCCCCGGCCATACAGTCAAACGTGATGCTTTGCCGTTCGGAATGGCAAATCCTATGTCAGATTATCATACATAATGTTTAAGAGACGATGGGGACGACAGGCGGAAGCCGATCCGCAAAAGCGAAGATTCGGAGGAAGACAGCCGGTAAATCGATGATGAATACGTAAAAAAACTTAACGTTGACGGCGGATATATAGACGAACGTTAGATTTTTTTGCACTTTTCACCCAAAAACCGAAAAATGATTATTGTCAAAGTGAGACGTTCTGACTATAATGACATTAAGTCTTTCCCGTAATGTAAGAATAAATAACATGGGAGTGGTCAACATGGTGAAAAAACTGACACTCGCTGCAGGCGTGCTGCTATGCCTGTTCCCGGCCATGGCGCTTGCAGCACCGTCGACCGCGCTGCTGGACATGGGGCTCAACACGCTCTGGGTCCTGCTCGCCGGCGTCCTCGTCCTCCTCATGCAAGGCGGCTTCATCCTGCTGGAAACCGGTTCGACGCGGATGAAGAACGCCGGCCACGTCGCAGGCAAGACGATCTTCACGGTCGGCCTTGCATCGCTCGTCTACTGGGCGGTCGGCTACGGCATCGCGTTCGGCGAAGGCAACCTGTTCATCGGCCTGAGCGACTTCTTCTACTATCCGCCGCTGGTCGGCGCGGAAGGTGACGGATACGCGAACGCCGCGTTCTGGGTTTTCCAAACCGCGTTCGTCACGATCTCGCTGTCCATCGCATGGGGCGGATTCGCGGAACGCGCGAAACTTTCTTCTTATTTAATATTCACGCTGTTCTTCGCGAGCGTCATCTATCCGGTCGTTGCGCACTGGATCTGGGGCGGCGGCTGGCTGGCGGAAGACGGCGCGCAAGACTTCGCCGGTTCGACCGTCGTCCACCTGACCGGCGCGCTCGGCGCCTTCGCGGCAACCGTGCTGCTCAAGCCGCGGATCGGCAAATACAACAAGGACGGCTCGGCCAACCAAATTCTCGGCCACAACCAGGTGTACACGGCACTGGCGGTTCTGCTGCTCTGGGTCGGCTGGTTCGGCTTCAACGCGGGCTCCACGGTCGCGGTAGGCGACGGCTTCTTCGGCTATGTCGCGTTCAACACGCAGCTCGGCGCAGCGGCCGGCGCGGTTGCGGCCCTCCTGATCACCTGGATCGCGGCGGGCAAGGCTGACATCACGACGATGCTGAACGGCGCGCTGGCCGGTCTCGTCGCCATCACGGCATCCTGCGCATTCGTCGAACCGTGGGCGGCCGTCGTCATCGGTCTGATCGCAGGCATCGTCGTCTACTTCAGCCAGAAGATGTTCGACAAGCTGCGCATCGACGATCCGATCTACGCGCTCTCGGTGCACGGCGTGGCGGGCATCTGGGGCACGCTGGCCAATGGTCTTTTCGCGACGGAAGAACTGGCCGCGCAAGTCGGCGTCGGTCAAGGCGGCCTGTTCTACACGGGCAGCTGGTACCAGCTGTGGGTGCAATTCGAATCGGTTGTCGTCTGCGGCGCCTTCGTCCTCGTCGCTTCGTTCATCGTCCTGGGCATCATGAAAGCCCTGATCGGCTTCCGCGTCACGGAAGAACAAGAAATCATCGGCCTGGACCTGAGCGAACACGGCGTCTACGGTTATCCGGAACAAATGAAAAAAGCGCAAGATGCGCTGAACGCCTGATCCGTAATAAAATGGAATCAGCATAAACGATGGCTACGCAGGCCGGGGGGAGATGCGCACATGAACGATCCGACGCTTGTCAGGCTGATGGAGGAAATCGGCTCGACCGGGAACGCGGATGCATTGCGCGATCTCCGGGACCGGTTCCATCTCCGGATGGAGGCGCTGCTCCCCGGCGGCGACGGCGAATCGGTCGAACCCTTCAACGCCATATTGAACGGGATGCACGACGCGCTGATCCGGCGCGCCGTCGTCCTGTCCGAAGAAGCGATGGCACGGGCGGGGAAAGGCGCTCCCCCCGTGCCTTACGCCTATTTGTTGTTCGGCAGCGGCGGGCGAAGCGAGCAGACGCTCTCCAGCGACCAGGACAGCGGACTGCTGTACGAAGATCCCGGCCCCGGCCTCGATCCGGAGAAAGTGCGCGCCTGGTTCCGCGAACTGGGCGGCTTGATCGTAAAGACGCTGGAACGTGCGGGATACCCGCCTTGCGACGGCAATGTGATCAGCGCGAACGAGGCATGGTGCGATGCGTTCTCGGGATGGACGGCGAAGCTGGACCGCTGGTTCGACGATCCGCACTGGGAGCATGTGCGCTACCTGCTCATTATGTCCGACGGCCGCGCCGTAAGCGGCGACGAGCGGCTTGCCGCGAGGCTGAAGGATCACTACTTCCGCAATGCGAAGGGACATCCGGGCATTGCGGAGCGGATGCTGCAGAATACGATGCGCTACAAGCCGCTTGTCGGCCTGTTCGGCCAGCTGCTGCCCGAACGGTACGGCGAAGACGCCGGCAGCGTCGATATCAAGTATGGCGCCTATATTCCATTCGTCAGCGCGGTCCGGCTGATGGCGGTCACCGGCGGCATCCGGGAGACGTCGACCTTGTCGAGAATCCGGCGGCTGCGGGATACGGGGAGACTTTCCGCTTCGGACGCGGAAGCTTGCGAAGCCGCGTTCGGCTTCTTCCTGAAGCTGCGGCTGCTGGCCGCGTCGCGCAACAAGGGCGGGCTGTATGCGAACAACGGCAAGGTGGCGGTGACGCTGCTCACGAAGTCGATGAGGCGGGATTTGCGTCACCATCTGGGCACGGTGCAGCGGCTGCGGCACAGCCTGCAGCGGCAGATTGCAGGCAAGTTCCGGCTGATACATGACGGTGGTGATCAGACGTGAAGGAAGGGGATCGCGGCGTAGGTCGGGCCTGGAATCTCTACAAGATGGGAGGGCTCACGCCGGCCATCGCATCCATGTTCGGCGCCCCCGGCGCGCAGCAGATGGCGTTCATCCGCCAGGCAGCGAAGGAGCAGCGCAAGCAGTCGGCGCTTGACCTGCCGCTGATGGAACTGGAGACGGTCGTCTTCGATCTGGAGACGACCGGATTCTATCCGGAGAACGGAGACGAGATTCTGTCCATCGGCGGCGTGCTGATGCGCGGACCGGAACTGATGGAAGCGCAGCAGTTCTACCGTCTCGTCAACCCGCGGCGGCGCGTTCCCCGCCATATCGTCGAACTGACCGGGATCACGAATGAGATGGCGGCGCATGGCGAGGATCTCGTGCAGGCGCTCAGCGACTTCATGGCGTTCATCGGCAAGCGGGTGCTGATCGCGCACGCTTCCGGGCACGACAAGCAGTTCCTCAACGCCGCGTTGTGGCGGACATCGAAGGTGCGGCTGACCCACCGCGTGCTGGATACGATGATGGTGGCGAAATGGCTCGAACCGAACCGGGACAGCTACGGGCTCGACGAACTGCTGGAGTCGAACGGGGTGCCGATCACAAGGCGCCATCATGCGCTGGAAGATGCGATCATGACGGCGAAGCTGTGGCAGCGATATTTACACAGAATCGCCGCGCGCAACATCGTGACGCTCGGCGATCTGTATGCGTATCTCAGCCGGCATTAACGGCGAATCCGGCGCGCTGCCCTGCATCCGGTATGCGGCCGTTTCCGGCCGCTTGATGTCACGAAGCGAGATGATCCAATAGGTGAAATCCGGGCTCCCGAACTGCCGCCAGCCCGTCAGGTCGGCGGCGGAAGGCGCCGGAGCTCCATGCGGGTGGGAATGATAGAAGCCGGCGATCCGTCGCCGGCTTTGCCGCGTTTCCGTCCAGGCGCGCACCCAGTCGGCGGGATCGAAGCGGTAGCCCGATTCCGGCCGCGGATGCGCATTGCGCACGGGACGGATCCGGTCTATCGGGCCGCCGGGTCCGCCGGCGGCGATCAGAAGTCCGCAGGCTTCTGCGGGGTATGCCGTTCGGCAGGCTTCCATGAGCTGCTCGTAGGCTTCGCTGGCTATGACGATCATGGCTTCCTCCCGGCCGTCGAATGTCACTCTCAGTATAGCGCACGCGCGGGTGCGCGTCATCCGGCATCGCCCGCGCGCTTCGGCGGCTTGACCAGGAAGAAGACGAGGGCGAGGGCGACCGCGGCCAGCCCTGTCACGGCGCCGAACAGCACGCCGCGCGAGATGCCGGCGAGCCAGCCGAACGCCGGCGGCCCGAACGCGACGCCGAGGAAGCGCAGGCTGCTGTACAGCGACGTGATCATGCCGCGAAGGCTGCGATCGACGGCGCCGGTGATCATCGTGTTCAGGCAGGGGAGCAGCATCCCCGTGCCCACGCTGCTCAACGTGAGCAAGGCGATCAGCAACGGCATGTTGCCGTTCAGCCAGACGGCCGCCGCGAACGCGGCGGCCTGCAGCGCGAGCCCGGTGTTCATCAGGGTGCGCATCAGCCGCCCGTTGTTCTTGATCCAGCGTCCGGTGGCGTAGGATGTGGCGACCAGGCCGAACAGCGGAATGGCGAGCACGCCGCCCTTCGCCACGCCCGTTATGGCATAAGGCGGCTTCTCCAGCACATCAGAGAGGAAGAACAGCACGCCGAACAGGTTGAACAATCCGGTGGCACCGGCGAGAAAGGCGGGAATGAGCCAGCTTCCCTGTGCGCGGAAAACGCCGATGATTTGGCGGGCATAATGCGCCAGCCGGGGCCGGTCTCCGGACCCGGGTTCACGGATCATGAACGCCATGGCCGCAAGCGAAAGCGCGCAGAAGGCGGGGAAGGCGAAGAAGGGAGCCTGCCAGGCGATGAGCGCGAACAGGGTGCCGAGAATCGGGCTGAGCACCTTCCCCGTCCCGTTCGACGCTTCAATGAGCCCGAGCGCCTCGCTCTCGGCGCCGTCGCGGTACATGTCCCCGATGAGCGCCATGGCGATCGGCGCCGTGCCCGCCGCTCCGATGCCCTGCAAGGCCCGCGCGGCGATCAACAGAGGATAATTCTTCCATATGACGGCATAGCCCGCCAGAAGGCCCGCCGCCCCGAAGACGGCGAGGGAAGGCAGAATGACCGCTTTCCTCGTGAAGCGGTCGGAGAGATAGCCGGCGATCGGGATGAACAGGCCCGTTGCCAGCGAGAAGAGCGTGATGACGAGGCTGGACTGGATGCCGGTAATGTTCAGCTGCCGCTCCAGATCGGGCAGGATCGGCACGATCATCGAATTGCCGAGCACCATAACGAGGGGGACGGATGCGAGCGCGGTGTACCCGGCCCATTTCCTCGCGCCCCCGCCCGTTCCGGCTCCGGAACGGCCGCGCGAGTCAGAGCGGTTGCCGGACAGAAATTGCCGGTTCCGCTCCGCGGCCGCGCCTCCGCCGCCTGCGGTCAGCCACCCGGGTCTTGCCTTCTCCATCGCGTTTTCCTCCAATTGAAATGCGTTCCTTGGCGAGACTAATGTGCCCGCGTCTTCCTGCGGCTATTCCCGGATGGCTTGAACGGCAAATTTGGGCATGATAAGATGAGGACAATTCAGCGGGAGTTGAAGCGGAGAATGAAACGCGCATGGTCCATGGCCGTTGTGATCGTGATCCTGACCCTTCTGGCCATTCATCAGAATCAGACGGGAGCGGTGCGATCGTCCGCCGCTGCCGAGGAGAAACCGAAGATCGGCTATCTGGCGCCGTCGTTCGAACTGCCGGACTTAAGCGACCGCACGGTGCGGGCGGGGGGAGCGTCGGACAAGTTGACGATGATCAATTTCTGGGCTTCCTGGTGCGGGCCGTGCGACCTGGAAGCGCCGGATTTGCAGGCGCTGCATGAACGGCATGCGGACCGGCTGCTGCTCATCGGCGTGAACAGCACGAAGTACGACCGGGAACGGGACGCCCGGCGGTTCGTCGAAGAACATGAACTGACCTTCCCGATTCTGATGGACAGGGAAGGCGCCGTTACCGAGCTGTACAAAGTGTCGCAGTTTCCGACGACACTGCTTGTCGACAAGGACGGGGTCATCCGCGAGCGGGTTGTCGGCGTACTGTCGAAAACACAATGGGAAGCGCTGATCGACAAATGGAGTTGATCAGCGCTTCCCATTTTTGAAAGACTCAATGATTGACGATTCCGAGCTGCTCGCGTTTGTCCTCCTGCGCGGCCGGCGTTTTCTTGCAGTTCATCAGCGCGTAGCGGAAGCTGTCGACGAGCGCTTCCCAGCTCGCTTCGATGACGTTGTCGGACACGCCGACGGTGCTCCAGGTGTTCTTGAAATCGGTCGTTTCGATCAGCACGCGCACTTTCGCGGCGGTGGCGTCCTTCTCGTCCAGGACGCGGACCTTGTAGTCGGTCAGCGCGATGTTCATGATCTCGGGGTAATATTGGACAAGCGCTTTCCGGAGCGCGTTGTCCAGCGCGTTGACCGGCCCGTTGCCTTCCGCGGCGGTGTAGACGATGTCCCCGTCCACGTCGATCTTGACGATCGCTTCGGACACCAGCCGGCCGTCCGATTTCTCGACGAGCATCTTGAACGATTCAAGCTTGAAGATTTGCGTCTGTTCGCCGAACGCATCGCGCAGCAGCAGTTCGAGCGAAGCGTCGGCGCCTTCGAACGAATAGCCTTCGTGCTCGAGCGTCTTGATTTTCTCGATGACCGCCCGCGCCCGTTCGTTGCCGGAACTGATGTCGAGGCCCATCTCCTGCGCCTTGTGGATGATGTTGCTCTGGCCCGCCAGCTCGGAAACGAGAATCCGCCGCTGGTTGCCGACGAGTTCGGGCTGGACGTGCTCATAGGTTTTCGGATCTTTCAGGATGGCGGAGACGTGGATGCCGCCCTTGTGCGCGAAGGCGGCGTTGCCGACATACGGCTGGCCGACCGGCATGACCGCGTTGGCGATCTCGCTGACATAGCGGGCGACGCTCGTGAGCTGGCCGAGCTGCTCGTCGGAGACGCAGCGCAGGCCCATCTTGAGCTGCAGATTCGGAATGATCGAGCACAGATTGGCGTTGCCGCACCGTTCACCGTAGCCGTTGATTGTTCCCTGCACCTGGCGGGCGCCCGCCTGAACGGCCGCCAGCGTGTTGGCGACGGCGAGCTCGCAGTCGTTGTGCGTATGGATGCCGATCGGCTTGTCGATCTCTTTCGCGACGCGGGAGACGATCTCGTAGATTTCGTTCGGCAGCGTGCCGCCGTTCGTATCGCACAGCACGATCCAGTCCGCGCCGGCTTCGGCCGCCTTCCGCAGGCAAGCGAGCGCATACTCGGGATTATGTTTGTAGCCGTCGAAGAAATGTTCGGCGTCGTAGATGGCTTCCAGTCCCCGGCGCTTGAGGAAGGCGAATGAATCGTAAATCATGGCGAGATTTTCTTCCAGCGTCGTCTGCAGGGCGGTCGTCACATGGAAGTCCCACGACTTGCCGACCAGGGTCGCCGCCCGCACGCCGGATTCGACGATGCGCACGAGGCTCGTGTCCTGATCCGCCTGGCTGTTCTTCCGGCGCGTGCTGCCGAATGCGGTAATCTTCGCGTTCAGCTTCATGTCCCGCATCCTGCGGAAAAATTCGATGTCCTTGCTGTTGCTGCCCGGATTGCCGCCTTCGATATAATGAACGCCCAATTGGTCCAGCTTCAGGGCGATCTTCACCTTGTCTTCCGCCGACAGGCTGATCCCTTCGCCCTGGGTGCCGTCACGCAGTGTTGTGTCAAATACGGAGATATCGACTTTCATTGCGGAAGCGCCTCCCTGTGATCCCACTCGACTTCGATCATAATTTCCTATTATATCATCGAACGTCCGGACGGGAAACCCTGGCCGCCGCGGTGTTGCGGTGCTGCGGCCGGCAGCCGGTGCGCGCGGCCGTCCGGCAACCAGCGGCCTCGGGTTGACCGCGCCGCCGGCCGGGGATATGCTGGATACAGGAAGACCTCCGGAGGGATTGGATATGCCGCCGACCGAAAGCCGCCATGAGGGCAGCGGGGCAAAAGGCAGGGTCATCCTGCATCTGGACATGAACGCGTTCTATTGTTCGGTTCACGAAGCGGAGGAACCGGAGAACTTCGCCGGCAAGCCGATCGCCGTCGCCGGCAGCGTCGAGGAGCGGCGGGGCGTCATCGTCACGTCTTCTTACGCGGCGCGGGAGAAGGGCGTGCGCACCGGCATGACGGTTCGGCAGGGGCTCAAGGTGTGTCCGGAGCTGATCATCATCCGGCCGGACTTCAACCTGTACCGCAAGTACTCCCGCGGTTTCCTCGGCATCGCCCGGCAATACACGCCGCTCGTCGAAGTTGTCTCGATCGACGAATGTTATCTGGATGTGACGGGGTCGGGCAGGTTCGGCACGCCGCTGGAGATCGCGGAGGAGATCCAGCGCCGCATCCGCACCGAATGGTCGCTGCCTTGCTCGATCGGCATCGGGCCGAACAAGCTGCTGGCGAAGATGGCGTCGGACATGAAGAAGCCGAACGGCATCACCGTGCTCCGCATCCGGGACGTGCCGGCGGTGCTGTGGCACCGGCCGTGCGACGCGCTGCACGGCGTCGGCCGGAAGACGGCCGCGAAGCTCGCGCGGATGAACATCCGTACGATCGGCGAGCTTGCCGCATGCGACGAGCAGCTGCTGATCCGGCAGTTCGGCGTGTACGGAGCCTGGATGAAGGCGGCCGCGAACGGCATCGACACGGCCGAAGTCAATCCGGAGCGCGGACCGAACAAATCGATCGGCCATACGACGACGCTCCCGCATGACGTGACCGACCACGAAGAAGCAAGCCGCATTTTCCTCAATCTGGCTGACCAGACGGCGCGGCGGCTCAGGCGGCAGCGGCTCATCGCCGGCACGGTGCAGATTACGATCCGGACGCCTGACATGCGGACCTGTACGCGGGCGGAGACACTGGAATCTCCCACCGACGATCCGGTGGAAATTCACCGCATCGCATGCCGGCTGTTCGACCGCCATCACCGCCCGGGAGATCCGGTGCGGCTGCTCGGCATCACGCTGGCCAATCTGTCGCCGAAACAGGAGACCGTCGTCCAGCTTGACCTGTTCGATTTCGAGAAGCAGCCGAAGCGCGAAGCGCTCATCCGGACGATGGACGAACTTCGGGACAAATTCGGCGAGGAGGCGGTGCTGACCGCCGGCATGCTGCTCGGCGGCCCGTCCGCCCTGATCCGGAATCGGAGAATTCGCGGTACATCCTTGCAATCGGAGGAAGAATTATTATATAGTGATGAATGAAGGTTGCAGCAACGTATGGCGATAGATACAAGGAGGGTAACATCTCATGGCGAAGTATACCTGGGTGGATAAAGAAACCTGCATTGCGTGCGGCGCATGCGGAGCATCGGCGCCCGACATCTACGACTATGACGATGAAGGGCTTGCGGAAGTCATCTACGGCGGCGACGGCAACACCGGCACGACCGAAATTCCGGAAGAGCTTTACGACGATCTCCAGGACGCCCTCGACGGCTGCCCGACCGATTCGATCAAAGTATCGGATCAGCCGTTTAATAAATAAGAACATCCGTATCGAACCGTTTCATTTCCCCTGTTTTCGTCCTGCCGGGCGGAAGCGGGGGGAATTCTGTTTTTTTCGACAATTTTTGTTGCCATTTTCACCGGCGGACCTTCGCCCAATCCCGGAACTTCGCCGGGGCCGACCGTCGCGGTATCCGCTTCGGATTACAGCGCCCATGTCAAGACCCTTGACATCAAGCTCTCCGGATTTACGGGCAGCAGAGCCGTTTTCGTCTATCAGGTGAACGTCGAGTATGATCAGCAATATTTCGCCTTCGCCGACACGCTGTTACGCGACACGAACGGCTTGAACCCTTTCCGGAATTTGCCGGAAAGCCCGTTCAAGGTGGAATTGGATGAACATTGGGTCGCGCCCGACGGGTATGACGTTAACGCCGTCGATCATGTCGAGCATGATGGCAACAACCACGTTGTCCGTTATGCCGTTCTGAAATTTGAAGGCGGGGCGGAAGAAGTGAACGGCCAGGCGGTCGTCCGGCTGCCGTTCCATTTGGCCTCGATCTTTGCAACGCGGCAGACGGCATCGATCAAAGTGACCTTGACGGCGGTGGATGCGAACGGGCAATATCGCCGGACGGCACGGTGACGACCATCGCAGGCACCGGCATCCTCGGGCTCAAGGACGGTTCCGCGTCGCAAGAGAACTTCTATTATCCGATGGATGTCGCGGTTTCGCCGTCCGGCGTCATCTATGTGGCCGACACGCTCAACTACGTCATCCGCAAGATCGAGAACGGACGCGTCACGACGCTGAACGCGCAGTCCGGGCGGGTCGCCGAGGTTTTCCCGGGCGTCGTCGAACCGGCCGGCGATTATCGGGACGGCGCTTTCCTTATCGCGGACGGCGGCAACAACCGCATCCGGATCGTGCGTCCGTACGCAGCGCCGGCCAGGCTGGAAGGAAGCGCGATCGAGATCGTCCACAACCGGACGGTGCTGGAGTCGGATGCGGAGCCGATTGCCGTGGGCGGCACGACATTCGTGCCCGTGCGTGTGATCAGCGAAGAACTCGGTTATACCGTCGAATATGGGGCAAATGGCGTCACGACGCTGAAACAGGGTGACGCCTGGTACCGGATTCGTGTAGGGAGCAAGACGGTCGAATCGTCTTCCGGCAGTCTGGAGCTGCCGCAGGCGCCGTTCTAACGCGACAACCGGCTGTATCTGCCGGTGCGGTTCTTCGCGGAGGAGCTGGACCTGGACGTGCAATGGCTGAGCGGCGTGCGCGCCGTGCTGATTCGCGACAAGCAGACCGAGTTGCAATATTGATCTTCCTGCGGCGACTCCAGTCCGCCCGGTCTAAACCGGGCGGACTGACTGCCGATATATACCCTATACGGGCTTGCCGGCCGGAAAGGGGGATTCCGATTGGAAGAACAAGCGGACATCGAGTATTTGAAACAGTACGTCCGTCTTCACCCCGACAACCGGATGGCATGGTATCTGCTCGGCAGGGCGTATATGCAGCAGGGCAAAGAAGCGAAAGCGAATTACTGCTTTCTGCAGGCCGGCGACATCTATGAAGCGTACGAACGGAAGCGGCATCCGCTGGCGGACGCCGCTCCCCGGGAGGCATTGGAGCAATGGAACCGGGGGCGCCGGCGGCGGCTGGCGAAGCGCGCCGCCCTGCTGGCCGTCATGCTGATCGGCCTCGTCGCCGTCACGACCGGCGCGCCGGACGGGCATCGGGGCGCGGAACGGACGGCGGCGGATGCGCCTGCTGCCGCGACGGAAGGATCGACCGGGCAGCCGGTTCGATCCGATGGCGGCGACGGACCCGCCGTCCGGCCGGATGACCGGCCTGCCGCGGAAGGCATCCGACCGGTCGCCGTGCGCGTGGTCGATCCGGCCGCCGGATCGCCGGTCGGCGAAGCGCTGGAGACGCTCCTGTACGGCACCCGTCTGCCGGTGCGCGGCATCGCGGTCCAGCTGGCGCAGCAGGACGGCTGGCGGATCTGGAACAGTGCGGCGGACGGGCTGCTGCTCGCCGTGGAGCGAAGCGATTCGGACGCCGGGGAAGCGGTCGTCCGCTTGTTCGACCCGGAGGCGTGCGTCTGCACGCCGGCGGATGCCTCGGAATCGCTCGGGCTGCTCGAAGCGTGGAGCGAACGGCGGGAGCAATGGTGGGTGCTGCGCAGCGCCATCCGCCGCTACGCGGAATCGACCGGCGAGTGGCCGGCTTCGCTGGACGATCTGGTGCGGCCGTACCCCGACAACTGGCTCGCCGGCGATTCGCCCGTCCTGCGCGAGCTGTTCGCTCCCGCGGCGGAAGCGGAACGGAAGGCGAGCTTGCGGCCGTCGCCGGAAGCGGGCATGCCGGCCGAAGGCGGATTTGCGGCCTGGAACGCGGGGACGCCGGACGGCCTGCCCGAGTCGCCGCTCGAAATTATCGTCGACAAGGCCAATCATCGGCTGGCGCTCGTCAGCGGCAACGTCATCCTGCGCAATTACGAGATCGGTCTCGGCGGCGACAGGACGCCGGAAGGTGTGTTCGTCATCAGCGAGAAAGTGAAAAATCCGAACGGCAGGGAGGACGGCGAGTTCGGCAGCCGCGGCATGACGCTGTCGGACACCGACTACGCCATTCACGGCACGAATGAGCCGGACAGCATCGGGCGGGATGAGTCGCTCGGCTGCATCCGGATGGCGAAGGAAGATCTGGAGGAACTGTACGACATGACGCCGCTCGGTACACGCGTCACGATCGCATCGGGGGTGCTGCCGGACGAAATCTCGGCCCCAGCCGAACGCTTCCGGCTGGAAGCGACGCAGGACGAGACGAATCCGGGCAAAGTGTACCGCTGGTTGACATAAAACGGCTGAGACCGAATCGTCTCAGCCGTTCACAATGATCAGCACCGACATGACGATGACGACGGCGGCGAATGCGCCGGCAACCCACAGTATCGCTTTCTTGTTGATTTCATTCTGCGCCGGTTTCTTCGTGGCCGGCGGCCTTCTGCGAACTGCGCTCATCGGCAATCGACCCTCTCTTGTAACGGTTTCTCCTATCATTGTAACCGTTTCCCCTCGGGTCCCGCAACCGGTGCCTTGATCCAGATGCCGCGGCGTTTGCACGCTTTCTTTTTCCCTCAGGAAAAGATAAACTGTTGCAGTAGAGCATACGGACTGTAGAACGGAGTGGAACGCATGTTGTATCGCACGATTGCCAGACCGATTCTGTTCCGGATGGATCCGGAGCGGGCGCACCGGCTGATCGTCCACGGGCTCGGCAAGGCCGTCAGGCTGCCCGGGGTGCTGCCGATGATGCGCAGCTTCTGGAACGTGAAGCCGGATCCGCGGCTGGAGACGGAACTGTTCGGCATCCGGTTCCGCCATCCGGTCGGGCTTGCCGCCGGGCTGGACAAGGATGCCGTCGCGGTGGAGGGATTTGCCGGCATGGGTCTGGCGTTTCTCGAAGTCGGCACGGTGACACCGGTCGGCCAGCCCGGCAACGACCGGCCGCGCCTGTTCCGGCTGCCGGATGACGAGGCGCTCATCAACCGGATGGGCTTCAACAACGAAGGCGCGGAGGCGATGGCGGCCCGGCTCGCGAGGCTCCGGGAGCGCCGCGTGCCGATCGCCGTCAACATCGGCAAGAACAAGGCGACGCCGAACGAGAAGGCGCCCGATGATTACCGCGCCTGCCTGCGGGTGCTTTACCCTTACGGCGATTTCTTCGTGGTCAACATCAGCTCGCCGAATACGCCCGACCTGCGGAAACTGCAGCACGGCGAGGAGCTGAAGGCGCTGCTTGACGCCGTGCATGGGGAGATTGCGGAGCAGGCAGCCAGGACCGGCGGAGCGCCCAAACCGGTGGTCGTCAAGCTCGCGCCGGACATGACCGAAGCCGAACTGGAGCAGACGGTCGACATTCTGGCAAGCGGCGGCGTCTCCGGCATCATCGCCACGAACACGACGCTGTCGCGGGACGGACTCACGCATCCGAACCGCACGCAGCAGGGCGGCCTGAGCGGCCGTCCGCTTCGCGAACGGTCGACGGACGTGATCCGGACGATTTACCGCCTGACCGGAGGAAAACTGCCGATCATTGGTTCCGGCGGCATTTTCGACGCGCGGGATGCATACGATAAGATTCGCGCCGGCGCATCGCTTGTCGAGGTCTATACGTCGCTGATCTACAAAGGTCCGGGCGTCGTGCGCAGCATCGCCGCCGAATTGTCCGCTCTGCTTGCCCGGGAAGGCTTCCGCCGGGTCGGCGACGCGGTAGGAGCGGATCATCGCTAGCTTCTTGCGGGAGGAGGTTTCCGCATGGACGGACGGGATTGGAACTTGTTTTTGCTGCCTTACGAACAAGCCGTCGAAGAACTCAAGGTCAAATTCAGAACGCTCCGCAGTGAGCTCAAGACGCGTCAATCCTACGCGCCGATCGAATTCGTCACCGGCCGGGTGAAGCGGATCTCGAGCATCCTCGAGAAGGCGAAACGGCTGAACGTGCCGATGGACCGGCTGGAAGAAGGCATCGAGGACATCGCGGGCATCCGCATCATGTGCCAGTTCGTCGAAGATATCCGCATTGTCGCGGATTCGATCCGGGAGCGCAAAGATTTGACGCTCGTATATGAGAAAGATTACATCACGAACCACAAGGAGAGCGGTTACCGCAGCTATCACATGATCGTCGAATACCCGGTGCAGACGGCGCTCGGGCTCAAGAAAGTGCTCGCCGAAGTACAGATCCGCACGCTCGCGATGAATTTCTGGGCGACGATCGAGCACTCGCTCAACTACAAGTACAAGCAGCAGCTTCCGGCGCACGTCAAGGAGCGGCTGCGCAAGGCGGCGGAAGCCGCGTTCCGGCTGGATGAGGAGATGTCGAGCATCCGCAAGGAGATTCTTGAAGCCCAGCGAACCTTCGAGGACAGCTCGAATCTCGTCTCGAACGTGCTGGCCGGCATCCAGGAGCTCTATTTCTATCACAAGGTGCGGGAAGCGGCGCGCTACCAGCTCCGATTCAACGAATTGTGGGAGCAGGAAGACGTCATCGGGCTGAAATTGCTGGCGGAGGACATTCAGGCGTCGATCGAGCGGGCCAAGGGAGGAGAGGCGGCGCTTGGCGACAGATCCTAAATTCGTCCGGTTTCTCGTCCTGTTCAACTGCGACCGGGACTATTACGAATGTCATGATGTCATGGAGGAATTGTGGCTTGAGGAAGGACGAAGCCGGTTCTGGCAGGGGCTGTTGCAGGTTGCCGTCGGGCTTCATCATTATGAAAACGACAATTACACCGGCGCCGTTAAACTGCTGCGCGCCGCGCTGGAGAAGCTGGACGGGTACGCGGATGCGGAGGCGGGCATTGATGTAAAAAGGCTGCGGGAAGACGCGGCTGCGGTGCTGGCGCCGCTCGAAGCGTGGCTGGCGGAAGGCTCGGGCGGCCATCCGCCAGAGCCCGAGCCGATCGAGATCCGCGTGATCGATCCGCAGCTGGCCGGGCTGGTTGCCGCGGAAACGGCGCGTCCGCACGGGGATCAGCCCCGCGCGGACGGCGAATAGACGGGTATGTCCGGCAGGCACATTCCGGACCGGAATTACAGGCCTGCCGGTTTGTACTTGGCGTCGATGGTGTCCCGGATCTCGTCCGTCGACTTGCCTTGCTTGGCAAGCACCATCACGTCTTCCAGCTCCATCTTGCAGATGCCGCACGCCGCACTGTGGTCGCTCCATACGATGGAGCCGTCGGCCCGTACTTCGGCGATGTAGCAGCGAAGCAGCGAATCGTGCGGGTTGTCCAATTTCATGCAGCCGCAGTAGCAGTTGATTTGGCGCAGAATTTCCCTGTATTCATAGGAGGCGGCGTACAGGTCGACCGTGCGGTTCGTATGATTCAGCAGGAATGCGGGCAGTTCGTCGGGACCGGATGTCGTCTCGAGAATCTCGCCTTCGGTTGTCATGCCGTGATCGGCGTGTTCGCTTGAGCCGGAGCCTCCGGCGGAATCTTTGCCGGAACCGCATCCGGTTACGATCAGAAATGCCGCCAGCATCAGCATGACGCCGCCGAGCAGCCAGTCGCGTTTCGTCTTCATGACGCGTCTCCTTTCGGGTTCTGCAGGAACGCCCGGTAATCGTCGGCCGAATGTCCGGCAGCGCCGATGCCGCCTTCAATGCGGGCAACTTCCTTGCCATCCTCGAAGTAGACCAGCGTCGGGGTGTAGTCGATGTTGTATTTCCGGTAATATTCCTGGAATTCGGCGAGGTTGAACTGCGGCAGGTCGATGTTCAGCTCTTCCGCAATCGGCATCAGGATCGGCGTCGTCTCGCGGCAGTAGCCGCAGGTCGAAGCGAAGAAGTAGACGAACGTCGGCTCGCCGCTGGCGATCCGTTCCTCGAGCTTGCCGGGCAGGATGATGTTCTGGTAGTTCGGATCTTCGAGCAGTTCCCGCGTCGCCGGGTTGAGATCCGACACCGGCTTGTCGAACAGATCGCTGCGGTTCATGTACTTCAGGGCAAACAGGGCACCGAACAAGACGATGACGACGGCCGCGTAGATGAAAGGCATCTTGCTTCTTTTCTTCCGCATGGGTTGACGCTGAACCTCCAATAATCCGATAATGGGTGGCATGATGGCTGATCTTATTATACATAATACCATCTATATTAACAAAATTGATGTTACAATATTTAAGAAAGTGAGGAATTTTGATGACCGTCCGACTGCCGGAGCTGTTCGTCGCCCGCATGCGAACGCTGCTCGGCGATGAATTCGACGACTGGCTGGCTTCGTACGCTGCGCCGCGCCGGTATGGCCTGCGCGTCAACACGCTGAAGACGGACGGCGAATCGTACCGGATGCGCTCGCCGCTTTCCGCCGGCCTGAAGCCGGTGCCGTGGGCGGAGGCCGGCTATTATTATTCGGAAGAAGATCGGCCCGGCAAACATCCGCACTATCACGCCGGGCTTTATTATATCCAGGAGCCGAGCGCAATGGCGCCGGCCGAGCTGCTGAACGTGCAGCCGGGGCACCGGGTGCTCGACCTCTGCGCGGCGCCGGGCGGAAAGTCGTCCCAGATCGCCGCAAAGCTCAAGGGGCATGGGCTGCTCGTTGCGAACGACAACGCCCGCGAGCGGACGAAGGCGCTCGCCCGCAACCTGGAACTGGCCGGCGTCCGGAACGCCGTCGTCCTGAACGAGGAGCCGGAGCGGCTCGTGCCGGTCTTCCGCGCGTTCTTCGACCGCATTCTGGTCGACGCGCCCTGCTCGGGCGAAGGGATGTTCCGCAAGGACGAGTCGATGATCGCCGACTGGCTGCGGCATCCCGCGGCGCATTGGACGTCGATGCAGCGGGAGATTCTGCGCCATGCGGCCGAAATGCTTGCGCCGGGCGGCGTGCTCGTCTACTCGACCTGCACGTTCTCGCCGGAGGAGAACGAGGAGCGGATCGCCGAACTGCTCGCGGAGCGGCCGGATTTCGAGGTCGTGCCGGTACCGCCCGCGCACGGCTGGGCGCCGGGCAGGCCGGACTGGGTAAGCCTCGAAGGGATCGAGCACCGCCATGTCGAGGCGGTCGCCGGTACGGTGCGCCTCTGGCCGCATCGCATCGAAGGCGAGGGCCACTATGCGGCCGTGCTGCGCCGGCAGGGCGGCGACTCTCCGGGCTTGAACGTCGGGGTGGCGCCGCAAGATCCGGCTGAAACGTCGGGTTCCGGAAAGCCCGACAGGCCTCGCCTGAAGACGCGGCCGAATGCCGGAAGACGCGGGAATGGCGGCAAAGCGGGCAAGCGCGGACATGCCATGAGCGGACAGGAAGCGGATCCTACGGAAGTCTGGCGGTCATTCCGGGCGGAAGTGTTGCCCGGACTCGGCGACCTGCCCGGCCGGTTGATTGCGGTCGGGGAGAAGCTGTACGCGCAGCCGGCGGGCGTGCCGGATCTGTCCGGGCTGCGCGTCGTGCGCCACGGCTGGCTCCTGGGTGAAGCGAGGCGCGGACGGTTCGCGCCGTCCCAGGCGCTGGCGATGGGGCTGGCGGCGGAAGACGCCGCGCGGCGCGTCGAATACGGCGCAGATGAGCCGGAAGCGCTGAAATATTTGAAGGGCGAGACGCTGCCGCTCGAGCCGGAGCGGTTGAACCTCCGGCCCGTCGAAGACGGGCGCCAGCCGGATGAGGCCGGTTACGCGCTCGTCTGCATCGACGGCTATCCCGTCGGCTGGGGCAAGCTGCGGGACGGCCTTCTCATCAACGAGCGGGCGCCCGGATGGAGGTGGATGTGATGGCGCGCGGGATGCGGCTGGACAAGCTGCTCGCCCATGCGGGCTGCGGGACGCGCAGCGAGATCAAGCGTGCGGTCCGGCTCGGCCGGGTCGAAGTGAACGGCGTGCCGGCCCGGGATCCGGGCATGACCGTCGATCCCGAAGGCGACGTGGTCAGCCTGGACGGCAAGACGGTCCGGTACCGGGAATTTGTTTATTTCATGCTGAACAAACCACCGGGCGTCATCTCGGCGACGGAGGACGCGCGGGAGAAGACCGTCATCGATCTGCTGGAGGCGGAAGACCGGGTGCGGAGCCCGTTTCCCGTCGGCCGGCTGGACAAGGACACGGAAGGGCTGCTGCTGCTCACGAACGACGGGCGGCTCGCGCACGAGCTGCTCTCGCCCCGGAAACATGTGGACAAAGTGTACGAAGCTGTCGTGGCGGGCGCGGTCGGCGAAGCCGACGTCCGTGCATTCGAAGCGGGCGTGACGCTGGACGACGGATACAGGACGATGCCGGCGTCGCTCGCCGTCACGGAAGTGCGGGAGACGGAGGAAGGCCCGCTGTCACGGGTCTCTGTCACGATCCGGGAAGGGAAGTTCCATCAAGTGAAACGGATGTTCGAAGCGGTCGGCAAGCGGGTCGTCCATCTGCGGCGGATCGCGATGGGGCCGCTCAGGCTCGATCCTGCGCTTCCGCCCGGCGAGTACCGCGAGCTGACCGGAGAAGAGATCGAAGCGCTCGCCGCGCTCGCGGCGGGCGCATGGTCCGTACGTTGACGGTCGGACCGGATGGGAGAGGAGAGAATGCAGTATGAACCGAAAATTCGACCTGATCGCAATCGATGTGGACGGAACGCTGCTGAATGACCGGCACCGGCTGACGCCGGCGGTGCGAGAAGCGGTTCGGGAAGCGGCGGCGCAAGGCGCCGAGATCGTGCTCGCCACCGGCCGCGGGCCGAGCAACTCGATTCCGCTGCTGGAGGAGATCGGCCTTGCAGGCACGCTCATCACGCACAACGGCGCGGCCACGGTGGAATCGGAAGGACGCAAGGTGCTGCACAGCTGCAGCATTCCGCCCGAAACGATTGAACGCTACATCGCCTATTGCCGCGAGAACGGCGTGCATTTTGACCTAAACACCGCTTTTGACCTCTACATTGAATCGATCACGCCCGAAGCGGAGGAGATGTACGTCCATTACCGCATCGAGCCGATCCGCCGTCAGCCGGAGGAGCCGCTTCCGCCGCATCTGGTGAAATTCACGGCGTTCGGCTCGAAGGAACAGATGGACCGCGTGCAGCGCGAATGGGAAGCGTGGGAAAGCCCGCTGCGCCGCATCCGGAGCGGAGACCTTTTCATCGACGTGCAGCAATCTGACGTGAGCAAGGGGAAGGCGCTTGAGCGGCTGGCGTCGCTCAGGGGCATCGACCGGAGCCGCATCATGGCGGTCGGAAACTATTACAACGACATCGACATGCTTCGCTTCGCCGGCCTCGGGATCGCCATGGGCAATTCGCCGGACGAGGTGAAGCGGGCCGCGGACGCCGTGACGCTCTCGAACGAGGAGGACGGCGTCGCGCATGCGATCCGCCGCTACGCGTTCGAGCCGGGTTCATGAGGCGCCCTGAAAATGGAGAAATCCGCCGGAAGGCCGGCGGATTTCGTCGCTGTACGCCCGGCATGGGCGTCATCTCTACGGTGAAAGTCCGGAATGGGGGCTGGCGAGCGCCTGCCATTAGCCGAGGGCAAGGGTGTCGGTCGCGAGGCCGAATCTGAAGGAAGCCTAAGGCAAACGCACGGGCCAAGGTACACGAACTGGATTCGAGGCAGGGTTAGTCGGATGAGTTGCCAGCACACAACGAAATCCAAAGCCGCCAAGGACTAATCCTGTAAACTCCAGTGGTCGCGGGCGGAAAGATGACGCTCTTATCCGGGGAGGCCTGCGGAATACGCGAAGTGACTTCGTAACCGCAGCCGGGAGGCTGCGCTGAATCCGCAGGAGTCAGCAGAGGCTATAGTACGCGAGTACGGGACGCCGGAAAGCGGAAGGGCTTAAGCCGAAAGGAGAGAGGAAACCGATGCGTTCGCGCGACGGGCATAGACAGCAGAATACCTCCCAAGAGGGCTGCCAGCGGGAAGTAGCGGTGAAGCCGCAAGGGAGACGCAAGCGCCGAGTCCGCTGCCGGCACAAATCGCCCCTTCCTCTCGCAAAGCACAGGACGACCTGCTGGAGAAGATGCTGGAAAGGGAGAACCTCTTGAAGGCTTACAGGAGAGTGGTGCAGAACGGAGGAGCCCCCGGTGTGGACGGGGTAACGGTAACGGAGTTACAGGTTTACCTGAACACACACTGGGAAGCGGTGAAAGCCGCACTCCTTGCGGGAACGTACAGACCCTCGCCCGTCAGACGGGTGGAAATCCCCAAACCCGGAGGCGGCGTGCGGCTGCTCGGCATCCCGACCGCGATGGACCGTCTTCTCCAGCAAGCGCTTCTGCAAGTGATGGAGCCGATCTTCGACCCGCACTTCTCATGGCACAGCTACGGCTTCCGGTCGGGCAAGCGCGCGCATGATGCGGTAAGGCAAGCGCAGCAGTATATCCAAAGCGGCCTCCGCTGGGTCGTGGACATGGATCTGGAGAAGTTCTTCGACCGTGTGAACCACGACATCCTGATGGCAAGAGTGGCGCGGAGGATAGACGACAAGCGCGTGCTCAAACTGATTCGCGCTTACCTGAACGCCGGGGTGATGGCCGGGGGTGTGGTCGTACGGTCGGAAGAAGGCACGCCGCAAGGCGGCCCGCTCAGCCCGTTGCTTGCCAACATTCTGCTGGACGATTTGGACAAAGAACTGACCAGACGAGGACTGCACTTCGTCCGCTATGCGGACGATTGCAACATCTTCGTGGCCAGCAAGCGGGCCGGAGAACGGGTCATGGAATCGGTCATCCGATTTGTGGAAGGAAAGCTGAGACTGAAGGTGAACCGGGACAAAAGCGCGGTAGACCGGCCGTGGAACCGAAAGTTCCTCGGCTTCAGCTTCCTGTCGAACAAGCAGGCCACAATCCGTCTGGCTCCCAGGACGATTCAGCGTTTCAAGAAGAAAGTCCGGGAGATAACGGACCGCTCGCGCCCGCTGACGATGGAAGAACGGATTCACCGACTGAACCGCTTCATGATGGGATGGATCGGTTATTTCCGTCTGGCTGCCGCCAAGAACCACTGTGGTAACCTCGACGCATGGATTCGCAGGCGACTACGCATGTGTCTGTGGAAACAATGGAAGAGACCCAAGACCAGATTGTGTAATCTCCGTGCACTCGGCGTGCCCGAATGGGCGGCTCGAATGATGGCGAACTCACGCCGTGGTCCGTGGGAAATGTCCCGTAACACAAACAATGCCCTTCCGACTTCCTACTGGGAAGCGAAAGGGCTGAAAAGTCTGCTTTCTCGTTACCTTGAGCTTTGTTAACCTTCGGAACCGCCGTATGCGGACCCGCATGTACGGTGGTGTGAGAGGTCGGGGGCTAGCCGCCCCCTCCTACTCGATTTCGGTTCGCGAAGGAATCAGTACAGAATGCCGCGGGATACGATGACCAGCAGGATGAAGAGAACCAGGATCACACCCGTGGACGTGAATGCTCCACCTACACCGGACATGTAACACCCTCCCTGAACGCATATTCCGGTTGCGGGCGTCGTTCTTTCCCCCGCGTCATCCGGTCTAAAGTATAATATGGCGAGGGATGGGGTTCGTTTGGACGAATGCCCCGCGGCATTCAATTTTGGGCATGAGCGGACAAGGGCGGATCAAGGGCGGCGAAGGCCCTTGGGCAGCCGGTTGTTGATGCGGCCGCCGCTCGCCTTGCCCCAGCCGAGCGGCAGGCCGTCGACGGCGACGAGCCCCCAGCCGGCGAGATTCGCGTCCGCCGGCAGCGCTTCGCCGCGCAGCCAGGCGGCGGTCTCCGGCGCGTCCGCCGCGAAGGGCAGGCACCAGCGCGCCGCCGAAGGACGGAGGTGAAGCGCCAGCGCATGGGCCGGTTCGAACCGGTCCTTCGGCAGGTCGCCGAGATGCAAGCCCGGCCGGAGCACGCGCAGCCCGTCCAGCAGATGCGGAGCGAAGCGGCCGCCGCCGTCCGGCAGCCAGTACAGCTGCTGGCCGAACGCGAGCGGGCCGCCGCCCGGCAGATCCTCGTCCGGGGAGAAGCCGGGGAGCGCCTCCGCGGCGAAGGCGCGGAACCGGGCGAAGCCGCTGCGATCGCGCCTGCCGGCGTCGCGTCCGCCTTTGCGCCCGCAGCCGGCGTGCGCCCCGGCGGCCGCCCGTCCGCCCTCGTCCGCGTCTTCCCTGCGGACGAGCAGCGCCGCGTAGTGGCCTTCGCCGTGCTCCCGATGCGGGAACAGGCGCAGCGACTGCCTGAGCTCGAAATCGGGCCACCGCTCGAGGAACCGGGCGATCGTCTTCTCGTTCTCTTCGCGGTTGAACGTGCAGGTCGAGTATACGAGCCGGCCGCCCGGTCGGACCATTTTCGCCGCTTCGTCCAGAATGCCGGCCTGGCGGACGGCGCAGGCGGTGACAGCCGCTTCCGACCATTCGCGGACGGCGTCCGGGTCCTTGCGGAACATGCCTTCGCCCGAGCACGGGGCGTCGAGCATGACCGCGTCGAAGTAAGCGGGGAACCGCTTCGCCAGCCGGTCGGGCGGTTCGTTTGTGACGACCGCGTTCGCGATGCCCATCCGCTCGATGTTCTCGCTGAGCACCCGCGCGCGGGCGGGGTGAATCTCGTTCGCGACGAGCAGGCCTTGCCCGGCCAGCCGATCGGCGATCTGCGTCGCCTTGCCGCCGGGAGCGGCCGCCAGGTCGAGCACGAGCTCGCCCGGCTGCGGGGCCAGCAGCTCCGCCGCCGACATGGCGGAAGGCTCCTGGATGTAGTACAATCCCGCCGCATGATAAGGATGGCGGCCGGGGCGGCTTTCCGGAGCGTAGTAGAAGCCGCCGGGGCACCAGGGCACAGGCTCGAGGCCGATCATCCGATGCAGCTTGTCCGGCTCCAGCCTCAGATCGGCCAGCTTGCGGCCGTTCAGCCGCAGGCCGTACGCCCGGGGTTCGCCGTAGGCGCGCAGAAACGCCCCGGCTTCTTCGCCGAGCAGCGCTTCCATCCGGCGGACGAACGCTGCGGGCAGCGGCGGCCTGTCCGCCGCGCCCGGCGCTTCCTCGTCCGCATCGTGCCTGTCGGAGACGGCGGGCAGCTTCGTCACGGGGGCCGGCATGACGTTTTCGTTCGTTTTTTTGTCCCGATTGCTCAATGTCCTCAGTCCATTCCGTTGCTTGCAGTCGATCGAACGCATTATACCACAGCGGCCTGCGGATTCGCACGAACGCCGGGCGAACCGCGGGTCTGTCCTTCACGAACAGATCGTTATATGATCGAAATATCTGGACAAGTCCCACCCGGAAAGGAGCCAACTTCCGTTGACCAAAGTCGGACTCGTCATGCGCAAGATTCAGTTCACCGAAGCCCAGGGCCCGCGCATTTACGCGGAGCGCCTCAAGGCGATCGCCGCGGACGAAGGGATCGAGATCGTGTTCGTGCAGCCGGAGCGCCTTGTGAGCGGATATGACCAGGCGCCGGGATTCGAATACGAGAAAGGCGATCTCGTCAACTACGACATCGTGCTCGACCAGCTGTACAGGGAAAACATCGACCACGTCATCTGCACGGTGTCCGGGTTTACGTTCCTGAAGCTGTTCATCGACAAATGCGTGCTGTTCCCGCATTCGTACCCGCATCCCGCGCTCACCGGCGCCGACATGATGCGGCCGTTCTACTCGATCGTCGACAAGGCGATCGTCCACACGGAGTATCTCAAGCGGCGGTTCGCCGAAGATTTCGGCGTCACCGACGTGGACGTCATTCCGATCGGATTCGAGGAGGAGCTGGCGCGGCGGCATTACGACCCGTCAGCCGTCGTGAAGAATCGCGTGCTCTGGATCGGGCGGGACGAGCCGAACCGGCGGCCGGAGATTCCGATCGCATACGCCAAAGCCCATCCGGACGCGGAAGTCGTCATGGTGTTCGGCGGCCTCCGGTACAAGGAGAGCATGAAGAAATACGACATTCCGCCGAACGTGAAGCTGATGTTCGCGCTCGGCCGGGACGACATCTTCAGATTGATGAACTCGGCGAAAGTTTACTGGAGCACTTCGGTGTTCGACACGTTCGCGATGCCGCTGGCGGAGGCGATGGCGATGGGCAAGCTGATCGTAAAGCCCGACCATCCGTGCTACGGGCATATTTCCGGCCGCCACGCGTTCGCCGGCAATCCGGACAACTGGTTCGAACTGGTCAACATGGCGCTCGCCGCGCCGGCGGCCGTGTCGGAAGACAACCGCGAGCGGGCGTTCGAACGTTTCTCGGAACGGGTGATGCGGGAAGGGTATCGGAAATTTTTCGCGGAGTGGATCGGTTAGGAACGGAAAAGGGCGAACGCCTTGGCGGCGTCCGCCCGGGATGGAGGGAATGACGGAAGTCCGTCAATACAGTGAAATCGTGCGCGTGTCCTGCTCGCTCATCGCATGCAGCGTCGCTTCGCTGCCGATGATCTCGATGCTGATGAGTGACTGGATGCAGCGGCGCAGCGCCGCCTTGCCGGTCGCAAGCTTCCGGTTCAGCACCTCGCCCAGCATTTCGAGCGCCTTCTTGGAATTCGTGTCTTGCATATATACGGGAATCGGCCGATCATGCAAGGAAATGAACGTTCTCATCGCAAATCTCTCCCTGCGAAAACTATGGAGCCATTATAACGAATTTAGATTAAAACTGTGTTAAAAATGATTCAAAACATTGCGACAAATGCAGCTCCGGGCGAAAAAGTTCACAAAATATTCACAAAACCTGCAAGGAGGGCAAGTACATGAAATTCAACATCCTCGAAGCGGAAATGCGGCGGACGGACGACGGCTATGTCGGCTCGGTGCGGTTTGAAGTGGAAGGGCACCGGCATCCGTATGAAGCGGCGCTGCACAGCAAGGACGGCAAAGACTGGGCGTACGGGCTGTTTTTCATGAACGAGTCCGGGAGCGAGCGCGACATCGATCAGGTGGAAGCGTATCTCGAAGAAAACGACGAAGCCTTCGATCGGCTTGTCGATGCGGCCTGGCGGACGCTGAAGGCTTGAAGCGAGGCGGTCAGCCCGCAGCAAGCAGCCGGATGGCGGCGAGCACGGCGAGGTGCGCCGGATAGAACGACAGCCACAGCCAGCGGGGAATGCGGATGCGGCCGATCGCATCGAGCGCCTTCGGGGCGTGGGCGATGAGCAGCGTGGCCAGCAGGCTGTACATCTGGTACGGCGGGAACCCGAGCAGCAGATACAGCGCGTTCAGGAAAAAATGAAGCGCCGTTGCGACCTGTCCCGCGGTGCAGCGATAGATCAGGACAAGCAGCAGCAGGTAGGCGCCGTAATCGAAGGGAAGCAGTTCCAGCAGCAGACATCCGCTTGCGGCGATGCCCGCAGCGGTCATCAGCCGCCATGCCGTACCGTGGGAGCCGCCATGCGCAATGGCCCCGGTTCGCGGATCGCGGGCGGATGTTGACGATATGGAAAGGTCGACCAGGCGCAGGACGGCGAGCGAGACGAGCAGCGTGAAGACGACGTTGAACTCGAACGATTCGTCCGGCTCCATCAAGGCATATTGGTACGGAAGCTGCGAGAGGACGGCGATGGCGGCAAGCCGCAGCGCATAGCGGCGAAAGCTGCGCGTTCTGCCGTATCCGAGCACGAGCGCATACGCATAGAGCGGCATCGCCAGCCGGCCGATATGGCGGAGCCACGGCGTTTCGGGAAACAGCACGATGCCGAGATGATCGATCAGCATCGTCAACATGGCGAGAAATTGCATCGTCTTCGCTCCCGGAGCGGGGACTTCTCGGAATCAGCATGCGGGCGGCATGCTGATTTTATTGCTTTTGGCCGGCCGCGGCGGCGGACGGGCGGTGGACGGTCACCTTGTTCTTGCCCGTCGTCTTCGATATATACATCGCCTCGTCCGCGCGGCGCATCGCATCTTCCACCGACAGGTCCGCGCCAGCCGGACATACGCCGACGCTGACGGTAACGGTCGTCTCCCGTTCGACGCGCTGCCGGATCGTCTCGGCGATCGCGGCCGGATCGGCGCCGGGGCGGGCGATGGAAGCGACGAGCTCCTCGCCGCCGAACCGTCCGGCCGTGCCGACGCCCGACACTTCTTCGGACAGAATCGCCGCCACTTTCTTCAACGCTTCGTCCGCGGCGTGATGTCCCTGCGTATCGTTCAGCTTCTTGAAGTTGTCGATGTCGCAGAACAGGATGGACACCGGCAGGCCGAGTCCGGCGTAGCGGTTCGTCTTCTTCAGGAAATGCCGGCGGTTGTAGAGGCCCGTCAGGCCGTCCTTGATCGACGATATGTATACGGACTGCATCCGTTCCAGCGTGCGCCGGAACAGGATGAAGAACAGCAGATGGTAGTAAAACGTCATGAGCAGCAGCCCGGCCGCCGGGATCCATGCCGGAAGCGCCGAACCGGATCCGGTTTCCGCGATGGCGATCAGCCGGCCCAGAAAATAAAACGCTTGCGCGGCCGCAACTTTCGCCTTCTGGCCGATGCGGGGCAGGATATAGGCGGGCATCAGGCCGGAGATGACCAGAAAGATGAGATCCACCGGCCGGAAGACGCCCGCTTCGCCTGCCGCGTCCGGGGCTTGTCCGCCTCCGCTGAACCATCCCGCGTCCAGGCCGAATTGCGCAGCGGCCGCGCCGGAGGCCAGCACCGTCAGCGCCGCGAGCATCCATTTGTCGCCGCGGCGAAGCGTGACATAGAGCGCAAGCACGGCGAAATTGACGAGAATGAAAGACAGGAGACCGGCGCCGGCCGAAACGGCGTCCCGCGCGGCGCCGGCCGGTTCGATCCAGGACGCCGGCGCAAGCAGCAGCGCAACGATCAGCAGACGGTAAGCGGCGTGCCGGCGGTTCATTCTCCATTGGAGGACGGACATGAAGATCAGAAGCCCGGCGACGGTGAGCGCCGAGGCGGCGCAGGTGATCCGTCCGGCGGGCGACAGTATCCATTCAAATGCAGCGGTCATGTTATCCCTTCCGAGCAGGCGTAATGGCTTCCTTTACAGAAACATATGTTCTATTATATCATGGTTTTGGCAGTTGCGTAACCGACTGCCGGAGGAGGAAGTCAGGATGAAGGTATTGCAGGCGTTGTTCTTTCCCCCGGAGCAGCCGGGCGGCGTTTCCTCCATGGTGCCGTACATCCAGGAAAGGTTCCTCAAGATGGGATGGGACATGGAACTGTTCTACATCCCGAAGCGGGTGCGCGGCAAAGGCAGCGAAGATCTCGAGTTCGCAACGTTCGATGCCGGCGGATTCCGGGGCAATCCCGTTGTCGACAAATATTTGCAGACATGCCGCGACTACTTGTGGTGGACGCGGCTGCGCGTGAACAAGCCGTATGATCTGATTCACGCCCATCATCCGATCCCCGCGCTTGTCATGAAGAAGCTGTTCCCCGACACGCCCGTCGTCATGACGATCCATTCCAGCTACGAGCGCGAGCTGGTCCTGAACGGCCGAATCAAGCCGGACGGTCCCGAGCACCGTTTCCTCACTTCCCTGTACGGGGAGCTGGAAGCGAAGGTCGACCGGATGCTGACCGTGTCGCACTCATTCCGGGATTATCTGGCGCCGCACGTCAAGAATCCTGACGGCATTACGGTCATCCCCAACGGATTCGACGAGAAGAGATTCCGGCCCGTCTCCCACGACAACGAAATACCGCAGCTCATCACCGTATGCCGGCTCGTGCCGGCGAAAGGGCTGGACATTCTGCTCAAGGCGTGCGCGCTGCTGAAACAGCGGGGGCATACGTTCGTCCTGCACATCATCGGCGACGGTCCGATCCGGAAGGAACTGGAGACGATGGCCGCCGAACTGGATTTATATGACGATACGATTTTTTACGGGTACATGCTGCATCCGGAAGAGTTCATGCCGTTCTTCGATATTTTCGTTCTGCCGTCGCGGGCGGAGGCGTTCGGTTCCGTGTTCGCCGAGGCGGCGCTCTGCTGGCTGGCGCTCGTCGGCACGAACGTCGGCGGCATCGCGGAGCAGATCCAGGACGGCGTGAACGGCCTGCTCGTGCCGCCGGATGATCCGGAGGCGCTCGCCGGCGCGCTCGAGAAGGTCGTCTCGGATCCGGGCTACCGCTACAATCTGGCGCGCGCGGCGTGGGAGAAGGCGAAGCGGGACTATTCGCTGCAGCGTGTCATCGCGCAGCTGAAGGAGGTTTACCTCGGCTTGACGCAGACGGCCGGTGCGGCTTCTGAAGAGGAAGGAGAGACGACGTGAACCCGTTCCGGTTCATCCATGCGGCGGATCTGCATCTGGGAAGCCCGTTCAAGGGGCTGGCGGGCGCGCCGGAAGCCGTCCGCCGCGGCCTTGCGGAAGCGGAGTTCGGCGCCCTGCGCCGGCTGACGGACACGGCGCTGAGGGAAGAGGCCGATTTCGTCGTCATCGCCGGCGACCTGTTCGACTCGGCGGACCGATCCCTGCGCGCCCAGGCGGCGCTTCACCGGTCATGGAGCCGGCTGGCGGCCGCCGGCGCCCAAGTGTTCGCCATCCACGGCAATCATGATCCGCTGGGGTTGGAGCGCGCACGGTTCGAACTGCCGGAAGGCGTTCATATTTTCGGCGCGGGCGGAAACGCGGAGCACCGGCCGGCTTACCGGCGAGACGGCAAGCCGGCCGCTTTCGTTTACGGCATTTCGTACGACCGCCGGGCGGTCACGGACAATCTCGTCCCGGGTTACCGGCCGGCGCCGGGCGCCGATTTTCATATTGCGCTGCTGCACGCGAACGTGGACGGCGATCCGGATCACGACGCCTATGCGCCGTGCAGGCTGAGTGATCTGCTCGGCGCGGGGTTCCAATACTGGGCGCTCGGCCATATTCACGGGCGGCGGGTGCTGCACGAATATCCCCATGTCGTCTACCCGGGCAACCTGCAGGGCCGCCATGCCGGCGAGACCGGGGCGAAGGGCTGCTATATCGTCGACGTCGACGCGTCCGGCGGCTTGCGGCTGACGTTCATGCCGCTCGATGAAGTCCGGTGGCTCGCCTGCCGCGTCTCCATCGAGGGAATTGCGGACGAGGAGCGGCTGCTGGAGCGGATGGAGGAAAGCGTATATGGCGCGGCGGCGGCGGCGGACGGCCGCTCCGTGATGCTGGAAATGGTGATCGGGGGGCGCGGCCCGCTGCACCGCCGGCTCGAGAGTCGGAATGTTGACGAGCTGCTTGCAGCCTTGCGCGAGCGGCTCGGCGAGCCGGCGGCCGGGGACGGGTCCGGCTGGGTCTGGGTGCACCGGCTGACGGTCCGAACGGCGCCCGATCTCGATCTCGACCGGCTTGCCGGGGAAGACAGCTTCGCGGGCGAAGCGCTGCGGCTGGCGCGCCGGCTGGCGGCCGACCCCGACGGCCGGGAAGCGCTGCTCAAGGAAGCGCTCGAGCCGATGACGCGGAACGCGCGGCTGCGGCGGCTGCTTGACAGCCGCGGCCTGCCGTCCGCGGACGGCTTGCTCGAGCGGGCCGCCGCCCGCCTCGCGGGCATGCTGGAGCGGGAGGAGGCTTGATCGGCGGGTGCCCGGCAGCTTCGGCCTGCTGTCCGCGGACGGCTTGCTCGAGCGGGCGACGCCTGTCCCGCGGGCATGCTGGAGCTGGAGGTGGGCTGGGCGGCTTTTGGCATGGAGTCTCGGTTTTAGGTGCCGATCCAATGTTAGCTCGTAGGATGCGCTCCATGAAATCAAGGGCAAAAATGCACCACATGGGCGGAAAATTTGCCGGAATGGCTTGATGTGGTGCAGATTTGGGTTTGGTTCTTTTTATGCCATCGGAAGCTGCGGCACAGGAGGCCGGGGGGATTTTGTGTTGTGGCTGGGGATGTCGGCAATGCCGTTTGCGGCAGCTTGCGATGAGATGCGGAAGCAACGGATATATAGCATTGGGATGCTTGCCGGCTTGTGATGCGGCGGCAGTTGATGATTGACCGGCATGTAGTCAACCGTGCGGCGGCTGTGTTGGTGAGGCAGCACAAGCGTGTCGGATAGCGGCAACCGATTTGGAGGCAGATGCGGAGGGAGACGGCGTGAAGATTCGGTCGGCGACAATCGACGGGTTCGGCAAGCTCAGCGGCATCACACTCGACCTTGACGCCGATGCAGTCATCCTCGAGGGGCCGAACGAAGCGGGCAAGAGCACGGTGCTCGGATTCGTGCGAACGATGCTGTACGGTTTCGCCACCCGCGCGAATATGCCGGAGCGGCAGGAGCCGGTGTACGGCGGGCGGCACGGCGGCCGGCTGGCGCTCGTCTCCGAGCGCCACGGAGATTTGGTGCTGGAGCGGTATGCCGCAAGCGCGGGCGGCAAGCCGGTGCTGCGCGGCAGGCGGGGGGACGAGCCCGAAATTCTGGAGCAGCGGGAGCTCGAGCGGCTGCTGCTCGGCGGGCTGACCGGCAAAGTGTACCGCCAATTGTTCGCCGTCGGCCTGTCGGAGCTGCGCGACCTCGGCGCCGTGCAGGGCGAGGAACTGGGCCGATTCCTCTATCACGCGGGGATGGCGGACGGCAGACGGCTGGCCGAAGCCGAGCGTGCGATTCGCGAAGCGATGGACAAGCTGTACAAGCCGCGCGGCACGACACAGCCGATGAACCGGCGGATCGCCGAGCTTGAACGGATCGAGCGCGATCTGCGCGCGCTGCCGGACCCGGTCGCCCGGTACAACGAAGCATCGGAAGCGCTGGAACGGACGGAGGCGGAGCTTCGCGCGCTGGATGCGCGGCTGCCGGAACTGGCCGCCCTCAGGGGCGAGGCGGCGCGCGCCTTGAACATGCGGGCGAAATGGCTGCGCCTCCGCGAGCTGGACGCAAGGCGCGCCGCGCTGCCCGATCCCGGGCGGCTGACTGCCGACGCCGAGACGAAGTGGCGAATGTGGGCCGCCGAACGAGACCGGCTGGAACGCGAACGGCTGCGTCTGGAAGCGGCGCTGCGCGAAGCCCGGGCTGAACGGGAACGGTTGGTCATTCGAGGGGATTTGCTCGGGCTCGAACCCGAGATCGAGCGGCTGCTCCAGTCCGCCGAAGCGATGCGCGCGCTGGAACAATCGTGCGCCGATTGGCGTGCGGAACGTCGTCTCGAAGAGGAGCGGATGAACGCGCTGCTCGCTTCCGCCGGAACGGGGTGGACGGCGGAGCGGCTGCGCGGCTTCGCGGCCGGCGTGGCGGAACGCGATCGGATTCGCGCGTTCCGCGCCGAGCTGGGCGAGGCGGAGCGCGAAGCAGCGCGCTGCGCGGAGGCCGAACGTCAGATCGGCGAACAGGAACGCGAAGCCGCGGCGGAAGTTGCGGCCGCCGAAGCGGCTGCGGGGGCGGAGAGCGTCCGGGATGAGGCGGACGATCCGTTCGTCCCGAAGACAGCCGATGCGCTGCTTCGTGCGTGGGAACATTTCGAGGACGCCTGCCGCGCCTGGGAGATGGAGGCCCTGCGCGTCATGGGCGAGCAGCGCGCCCGCTCGACTCGCACGGCAAGCCGGCAGGGTGATGCCGGCGGAAGCGGCGCCGCCGCCGCGCTCGCGGCGGCGCTCGGCGCGGCGGGATTTGCCGCCGCGTATGCCGGCGCGCACGCCGCCGGCCTGGATGGCGCCGCCGCCTGGGCGGCGGGCGCTGTCGGCGCGGGGCTGGCCGCGCTTGCCGCGCCGCCGCTGGTTCGGCGGGGCATCGGGCGCGGGCGCGCGGGCGGGCCGCAAGCGGGAGAGGCGCTTGCGGCAGCGCGGCAGGCAGCCGCATACGGGCAGCGCGCGGCGGATGCGCTCGGGGCGCTGCTCAAGCGGCCGCGGGAGGCGGCCGAGCCGTTCGCGCCCCCCGCGCATGGCGCGCTGCCGGGCGAGGCGCAGCTCGCCGCTGCGGCTGCGGTGCGCAGCCGGCTGCAGCGCGCCGTGCAGGCGCGCCTCGATGCGCTGCGCGAGCGCGGCCTCGCGGCCGAGCGCGCGCTCGAGCACGCACGGCGGCTCGAGCGGATTCGCGCGCTGCGCGCGGAGCGCCGGGCGGCTGCAGCGGCCGCAGCCGCCCGGCTGGATGCGCTGCGCACGAGCTGGCGAAGCTGGCTCGAGAGCTGCGGACTGCCCGGCGGTCTGTCTCCCGAGGCGGCGCTGGAGACGCTCGACCGGCTGGAGATGGCCTCCGGCCATCTTGCAGTTATGGACCGCCTCGATGCGAAGCTGTCCGAGGCGGCCGGGCGGCTGCGTGCGCAC
Source organism: Thermobacillus composti KWC4 (assembly GCF_000227705.2). GTDB lineage: Bacteria > Bacillota > Bacilli > Paenibacillales > Paenibacillaceae > Thermobacillus > Thermobacillus xylanilyticus. The sequence continues at coordinate 1,534,213 of NC_019897.1, forward strand.
CGCGCGGCGGTGCGGGAGCTGTGCGTCGCCGATGATGCGGCAGCGCGGCTCGCGGACGACGACCCTGCCGCCGCGCTGGAGTTGCTCCGCGCCGCCATCCGGCGCGAAGCGGAAGCTGCCGCTGCGGCGGCCGCGCTGGAGGCGCGGGTGAAAGAGCTCGACTTGCAGCTCCGGGAGACGAACGCGATGCTGGCCGGCCATGCGGATACGGCCCGCGCCTGGTTCGAAGCGGCAGGCGCGGCGGACGAGCAGGCCTACGAGCGATTGCTGGCGGACGCGCGCGAAGCCAGGCAGCTGGATGAGGAACGAATCCGGATCGAGGTGGAGCTGGCATCCGGTCTGTCTGAAGAAGATCGGGAGCGGATGGAATCGCTGCTTGAACGGCATGACGAGGACGCGCTGCGCGGCCTTGCCGAGCGGACGGCGGAAGCGTGCCGCACGGCGGAGGAAGAGCGGGCGCGTCTGCTTGAGCTGCGCGGCCGGCTGAGCGAGACGCTCGAGCGGCTCCTTGCGGAAGACGTGCGGCGGCCGCTGCTGAACGAGCGTGAAGCGGTCATGGCGCAGCTGGCGGATGAAGCGGAGCGCTTCGCGGAACTCGCGGTCATGCAGGCGCTCATCCGCCGGACGCGCGAGACGTTCGAACGGGAGCGCCAGCCCGCCGTGCTGCGCCGCGCATCGGCATACGCGGAGGCGCTGACGAACGGGCGGTACGTGCGCATTGCCGCGCCGTTCGGCCGTTCGTCGATCGAGCTGGAATCGGCGGAAGACGGCCGCATCATCGACGCCGCGTTTCTCAGCCGCGGCACCGCGGAGCAGATCTATCTGGCGATCCGGCTCGCACTGGCCGACGAAGTCGAGACGGAAGAACCGCTGCCGATGCTGCTGGACGATCTGTTCGTCAATTTCGATGACGCGCGGCTGGACGCGGCCGCCGGGCTGCTCACGCGCATCGTCCGCGAGCGGCGGCGTCAGCTCATTTTTCTGACCTGCCACGCCCACACGGCGGAGCGGCTGGCGGGCAGGATGCCCTTCGCGAAACGCCTGCGTCTCGGATAGTCTTGCAACTTGCGAAGGCTGACTGCACCAAAGCAAAAGCTCGACAACTCCAGCGAGCCCTGTACCTTGCAGCCAAGGAAAAGCCAACGAGGCGGTTCCATGCGCTGTATGACAACCGCTTCATCAAGGAGACATGCGGGCAGTTGAAGAATGGCACGTATCGGCCGTAGCCGGTTAAGCGTGTGGAGATTCCGAAGGGGGATGGAAGAACAAGACCCCTGGGCATCCCGACGGTGCGGGATCGGCTGGTTCAGATGGCGGCAAAGATCGTACTGGAAAGCATCTTCGAAGCGGACTTTCAGGATGTCTCCTACGGATTCCGCCCCAAACGGAGCGCCCATGACGCATTGAGGAAGATCATGGACACCGTGAACAATGGTCAGGTGTACTGGGTGGTGGACGTCGACATCATGGGGTACTTCGACAACATCTCGCATGAGAAGCTGATGAAACTTGTGGAGATGCGGGTGTCAGACCGAAAGATGCTCAAACTGATTCGCGGGTGGCTGAAAGCGGGGGTCATGAAAGATGATCAGTTTCATGAATCCGAGATCGGGAGCCCGCAGGGCGGTGTCATTTCGCCGCTGTTGGCCAATATCTACCTGAACTGCCTCGATACCATCCGGGCAAGGCGATTCGCCCATTTGGGAACATTGGTGCGATATGCGGATGATCTGGTTAGGGGCGGCCAACCGATTTCTGGCGAAGATCGACTGGTACCTCATCAAGAGGCTCATGATCTTCTGCCGGAAGAAGTACAAGAAGTGGTCGCTGAGACGATCCCGCTTCTACGAGATCCTGAGGGAAGCCAGACTGCGGTCCGCTACCACGTGGCGAAGTACGTATTGCGCAAGGTGAAGAACGTCGGAAAGCCGTATGAGGGAAAACCGCTTGTACGGTTTGATGAGGAGGGGCTGGTCCCCCAGCCCTTTACTCTACATCGCAGGGCAAGCGCGGACAGATACAGGGCAGGGGCCTGTCAAACGGAAGAGATGGCGCTGTTATGGCGGGGACGGCACGGCGATTCGTGAAGACGGTATGGGGGATAGCAGGTGTGGACGGCATGGCGATATCGCGTGGACAATACGGCGGTATAGCGGCGTTGGACGGCGCGGCTGATATCGCGGGGGCGGCGGCAAATACGGCGGGACACGCGTGAACCGCTTCCCGCCCGCCGCAGACTGCCATGCCCCCGGCCTGCGAGCCGATCATGCCCCCGACAGGCCCGGCCTGCGGATGATCTGGTACAGCCATCCGAGGCTGAGGGCGCCGAACAGCGGATACAGCGTCGAGAGCAGCGGACCGAAGCCGATCTGGCTGCCCGCCCAGCAGACGGTGAGCAGACCGGCGGTGATCGCCTGATCCGGCCAGCCGAGACGGGCGCTGAGCTGCAGCGTGAGGCCGTATATGTCGCACAGCAGCGTTGTAAAAATCTCGGCGAAAATCAGAAACGTGTAAATCCACTGCAGCAGAGAGCCGAGCTCGCGGGCGATGCCTCCCATCGGAATGTCGAACTGGGCGATGCCGGGCATCCGGGCGGCCAGCGCGATATGGGCGACGAGCAGCATCGCGCCGATGCCGATGCCGCCGAGCCACGCGCCGGCGATGATCGTCTTCCGGTCGCCGATGCGGCTGCCGATCGGCACGAGCACCGCCTGGGCCATCGACAGGTTGAACGCCGCATACAGCAGGGGGGACGCCCAGGCGGCAAGCTGCGGCGTGTCGTTGCGCATCGTCAGCCAGCGATCCGCGCCGGGTCCGTGCATGGTGTCCCACAGGATGAGCAGCGTGAAGACGAGCATCGCCGGCACAATGATCGAGTTGACGGCGAGCACTGCGCTCATGCCTCTCCGGAGCAGAAGGAAGACGAGGAAGATGGTGACGAGCAGTCCGGTCTGGTAGGAGATGCCGAGATGTTCCTTGAAAATCGCGCCCGCGCCGGCCAGCATGACCGCGTTGACGCCGAGCAGCACGACCAGCATGAACCGGCTGGCCCAGGTTCCCCAGCGCTCTCCGAACAGCGCCTGGTTGAGGCTTTCGTAGGAATGGGCTTTGATGCAGGCGGATGCCAGCATCATGCGGGCGCCGATCCAGACGAACAGGACGGATGACAGCAGGATGCCCGCCGTGCCCCAGATGCCGTACCGGGTGAAAAATTGCAGCACTTCCTGTCCCGTGGCGAATCCGGCGCCGACGATGGTGCCGATGAAGGTGAAGGCGATTTGGATTGCTTGGACCGCTCTCATGGCGAAGCCCCCGTCCCGCAGGAATTGCGGCGGCCGAGAGGAAATGGCGCAGGAGTTCAGCCGGTGCGCAGGAGATCAGCCGCTGGAGGGCTTCCGGCGCATTTCCGCAACGGTGCCGCCTTCTCATGTGTATGCGCGGAAGCGGACAGGCATGACGAGCCTTCCGTCAAAAAAACAAAGCCCCCGGCAGAATCGATGCCGGGGCTTTCGTCTCAACGCTCCTTGAACAGCAGAACCGATGCAATCTTTTTCGTATTCGGGTCAAAATCGAATTTGAGCGAGACGCCGTCCCGTTCATAAAGCAGCACCGTGTCCGATGCATGGGACGGTTCGCCGAGGGCGTTCATCGTCTCATCGGCGGTGTCGCCGACGGCGAGTTCTCCGATGCCGGTCGCCACGTTCGCGCCGCTCACTTCGACGAACTGCACGCGGCCGTTCTCACCGACGCCGACCGAGAAACCGTCATATTCCAGAACCGTCATCGGCGGATCGGACAATTTGTATGTATCTGACGGATCGCCGAAGAGTTCCCGGACATCCGCTTCCCGCTCGCCGATGGCGATGCCGTGAAGCGCAGGCGGTTCCGCGTACCATCCATTCGCGTCCGGCTGGCGATGTTCGTTGTCCCGGCCGGCGGCGTTCGGCTCCACATTCGCGGCATCCGATGCGTCTTCCGCTGAAGCTGTACCGTCGACCGCTTCCGAATGCGGCGTCGTCTGACCGGCGGAAGCGGATGCGCCTTGATCCGAACCGCCCGCCGGATCTTCCGAGACGGCGCCGGGCGCCTGCTCCGGCGTCCGCTCCGTCCGGCCGGACGAACCGTGCCCGCCGCATCCGACGAGGGCGGACGTGGCGGCAATGCAAAGCGTCAGAAGCGCGGCCGATTTCGCGAGCGTACCGATGCGGCGGTTGCGCATGGTCCTCATCACCTTTCCCTATCCTATACATGTAGACGATTCAGAACCGGAAAAAGTTTCAACAAAACCGGCAATTCGGATCATCTTTTGTTGCGCCGCGGATGATCCGTATGATAATTTTAATGACATAGATCTAACGGCAGAAGGAATGGGATGCCATGGAACAGTTGAAACAGCGGATACTCGAGGAAGCTTCCATTCTGTCGACGGACGTGCTCAGACTGGATCGGCTGCTCAACCATCAGGTCGATCCGGAGCTGACGATGGAGATGGGGCGCGAATTCGCGCGCAAGTTTGATGGGGAAGGCATTACGAAGGTCATCACGATCGAAGCGTCGGGCATCCCGATCGCGTTCGCGACGGCGCTCACGCTGGGCGTGCCGCTCGTGTTCGCGCGGCGCAAGAAGACGCTGCTCGCGGAGCCGGACGCCTACAGCGAGCGGGTGCCTTCGTTCACAAAGGGTATTGTGACGGATTTGATGGTGTCGCGGCAGCTGCTCTCGCCGGACGACGTCCTGCTGTACATCGACGACATCATCGCCAACGGCGATGCGGCGAAAGGGCTGATCCGCATCATCGAGCGCTCGGGGGCGAAGCTTGCCGGCCTCGGCATCGCCGTCGAGAAGACGTTTCAACCCGGCGGCCGGCTGATCCGCGAGCAGGGAATCCGCGTGGAATCGCTCGTGCGCATCGCTTCGCTGGCGGACGGAAAAATCGCGTTCGAATGACGGCTTCTGGCAGCGATGCCTGCCACCTGTCTCTTTTCCTCCCGGTTGAATTATTTTATAATAGTCAAAAGTGAGCGAAGGGAGGCAGAAGGATATGGAGAAGCTTGAGCTGCCCGTTTCATTCTTCAAGTCGAAGTTGTCCGATGCCAAGACACATTTCGAACGCGCTCTGGATTGCAAGCATACGGAATTTGACGATTTGTATCCCTATATGATCGAACATCCGCAATTTTTCTGGTATAAGCGCTATGTCGCATGGTCGGAACTGCTCACCGTCGTGAAGTTGTGCGAGGAGCTCGGCATTCCGTGGCGGGAAGAATTCACGCAGCGGCAGGCCGGTTACATTGAAAACCGCGTCATGTCCTCCCGGGTGCTTGACGAATGGTACGAGCGGAATGAGTCGCCCGAGCATGTCGGGCACCAGCCGGAATAATCCATCTGTAATGATCCCGAAATGGACCGAAGCGGGGCCGTCCCTGCCGCGGTCCATTGTTGTACATGGAAGGAGGATGAAGAAGCCGTGATGACGGAAGCGCAGCTGGATGCTTACCGCGTCGCCGGAACGACGGTGCGGGTCGTGCGCGACGCGCTGGAAGCAAACGACGTCATCGGCATCGTCGTCGCCTGGGATGAGCGTGATGTGCTGATCCGCAGGCCGAACCGCAGAGTGGTGAAAGTGAGCCGCAGCTACCGGATCCAGCCGGCGGACGAGCCGCGCCTCGATCCGCTTGCGTAAGTTCCGGGGCAATTCCGGGCAACAAAAAACTCCAGGTTCACCTGGAGTTTGCTTGCCGGTTATGGTGCGGTCGAGAGGACTTGAACCTCCACGGTATTGCTACCACTAGAACCTGAATCTAGCGCGTCTGCCAATTCCGCCACGACCGCGTTTGCTGTTGTTCAGTTGACTGACGATGTTCATCTTAGCATGCGAGAGCGGCGCTAGTCAAGCCGCGTGTACAAAGTTCTAATTTTCAGTCAAAAAGTGGACCGCACGGATTACCCGGCGGTCCACAAATATTGCCGGATGCCGGCCGCGACCGCTTCGGCCAGCCGTTGCTGCCAGCGGGGATCGGTCAGCTTCGCGCGATCCGCCGGGCTGCTCAGGAACCCGAGCTCGACGATGACCGCCGGACGCTTCACCAGGTTGAGCAGATAGTACGGTTTGCCGACCCTGGGAAGCCTGCGGCTGCCGTATTCCCGGTTCAGCGCATCCTGCAGAAAGGCCGCAAGCAGCGCGCTTCTTCCTTCCTCCTGGTGCAGCACGAGCGGTCCGCTGGCCGATGGTCTTCGGGACCAGTTCACGTGCAGGCTGACAAGGAGCTGCACGGCGATTTCGTCCGTCAGCCCCCGGCGCTGCGACAGGTCCCGTTGATGCCGCGAGCGGGAAGGATGCCACCGGTTCTCGTCGCTCAGCGCGTAGTCGCCGGTCCGGTTCAGAACGGCGGGAATGCCCTGGCTGCGCAGAACTAGATAGAGCCGTTTCGCCACTTTCAGATTGATGTCTTTCTCAAGCACGCTGCCGTAATGCGCGCCGCCGTCGATGCCGCCGTGTCCCGCATCGATCAGCACTTCGGCCGTGGGCAGCGCGCGCTCGTATCGCGGCGTGTCCGATGCGGGGGAAGCGGGGCTTCCCGAGGCCGCGCGGGGAGCGAAAGCGGCGGCCAGCAGCGCCGCGGCGGCAGCCGCGCATAGCAAGGCTTTCGTGTTCATGATTCTGACCTCCGGCGCGTTTAAGTGCGGATGCAGGTTAGTTTTGCCGGCCCGGCGGTCGGCTTATGCGGGTTTAACGCGCGACGGCTCCGGCCATAATGAGCATGACGCGGCATGGCGACATGCCGGACCCGTCGTCATGGCCGACTCCGGCCTGCGGCGGGACATACGCGTTCGGAGGGAAGCCCCATGGCGAAAGACGGCAAAGAATACGTCGCGTTCGTGGCGGACCGGATCGTCCGCTACATCGAAACGCCGGCGGATGAGCGCCGGCGCATGCGCCGGGACGCGCGGAGCCGCCGCGACCCGTTCCTCGCGCGCTGGTTCGGCTGGGCGTTCTACGGCTGGCTCATGCAGCGGCGCGCAAGGCGCGTGGACAGCCGCACCGGCGCGGATGAAGCGGCGGCGAATCCGGCTGCAGATTCCTGACGTTATGCCGCCGGGTCCGGGCGGGCTCGTCAATCATACAGTTTCGCGGCCGGCTCGAGGCAGGCTTGCGGGATGAAGCGAAGCCCTTCTTGATCCACGCCGATGTAGGCGGTGCCGTCATCCCATTCATGCCAGGCGACGACCGGCAGCACATAGAGGTAGGCGCCGTCGAACCGTTCGGCGACGAGCCGAAGCTCGATGCCGCTGCCCAGCAGCGCGGCGATGTCCGTCTCCGCCCAGGCGAGCGGCTGGCGCGTAATCCACGGCAGCCGGGCATACGGATCGAAGGACGGAACTTCCGCATGCCGCATCAGTCTCCCGGCGGGCTGTGCGCCGCCGGGCATCCGCTCCTCGAGGCACGCCGCCGCTTCCGACGCCGCCTCTTTCCAGAACGGGTCGTCGGCCGGCAGTTCCTCGCCGGTCTTCGCATCCAGGTAGAAGACGCCGTCGTCCGTTTCGACCCGCCAGGCCGCGCTGAGCGGGTGCGCATACCGGCGCTCGACGTCGGCGCTGCCTTCGCCGTCCTCATCATCCCCGATAAGTCCGAGCCGCGCCAGCCCCTGGCGCAGCAGATCCGCGGAATAGAGCGGCGCGTCGCCGAGCCCGTACTCGGTCAGCGCGAAGCCGCCTTCCCGCACCGCGTGAACGACCATATAGCCGACGGTCTCACCCTGATCTTCAAACAGCACGATCCAGCCGTGCGTGCCCGGGCCGAGCGGCTCGATCGTCCGCTGTGCCGCGGCGATCCGTTCAAATCCGGGCCGGGCGGACAACCCTTGTGCCCATTGGTCGACCTGCCGTTCGAGCAGCTTTTGCTCCGCAGGCCTGTATCCGGCTTCCATTGACGCCGAGACGCCCGGCGCCGCCAATGCCGCCGCCAGCAGGCAGGCGAGCAGGCCGATCATTCTTCGTTGCATCTTCATGCGCCTCCTTCCCGTTCAACCCCCTGGTTGCCGCAGTGTCATCATATCGGACAAGCCCCAAGAAGGCTGTTGCAATGTGTCGCGCGCGATCGTTCTATTTTTGCCGCAATCCGGTGAAAGCTCTCGCAATCAGGCGAGGCCGGACAAATGGAACACGCCGGCGTTGACAATCTCCGTGACGACGCGCGGCTTCAGCTGCCACAAAATTTCTTCCTTGCGCGCTTCGTACTGCGCGGCGATCTGCTCCCGCTGCTTGTCGTCAGTTTCCTTGAGCAGCGGCTCGTAATAGTGCGCAAGCCGGGCGAGCTCTTCCTTCAGCCGTTCGTTCGCCGCGGCCGCCCAGCCGTAATCGTAGGTTTTCAATTTCTGCAAGAGCGCCTGTTCGATCAGGTCGGCCGCCTTCTTGAGCGACAGGGAAGCGCCGGTCACATGCACGTTCGCGGGCAGGCGGGGGCTGAGCTTCAGCCCTTGCAGCCGCTCGAAAAACCGTTCGACAACCGTTCCGGTGGCGAGCGAGACGCCGAAAGCGTGCATTTCTTCGCGCTTCATGTCGCAGACGAATCCGACTTTCACGTTGACGCCGAGCCAGGGGGTGCAGGGCGCCGAATCGTACGGATGAAGCGCCCGCTCGTCCGGCTGCTGGAACAGGCAGACGAACCGGCCGCCGCGCCTTGCCGCGGCGAACAGCTGCTCGAGCCGCCGCGACCCGAAATGGAGGTCGTCCCGCGGCATCCGCGTACCGAGCCCGGCGGGCACAAAACCGAACGAGCGGCTCAAGGCGGCCATGCCGGCCTGCTCCGCCGCTCCGCCTTGCGGACCGCCGGCGCCCGCGGATTCGGCTTCCGCGGTCATCGCGTCATATTTCGCCGCATCCGTCACGAGCAATAGCGACATCGTCTCCGGCTCGACGCCGGTCCGGTCGACAAAGCTCCAATAATAGGGGCGGTTCGTCAGTTCGCGGTCCGCTGCGGGCGACAGTTTCACCTTGAAATGGACCGGCGACTTCTCCAGAATGGTGCAGCCGGTCGCTTCCAGGTACCGTTCGACAAACCGGTGGATCTGCTTCGCGTTCATGGCCGGGCCTCCGCTGCGGCATCCGCGCCGTCCGGGACGACGGAAAGGACGGGGAGCACGCTGTCAAGCGAGCTTTTCGGCGATCGCTTCGCGTCCGCGCGGAGCCGGTTGATTGAGCGGCCGAGCGCGTCGATGCCGCGCCGGATGTCGGCGTCGCCGTCCGACTCGAGCACGAGGCGCGCAAGCCGCTGCTCAAGCGGCTGTTCCTCCCGCTCGAGACGCTCGAGGATGTCGTCCAGTTCGCCGACGACCATCTCGAACAGGTTGATCTTCTCGTGCAGCAGGCGGACGATGTGCTCCTCGATCGTGCCGGTCGTGTACAGATTGTAGATTTTCACGTCGTTCGTCTGCCCGAGCCGGTGAACCCGGCCGATCCGCTGCTCGACGCGCATCGGATTCCACGGCAGGTCGAAGTTGATCATGTGGTGGCAGAACTGCAGGTTGATGCCTTCGCCGCCCGCCTCGGTGGCGACGAGCACCTGGGCGCGGCCGCGGAACAGGTCCATCATCCAGTCCTTCTTGCCGCGGTTCATGCCGCCGCGGTAGGGCACGGCGTGAATGCCGTGCTGCTTCAGGAACTGGAGCAAATATTCCTGCGTCGCGCGGTATTCGGTGAAAATGATCGTCTTGTCGTTCGTCGTGCGGATGATCTCGAGCGCCTTCTCGGCCTTCGAATTGGCCTGGATGCGGCGGATGAACTCGACGAGTTCCCAGATCTTCGACCGCATCGGCGAGTCCTCCGCGGTCTTCTTGAACAGGTTGACGAGCGTGAGGAAGACGGCGTCCCGGCTGCTGCACACTTCGCGCTGCAGCGTGATGAGCGACAGCATGCTCGCAAGGTCGCGTCCGCTCTCGTCGTACCGCTGCCGGACGAAGCCGGTCACCGCGTCGTACAGCGCCTTTTCCTCCGGCGACAGCTTCACCTCGATATTGCGCACGATCCGCTTCGTGAAGCTGATGCCGCCGTCGCTGCGCCGGTTGCGGATCATGACGGCCGACAGCGCTTCCTGCAGCCGGTCCTCGTTCTTCGGCAGCCGCTTGTCGGCGACGAAGTTGGCGGCGAAGTCGCTCTGCCCGCCGAGCTGGCCGGGCTTGAGCAGCGTGATCAGGTTGAACAGCTCGTCCATGTCGTTCTGCACGGGCGTCGCGGTGAGGAGGAGGCAGTATTTTTTGCGCAATTGCTGAATGAACTGGTAGTTCGACGTCTTCTTGTTCTTCAGTTTGTGCGCCTCGTCGACGATCAGCATGTCGTAATCGTTGGACAGCAGGAGCTCGCGGTGCGGCTCGCGCTTCGCGGTGTCGAGCGAGGCGACGACGAAGTCGGAGTGCCACGAGTGCGCTTTCTTCTGCGCGGTCGCCGGAATGCCGAACTTCTGGTTCAGTTCGCGGACCCATTGCAGCACGAGCGACGCGGGGACGAGGATCAGCGCCCGGCGGACCAGCCCGCGCACGATGTACTCTTTCAGAATGAGGCCGGCTTCGATCGTCTTGCCGAGACCGACTTCATCGGCGAGAATGGCGCGTCCGCCCATCTCGTGCAGCACTTTGCGCGCCGTCGCGATCTGGTGCGGCATCGGCTCGAACGCCGGCAGGCATCTGAGCGCCTGCAGCTCGTCGAAGCTCGTGACCAGTTTCGCGCGCTCGGCCTCGACCGCAAGCGCAAACAGCGTCCAGTCATCCCACGGGCCGTTGCGCGCCGCGCGCTCCGCCAATTCGTCGACCCAGGTCCGGTCGAATTCGAACTCCACATCGGGATGCGGCGTCTTTCCGGTTCCGCTTGCGCGGCGGTCCGGTCTCTGGATCGGATGCATGGCTTCTCCTTCCTCCGGCTGGTTGTTTTATCCGTTAGTATGACCGTACGGTGAGCGATTCATAAGGGCGGCGGAATGAGATGCGAGACCTTCCGGACGCGTGCAACGATGCGACGTTTTGTATCGAAGCGGCATCAGAACGCTTGTTTCGGGCGGATACGATTCGTTGCCGAAAATGGGACTTGGAATACTATATATTGTGGTGTAAAATGAGTCGAGGACTCTATATGTTGTGTACATAATGCGATACACATCTGCTGCCGCAAGCGGCAAAATCTGCATGAACCGGAGGCGCTCGCGCATGAAAATGATGAAGAGCAGCAAGCTGGAAGGCTTGAGCGAGAAAATTTTTCTGGACCGCTATGCATGGAAGAACGCAGACCCGTCCGGCACCAAGGTCGGCGACGTCGTGCTCGTGCTGACGAAGGATGACCCGAAGTTCCCGGCGAAGGAAGTCGGGGAGGTCATCGCGCGCAGCGGCAACAAGGTGACCGTGCGGACGCGCGCAGGCCAGATCGTCGAGTCGGAGGTCGAGAAGCTGACGCTGACGATCGAGAAGACGCCGGAAGAGATGTGGGACCGGCTCGCGAAGGCGATGGCTTCCGTGGAAGATACGGCCGAGAAGCGGAAACAGTGGGAAGAGCGGTTCCGCTACATCCTTGACGACTGGAAGCTCGTACCGGGCGGCCGGATCGCGGCAGGCGCGGGAACGAGCGACGAGCTGACGCTGTTCAACTGCTATGTCATTCCGTCGCCGAAGGACAGCCGCGGCGGCATCATGGAGACGCTGACCGAGATGACGGAAATCATGGCGCGCGGCGGCGGCGTCGGCATCAACCTGTCCAGCCTGCGGCCGCGGCGCGCGGTCGTGGCGGGCGTGAACGGCTCGTCGAGCGGCGCCGTCTCCTGGGGCGGCCTGTTCAGCTACACGACCGGTCTGATCGAGCAGGGCGGCAGCCGGCGCGGCGCGCTCATGCTGATGATGAACGACTGGCATCCGGACCTGCTGGACTTCATCACGGTGAAGCAGACGATGGGCCAGGTGACGAACGCGAACCTGTCGGTCTGCATCAGCAACGCGTTCATGAAGGCCGTGAAGGAAGACCTCGACTGGGAGCTCGTCTTCCCGGACACCCGCGATCCGGAATACGACGAGCTGTGGGACGGCGACCTGGAGAAATGGCGTTCCCGCGGCAAGAAAGTCGTGCTTTACCGGACGGTGAAGGCGCGCGACGTCTGGCATACGATCATCGAGTCGGCGTGGAAATCGGCCGAGCCGGGCGTCGTATTCATGGAATATTACAACCAGATGTCCAACAGCTGGTACTTCAACCCGATTATCTGCACGAATCCGTGCGGCGAGCAGGGTCTGCCGGCGTGGGGCGTCTGCAACCTGTCGGCGCTCAACCTGTCGAAGTTCTATGACGAGGAGAAGGACGACGTTGCCTGGGACGAGCTCGCGAAGGTGACGCGCTGGTCCGTCCGGTTCCTCGACAACGTCATCGACAAGACGCCGTACCATTTCAAGGAGAACGAGAAGAACCAGAAGCGCGAGCGCCGCGTCGGCCTCGGCTCGATGGGGCTCGCGGAGCTGCTCATCAAACTGAAGATCCGCTACGGCAGCCCGGAATCGCTCGAGTTCCTCGACAAGCTGTACGGCTTCATCGCGCGCGAAGCCTACCTGGCTTCGACGGAGATCGCCGCGGAGAAGGGATCGTTCGAGGCGTTCGACGCGGAGAAATTCCTGCAGAGCGGCTTCATGCGCAACATGGTCAGCGTCTATCCGGAAGTCGGCGAAGCGGTCCGCAAGCGCGGCATGCGCAACGTCACCGTCATTACCCAGGCGCCGACGGGCAGCACGGGGACGATGGTCGGCACGTCGACGGGCATCGAGCCGTATTTCGCCTTCGAATACTACCGTCAGAGCCGTCTCGGCCTCGACAAGCAGTACGTGCCGATCGCGCAGAAGTGGAGAGACGAGCATCCGGGCGAGGAGCTGCCGGACTACTTCGTCACGGCGATGGAGCTGAGCGCGGAAGACCATATCCGCGTGCAGGCGGCGATCCAGCGCTGGGTCGACAGCTCGATCTCGAAGACGGCGAACGCGCCGCACGACTTCACGATCGAAGAGACGAAGAAGCTGTACGAATTGGCGTTCGAGCTCGGCTGCAAAGGCGTTACGATCTACCGCGACGGCAGCCGCGACACGCAGGTGCTTCAGGCGGCGAAGGACGACGAGAAGAAGGATGCGAAGGCGGAAAGCACCGCGGCCGATACGCAAGCAGCGGCCGACTCGGGCGACGCGGCGGCGATCGGCAAGCTGAACGCCGCGCTCAATTCGAACGTCTCGAAGCAGGATGAGCAGGTGTTCGACAAGCAGTACAAGCGCCGTCCGCAAGTGCTGCGCGGCGCGACGTACAAGATCAACACGCCGTTCGGCATGGCGTATATTACGATCAACGACATCGACGGCACGCCCGGCGAAATCTTCCTCAACGTCGGCAAAGCCGGTTCCGACGTGTTCGCGATGGCCGAAGCGCTCGGCCGCGTATGTTCGCTGTTCCTGCGCTACGGCGATCACGGCAACAAGGTGAAGCTCCTGATCAAGCACCTGAAAGGAATCGGCGGCAGCGGCGCCATCGGCTTCGGCGCAAACCGCGTCGAATCGATCGCGGACGCCGTGGCGAAGTCGCTGGAGATGCACATCGGCTTGACCCAGGACAACGCGGGTTCGCCGACGGACGTGCCGCCGATTGCGGCGGCCGCCGAACCGATCGTCACGCTGCCCGGCGGCAAGAGCGGTCCGGTCGAATCGCGCGATCTGTGCCCGTCCTGCGGCTCGGCATCGCTGCTGAACGTGGAAGGATGCAAGACTTGCACGAACTGCGGCTACAGCCGTTGTCAGTAAGCCGTTGCCAATAAATAGATAGCGCGACCCGTGCGGGGTCGGTGATGCAAGCGATCATCGGGCAGGCGGCCCAGCCGTCTGCCCGATCGGTCGCTTGTTTTGTCAGGGGGCTGCATTTGACACCCTAAATGCAAGCTTGTATAATCACTTACAATAAGTAAGTAACTTGAGAGGGGGTGTGTACATTGGCCGGTTTTCATCAGGCGCCTTGCACCTATGTCGGACAGGTGAGCCTGAAAGTGCGGGATCTGGATCGTGCCTTGCGGTTCTACCGGGATGTGATCGGCTTCAAGGTGCTGACGCAAACCGGTGCATCCGCGACGCTCACAGCGGACGGGCGGACGGCGCTGCTGACCGTCGAGCGGCCGGAAGACGCGGCGCCGAAGCAGGGAAGGACGACCGGGCTGTACCATTTTGCGCTTCTGCTCCCGACCCGTGCCGACCTGGCGCGGATCGTGAAGCATTTTGCCCGCATCGGCCTCCGTTTCGGCTCCTCCGATCATCTGGTCAGCGAAGCGCTGTATCTGTCGGACCCGGACGGCAACGGAATCGAGATTTACCGGGATCGCGACCCTTCGGAGTGGAACTGGAAGCGCGGCGAGGTGGAGATGGCTGTGGACCCGCTGGATATCCGGGATCTTCTCGCGGCGGAGGATGACAAGCCGTGGGACGGGCTGCCGGCCGGTACGCTGATGGGCCACATCCACCTGCATGTGTCGGAACTGGGGCCGGCTGAACGGTTTTACGCGGACGGGCTCGGGTTCGAGGTGGTCAACCGTTTCGGAGCGCAAGCGCTGTTCCTGTCGACGGGAGGCTACCATCATCATATCGGGCTCAACACCTGGAACGGCGTGGGCGCGCCGAGACCGGCCGCGAACAGCGTCGGCCTCCAATCGTTCACCCTGATCTATCCCGACGAAGCGGCACGGGAACGCGCCGTCCTGAACCTCCGGAAGTTGGGCGCGGACGTGACGGAGCAAGGCGGCGCATACGCGGCGAGCGACCCGTCGGGGAACCGGATTTTGCTGGCGATTTGAACGATGCGGTTGTAAGGGGGACAGCACGCTGACAAGTCCTTGATGTGATGACCGGACAAAACGAAACAGGTCGATCAGGAATGATGATCCTGGATCGACCTGTTTTCATTTATACCTTTCGGGGCGTCTTCCTCTTATTGGGCTTCCGTTTGCGGAGCCATTTGTTGATGGCGGTTCCACCGCCGCCCACCGCATGCTGCTGCCGGGTGCCGGGGTGCTGATCGCCGCGTTCGTCCCGCCGGCCCCGAACGTGCCCGCGCCGCTCGCCACCTGCGTGGCCGAGGCGTTCCGGCTCTGCGGCGGCATTTTCACGATCTGCTCATTGATCACCACGACGACTTCCTTGCCGCGGCGGCGATGCCGGGGACGGCTCCCTGTCTGGGCACGCAAGCGGCGGAATGCGGCCTTGCCGCTTCCGTCAACATTGCGGGCGGTGCCGCCCGATCCGATGCTTTGCTGCTGCCTCGTCCGCGGCGACCGGATCGCCGCGTTGCTGCCGGCGGCGCCGCTGTGTCCCGCGCCGCTTGCGATTTGCGTCGTGTTCGGGGCATTGGTGAACTGCCGGTTGAAGATGAAGACCAGCCGCTGGATGCTCTTCAGCGGGGCTTTCGCGACCATCCGCTTGTTTCCGAGCTGGATGGTGATCGCGAACCGGTCCTGTTGTCGCGCCATTCCGCTCATCTCCGTCATTTGAATTTGGACTTGCTCCATCGTATGACGGAGCCGCGGGGCTGAGCGCGGCGGCAGACAGGCCCGCGCAGAAACGGGCATCGGGCCTCGTCAATCCAGCCGGAGATGCGCCGCGCAGACGCTTCTGACCCAATCGTGGCGTTCGCGCCAGGCGTCCCATGCGCAGCGCGCCCATTCCATCAGCATCTCCTCTCTGGCCGGTCCTTCTTCGGCGCGGACGACATCGGCGACTGTAATGGCGTAATTCGCCGCCGGCGGCTCCAGAGACGGCCACTCGATCGACATCCTTGCCAGTTCCATATGGATCTGCTGCACCCGCCGGCCGGAAAACCCTTTCTCCAGCGCCAGATAAAGGCCGATCAGCGCGAAAGCTGTCGTGATGTTTTTCGTCACCCCGCCGGAATGTTGGGCGCCGTAGGCATCCACTGCATGCTGCGCGCGAAATCCAAGATCCTGATTCATCATGAGCCAGGCGGACAATTCATGGTACAATTCCCTGCATTCGCCCGAGGCGCGATACCGCTCGGCGGCGTCCAAATGCCGATCGGGAAGCCTGAGCCCGCATCCGGGACAGGTTTTGTATTGAGACATAGAGATCAACTCCGCGAATGGATAAGCATAACGTTCTTCGACCATGGACGAAAATCCTTCGGGGCACGGTCAAGACAGGCTGTTTCACCGGCGTACGGAACGGTGAAAATTTGAACAAGGTTCAAATTGCCTGCAGAAGACAGGGGGAATGTTCGGAAGATGTACAACAGCATTATCGTGAGGCTGGAGTTTGACCACCGGCTGGTCGGCTTCGGCGATGTCGCGGCCGCGATCGGCAAGGCGGGCGGCGACATCGTCTCGATCGACGTAATCCGTCCCGGGCAGGACAAGTCCGTCCGGGATCTGACGATCCAATCCCCGGAGCAGGCCGAAAGCGGGATCGTCGAGGCGCTCAGACGGATGAACGGCATCCGGGTCATCAACATATCGGACCGGACGTTCCTTGCGCATCTCGGCGGCAAGATCGCGGTCACCCCGAAGCTGCCGGTCAAGAACCGCGATGATCTGTCCCGCGTCTATACGCCCGGCGTCGCGCGCGTCTGCAACGCGATTCACCAGGATGCGCGGAAGGCCTACTCGCTGACGATCAAGCGCAACACCGTCGCCGTCGTCACGGACGGTTCGGCGGTGCTCGGCCTCGGCAACATCGGTCCGTATGCGGCCGCGCCGGTCATGGAAGGGAAGGCGATGCTGTTCAAACAGCTGGCGGACGTCGATGCGTTCCCCATTTGCCTCGACACGCAGGATACGGAGGAAATCATCCGCACGATCCGCCACATCAGCCCGATCTTCGGCGGCATCAACCTGGAGGACATCAGCTCGCCCCGCTGCTTCGAGATCGAAGAGCGGCTCGCGGACGAGCTGGACATCCCCGTCTTCCACGATGACCAGCACGGCACCGCGATCGTCGTCGTCGCGGGACTGCTGAATGCGTTGAAAGTGGTCGGCAAGCAGCCGGAACAAGTGCGGGTCGTCGTGAACGGCGTCGGCGCGGCTGGCGTCTCGATCTGCAAAATGCTGCTGGCCGCCGGCGTGAAGCGGCTGGTGCCGGTCGATCGCGAAGGCGCCATCGTCCGCGGTGGGGCGTACGAGCACCCGATGTGGCGGTGGCTTGCCGAGCAGCGGGAAGTGCAAGAGGCGCCGGGATCGCTGCGGGAGGTCATCCGCGGTGCGGACGTATTCATCGGCGTGTCGCGGGGCGGGCTGCTGACCGCCGAAGATGTGCAGGCGATGGCGCCGGATCCGATCGTCTTCGCAATGGCGAATCCGACGCCCGAGATTGCGCCGGAAGAAGCGCTGCCCCATGCCGCCGTCGTCGCGACCGGCCGCAGCGATTATCCGAACCAGATCAACAACGTGCTGGCGTTTCCCGGCGTGTTCCGCGGGGCGCTGGACTGCCGCGCGCGCCGGATCAACGAAGCGATGAAACTGGCCGCGGCGCGGGCGATCGCGTCCGTCGTCAGCGGGAAGGAACTGAACGCCTCCTACATCATCCCGAGCATTTTCAACGAACGGGTGGTGGCGAAGGTCCGGTACGCGGTGATCGAAGCGGCGATTCAGACCGGCGTGGCGCGCCGCGTGCCGCCGGATTTCCGGTAGGCGGGATGGCCGGCTGACAGTTTTTGCGCGGATTTGCCCGTGCTTGCGACAGGATTCGGGTAACCGATCGCGAAATAGACAGATGCGGAACATCATCCGAACAGGCAAGGGGCGGCGCACATTGACCATCAGGGTGTTATTGGCTGACGACAATCCGTTCGTCCGCGAAGGGATGCGGATCATTCTGTCGACCTTCGAAGGATTCGAAGTGACGGCGGCGGTCGAGGACGGCGAGCAGGCAGCGGAATATTGCAAGCGGCACGAGGTCGACGTTGCGCTGCTGGATGTCCGGATGCCGAAGTTGAACGGCGTCGAGGCGGCGAAGCGGATTTCGGAGCGAACGCGCACGCGTGTGCTCATTCTGACCACATTCGACGACGACGAATACATCGAGGAAGCGATCCGGAACGGCGCGATGGGTTACCTGCTCAAAAACAACGATCCGGAGAAAATACGCGACGCCATCCGCACCGTCTGCAACGGCCACCATGTGCTGCAAGATGCCGTCATGGAGAAACTGGCGGCCATGCGGGGGATCGGAGACGCGGGCAGAGCGGAAGACCGGAAGACGGATGACGGAAGTTCGGACGGCTGCGGTTTGTCCGCCGCCGAGCGCGGCAAATTCACCGAACGCGAATGGGAAGTGATGGCCCTGATCGCCAAGGGAATGACGAACCGGGAGATCGCGCACGCCCTGTATCTGTCGGAAGGCACCGTCGCCAATCATATCACGTCGATTCTGGGCAAGACCGGCATGACGCACCGGACGCAGATCGCCATCTATTACTTGACGGGAGCCGTCCGGCCATGATGGCGGATCGCCATCCCGCCGAGCGGCGCAGCATTGCGCTCATGCTGATCGCGCACGCGGCCGCCGGCTGGCTGGCGGTGAACGCGGGCGGTTCCGGGCTGCTGCCGGAATGCTGCCGGAATGCCTGCTGGTTGCGCTGCTGCATATCAGCCTGCGTCTGGCGGCCGGCCTGACCGCGGGCCTGCCGCGTCTGCTGCTGTTGCTGCCCGCCGCGGCAGCGCTCGGCGCGGGGATCGCCGTACATCCGGCATTTGTCCTGCCGCTTCCGATTACCGTATATGAGATTGCCTCGGGCATCTTTCGGCCGGGCTGGAGCATCCTTGCCGCATTGGCGGTTCCCCTTCCGGCGCTGCCCGACGGCTGGCTGCTGCCGTATGGCATCGCCGCGGCGGCGTCGTTCGCCTGCCTGCGCGCATTCGATACCGATGCGCGGCGGATCCGGATGCTGCAAGACGAGACGGAACAATTGCGGCATAAACTCCGCCGAACCTCGGCGAAACTGGACGAGATGGCAGGATATGTCCGGCAATCCGAGAATGTCATGAAGCTGGAGGAGCGCAGCCGGATTTCGCAGCGCCTGCATGATGAGATCGGCCAGTCGCTCACCGGCTCGCTCATGCAGATGGAAGCGGCGAGACGGCTGCTCGGCACCGACCGGGCGAAGGCGGAGCAGCTGCTGCAGCAGGCGATACGGATCGGAAGGAAGGCATCGAC
This sequence comes from Thermobacillus composti KWC4, assembly GCF_000227705.2. Lineage (GTDB taxonomy): Bacteria > Bacillota > Bacilli > Paenibacillales > Paenibacillaceae > Thermobacillus > Thermobacillus xylanilyticus. The sequence goes on from NC_019897.1 coordinate 1,553,418, forward strand.
CGGATCCGGCTGACGTTGAAACAATGGAAACCGCTGCCCGAACAGCTCGGCATGCACCGGCTCAAGCGCCTTGCAGCCGAATTTGAGGCGCAGCATTCCATCCGCGCGTCGGTGACCCATGAAGGTGATCTGGACCGGATTCTCCCGATCCATTGGAAAATCATTCATGACAATACGGCAGAAGCGCTCACGAATGTGCTGAAGTACGCCGCCGCAAGCCGCGTCGACATCCATGTCCAGGTCATGCGCGCGATGATCCGGTCCGTCGTGGCCGACGACGGACAGGGCGCCGTCCGCATCGTGAAGGGGCTCGGACTGGCCGGCATGGAAGAGCGGGCGGCCGCGGCGAGCGGCACGGTCATTGTCGACGGATCGCGCGGCTTCACCGTGACGACACTGCTTCCTTTGGATGTTCACGAATCCGGCCGCCGGAATTCATGAAATATTTCATACCCAAGGGATGAACTTGTGCACTATGGCAGGTTCATCTTTTTGTTTAGGATGGTAATCAGCTCGAGTATCAATGGAGGGAACCGGTATGCATGTGGTGGAAATCCGGCGCCTTACGAAGAAGTTCGGCGACGTTCATGCGGTCGATCAGTTGTCGCTGTCCGTGCGCGAAGGCGAGATCTTCGGGCTGCTTGGTCCGAACGGGGCGGGCAAGAGCACGACGATTCTGATGATCGCCTCGCTGCTGCCGATGACGGACGGCGAAATCCGCGTCTTCGGTCGAAACATCGCGGAACATCCGAAGTTCGCGAAGCAGCAGATCGGCCTGGTGCCGCAGGATCTCGCGATTTATGAGGAAATGACCGCGTACGAGAATGTGGCGTTCTTCGCCGGGTTGTACGGATTGCGGGGCAAGGAGCTGCGCAGCCGCGCGGAAGAAGCGCTCGCGTTCGTCGGGCTGGAAGACAAGCGGAACCGCTATGCGAAGACGTTCTCGGGCGGGATGAAGCGGAGGTTGAACATCGCCTGCGCCATCGCCCATCGGCCGAAGCTGATCATTCTCGACGAGCCGACGGTCGGCATCGACCCGCATTCGCGTCAATCGATCCTGTCGGCTGTCCGGCGTCTGAACGAAGCGGGCAGCACGGTGCTGTACACGAGCCACTACATGGAGGAAGTGGAGGCGCTCTGCACGCGGATCGCCGTCATGGATCACGGGAAGGTAATCGCGGAGGGAACGCTCCCGCAGCTCACGTCCGTTGTGACGGACCGCCGGGAAATCATCGTCACGCTGCGCGAGACGGATCGGGTGGAGGATGACGCGCTGCTCGACATCCCGGGCGTCCGCACGGTCGCACGCGACGACAATCGCTTGCTGATCGAGACGGATGCGGAAGTGAACAACCTGAACGCCGTCATTCGGGCGCTGACCGCAAGCGGCGTGGAGATTGCGGACATCGGGACGCGAAGACCGAATCTGGAGACGGTCTTCCTGTCGCTCACCGGCCGGAGCCTTCGCGACGACTGACGGAAGAGACTGGCGCAGATGAAGGAGGTGCGGCAGATGCGAATGTTGCACATCGCATGCAAAGAACTGAAGGCGTTCCGCGATCCGGCCATGCTCGTGTTCATGCTGGCAACGCCGCTCGCGATCATGCTCATTCTCGGCACGGCGCTCTCGCGCGGTTTCGACCGGGAGATTGAGATCGGCGAGATCCGCGTCCTGTATCGGCTGGAGCAGCCGGACCGGACGTTCGGACAAGTCTGGTCCGAATTCGTCCGCGATGCGGAATCGTCGGGCGTCCGGTTCGAAGTGTCGGACAGCCGCGAGAAGGGGCTGGAAATGGTGCGGCGGGCGGAATACGCCGGGATGGCTGTCGTCTCGGACAGCGGCATGGTCTACACCGGAAATGATCGCGCTTCGGTCGAGAACGCGATCGTGCAAGGCTTGCTGCAGACGTTCGCCGACCGATACCGGCTGTCGGCCGTGCTGGCGGATGGCGGCATATCCGCGCCGGAGGACGTCGGACGCGAGTACGTCCGTTCCGTATCCGTCGACGGAACGGGGCAGCCTGATTCGATGGATTACTATGCGGTCGTCATCACGACGATGATCATCCTGTACAGCGCGCTTACCGCCGCGCAGCTGATGGAGTGGGAACGCAAGCGGAAGACGGATCTCCGCCTGCTGTCGGCGCCGGTGTCGAAGGCTGAAATCTTCGTCGGCAAAATGGCCGGATCGTTCCTGCTCCACGCCGTGTTTGTCATTCTGCTGGTGCTGTTTAGCCGATACGCGTTCAATGCCGATTGGGGCAGCCGGCCGCTGGCGGTGCTCCCCATCCTGTTCTCCCAGCTCTTGTTCGTCCTCGGGTTCGGCGTGGCGGTCAGCTATCTGCTGCGGGGCGGCGGCGCGGCCGGAGTAGTCATCATGGTGATCGTCCAGCTCGAGGCGCTGTTCGGCGGTGCCTATTTCCCCGTCGAGGGGTCGACGGGATGGTTCGGCGCAATCGCCGCCTGGTCGCCGCTCGGACTGACGAACCGCGCGCTGCTGCAGGTCATCCATGCGGGCGAGTGGTCAACGGCGCTGCGCGCCATGGCGTTCAACTTCGGCGCCGCCGCCCTCTGCCTGGGATTGGCCGCCGTCATCATGCGGAAGAAGGAGGGACTGTAAGGTGAGGGACACGGTCTGGATCATGCGGCGATGGCTGCGGACATCGGTGAGGAGCGTCAAGTTCTGGCTGCTGTTTCTCGCCATGCCTTCCATCGCCGTCTGTCTGTCGTTCCTGCTCCACGGGGGCGCGGAACGGGCGGAACTTCGGATCGGCGTCGTCAACATGGACGACGGCTCGCGGCTTGCGGCCGATGCGGCCGGCTATCTTGCCCGCCTGGAGCAGATCAAGTTGAGCGAGCATGAGGCGGCGGATGCGCGGCGGATGATCGCGTCGGGCGAACTGGATGCCGCCGTCGTGTTCCCGGAACATTTCGGCGAAGGGCTGAGGCGGGGAAATCCTCCGGCAGTCGAGATCGTGTCGATCCGGGGGACGTCCGTCACCGGCTATGTGGATCTGATGTTAGGCGCCTATATCCGGAACATCGCGTCCATCGGCCGGGCCGCGCAGGATGACGACGCGCTGTTCGAGCGTTTGTACGCTTCCCATGCGGACTTTCGCTATGCGCTCACTGCGGAGTCCATCGATGATGTGTCGGGAAAACATCGCATGTCCAGGCAGACGATCGGCTATTTGGCGATCCTCCTGCTGTTCTGCGCGGCCCAGTTGTCGAACCTGATTCTGCACGAACGGGAGAACCGCACCTATGCCCGCGTGTTGAGCACGCCCGTATCGCCGGTTTCGTATATGCTGTCGAACGTCCTGACGAACCTGCTTGTCCTGATGCTGCTCATCGCCGTGGCGCTCGCCGTCATGACGCTGGCTTTCGGCATCGATCCGGGCCTGCCGATCGGGATGCTGCTGATCGTGCTTTTGCCTTATGTTCTGACGGCGATTGCGGTGTCCCATGCGGTGACGGCGCACGCGGCTTCCGCCATGAAGGCGTCCGCTCTGCAGAACCTGATGATTATCCCGACAAGCCTGCTCGCGGGCTGCATGTTCCCGATCGAGACGATGCCGGAGTCCGTGCAGCGGATCGGCAAGCTGTTCCCGCAGCATTGGCTGCTCGATGCGGTCGGGCGGCTGCAATCGGGCGCGGCGCTGGCGGATGTATGGCTTAACCTGGCGATTCTCGCGGCATTCGCGCTTGCCTGCGCGCTGGCGGCGGCGTTCGAACATGCGAGGCGGAGAGAGGCGGCGATATTATGAATCGGCAAGAAGAGCGGCGGGGTCATGCCCCGCCGCTCATCCGTTGTACGCCCGGCATGGGCGTCATCTCTACGGTGAAAGTCCGGAATGGGGGCTGGCGAGCGCCTACCATTAGCCGAGGGCAAGGGTGTCGGTCGCGAGGCCGAATCTGAAGGAAGCCTAAGGCAAACGCACGGGCCAAGGTACACGAACTGGATTCGAGGCAGGGTTAGTCGGATGAGTTGCCAGCACACAACGAAATCCAAAGCCGCCAAGGACTAATCCTGTAAACTCCAGTGGTCGCGGGCGGAAAGATGACGCTCTTATCCGGGGAGGCCTGCGGAATACGCGAAGTGACTTCATGCGCGAAGTGACTTCGTAACCGCAGCCGGGAGGCTGCGCTGAATCCGCAGGAGTCAGCAGAGGCCATAGTACGCGAGTACGGGACGTAAGGAAAGCGGAAGGGCCAAACCGAAAGGAGAGAGGAAACCGATGCGTTCGCGCGACGGGCATAGACAGCAGAATACCTCGCAAGAGGGCTGCCAGCGGGAGGTAGCGGTGAAGCCGCAAGGGACCGTTGGAGTGCCGAGTCCGTTGCCGGCACAAATCGCCCCTTCCTCTCGCAAAGCACAGGACGACTTGCTGGAGAAGATGCTGGAAAGGGAGAACCTCTTGAAGGCCTACAGGAAAGTGGTACAGAACGGAGGAGCCCCCGGTGTGGACGGGGTAACGGTAACGGAGTTACAAGCTTACCTGAACACACACTGGGAAGCGGTGAAAGCCGCACTCCTTGCGGGAACGTACAGCCCCTTGCCCGTCAGACGGGTGGAAATCCCCAAACCCGGAGGCGGCGTACGGCTGCTCGGCATCCCGACCGTGATGGACCGTCTTCTCCAGCAAGCGCTTCTGCAAGTGATGGAACCGATCTTTGACCCGCATTTCTCATGGCACAGCTACGGCTTCCGGCCGGGGAAGCGCGCGCACGATGCGGTAAGGCAAGCGCAGCAGTATATCCAAAGCGGCCTCCGCTGGGTCGTGGACATGGATCTGGAGAAGTTCTTCGACCGTGTGAACCACGACATCCTGATGGCGAGAGTCGCGCGGAGGATAGACGACAAGCGCGTGCTCAAACTGATTCGCGCTTACCTTAATGCCGGGGTTATGGCCGGGGGTGTGGTCGTGAGAACGGAAGAAGGCACGCCGCAAGGCGGCCCGCTCAGTCCGCTTCTCGCCAACATCCTGCTGGACGATTTGGACAAAGAACTGACCAGACGAGGACTGCACTTCGTCCGCTATGCGGACGATTGCAACATCTTCGTGGCCAGCAAGCGGGCCGGAGAACGGGTCATGGAATCGGTGATCCGATTTGTGGAAGGAAAGCTGAAACTGAAAGTGAATCGGGACAAAAGCGCGGTAGACCGGCCGTGGAACCGAAAGTTCCTCGGCTTCAGCTTCCTGTCGAACAAGCAGGCAACGGTCCGGTTGGCACCCAAGACGATTCAGCGTTTCAAGAAGAAAGTCCGGGAGATAACGGACCGCTCGCGCCCGCTGACGATGGAAGAGAGGATTCACCGACTGAACCGCTTCATGATGGGATGGATCGGTTATTTCCGTCTGGCTGCCGCCAAGAACCACTGTGGTAACCTCGACGCATGGATGCGCAGGCGACTACGCATGTGTCTGTGGAAACAATGGAAGAGACCCAGGACCAGATTGCGTAATCTCCGTGCACTCGGCGTGCCCGAATGGGCGGCTCGAATGATGGCGAACTCACGCCGTGGTCCGTGGGAAATGTCCCGTAACACAAACAATGCCCTTCCGACTTCCTACTGGGAAGCGAAAGGGCTGAAAAGTCTGCTTTCTCGTTACCTTGAGCTTTGTTAACCTTCGGAACCGCCGTATGCGGACCCGCATGTACGGTGGTGTGAGAGGTCGGGGGCTTGCCGCCCCCTCCTACTCGATTGAGTTCGGCCGCCAGTCCGTCGAGCTGGAGATAGCTTTCCTTCACATTGTTGATCCGCTCGTCCTGGGTGGTCATGCTGGCGGCCATTTCTTCGACGGCCGCCATGTTCGATTCGGTCGCTTCCGCGATGAACGCGACGCTTTCCGCGATGTTCCGGTATTGCCGGAAGACGTCGCCGGCCGAAGCCTGGACGCGGACGGACTGTTCCGCGAGATGCTCCACGTCGCCCGCGAGCGTGCCGATCGTATCCGCCATCCGCTTCGCGGCATGGTGACTCTCGACGATCATCTGCTGCCCCAGCCGGACCTGACCGGCCGCTTCATCCGACTTGAGGCGGATGCGCTCGAGAATGTCCGCGATTTCCTGCGTCGATTGCTGCGACGTCTCGGCCAGCTTCCGAATCTCGTGCGAGACAACGGCGAACCCGCGGCCGTGTTCGCCGGCGCGCGCCGCCTCGATCGCCGCGTTCAGCGAGAGAAGGTGCGTCTGTTCGGAAAGGTGATTGATCGCCGCGACAATCTCGTGGATCGCTTCATTATATTGGTTCAGCTCCGTCATGATGGCCGCGGTCCGGTCGATCATTTCGTTCACGCGGTTCATGTCATCCGACAGCCGGAGCGCGTCTTCCCGTCCGCTGTTCATCAGGATGACGGTCTGTCCGGCGAGCTCTTTCATCGCGTCCGACCGCTCCGCCAGCTCCCCGACGGCCTGTTCGACCGCCTGGATCGAGCCGTTGATCTCGCCGATGCCCCGGGTCTGCGCTTCGATGCTCGACGACATTTCGGTGAACGCCTTCGTCACTTCTTGCGAGATCGTGCTGGTCGACGTGATGTTCTCTTTCAGATTCGAGCTGAAAGCGTTGAGCGCCTGGAGGGAAGAGGAGATTTTCGCGTTGAGCTCCCGCATCCGGTTGCGTTCTTCGATGGCCTGTTCGCGCTGCAGATCGGCTTCTCGCTGCAGGCCTTCGCTGAAGCGGGAAGAGGCGATGAGCGGCACCGCGATCATGAACAGATAGAGCGTGATCGTGATCGGCGAGTTGTTGGTGAACATTTCTTCCTTGTAGGGGCTGAGGAACAGGTAGACGGACAGTCCGAGTCCGAGCACGCCGGTGAAGACGAGCGCGCGGAAATTGTTGTAGAGCGTCATGACCGCGAGATTCACGAAGACGAGAAAGTAGGTCGTAATGATGGGGTCCGTGACGGCAAGCAGCAAGGTCAAAACGGTGATAATGACGGGTATGAAATACATGACATAGTTGGGCAGCCAGCGCTTGTACGTCATAAGCGTCGCAGCGCCGCAGGCGATGATGCCGACAACCGCCAGGGCGATAATCGAAGCTTGCGGCGCGTCCGTCATGAAATCGACGGCAATGCCGAGCAACAACATGCCCCAAATAATGTTCACGAGCAGTTTGTTCCGTCTGTGCAGGGTCTCAGCGGCGTTCATGAATTCCATCCTTTCTGATGAAAATTGGGGGTTATTGTCGATTTTCACATTACCATATTTTACACGATTTATGCAATGTAATGGATATGTAAGCCAATGGCGACGGCATCCTGCAATCACTGGCCAAGCGTAAAGCCGGCTATCCCGGAAGGAACAGCCGGCTTGCCGCTTTCCGCACGTTATTTCCTTCTATTTGTTGATCTCTGCTTCAAAATAAGCCTTCAGTTCGTCCCGCTTCTTCTCGTTCGCCAGATCGATCTTGTCCTTCAGAAAATGCTCGGCAATCGTATCCCAATCCGGTTCCGCTCCGCGCAGCTTCATCGTGCGGATGGCGCTCTTGACCATCCGGCGTTCCTTCGCATTCGAGTACGTATCCTTGTACTGCCGGAACTGATCGAGATCGAGCCGGTCATGCAGCGTCCGGAAAATGCCGGCCGTCATGACCGCGTCTCCCAGCGCGCGGTGGGCATGCTCGCCGGCCGGCAGTCCGAGCATTTCCAGCGCCCGTTCGACGCTGACGTCGCTCTTCAGATCGTGAACGCGCAGGAAACCTTTCAAGAGGTCGTAATAGCGGACGGCGAGCCAGAACGAGTCGTCCAATCGGTGCATGCGGGTGTCGAGCACGATGCGCTTCAGGTCTTCGCCGCCCCATGTGACAAGCAGGAACGAATCCGGCGGGCCGAGCCAGCGGATGAACGATGCGATGACGTCGGGAAACCTCCCGGCCCGGTCGATCTCCTCCTGGGTGATGCCGGTCTTCTCCCGGATGAACTTGTTCAGCTTGGCGAAATAGACCGGCTTGATCAGCGCGGTGAACGTGCCGGTCTGCTGCAGCTTGTCATCCAGGCGGACGGCGCCGATCTCGATCACTTCCATCGGCAGGTCGCTGGCGAATTTCCGGCCGTTGAATTCGATGTCGAGAATGACGTAGTGCATGGATACCTCCGGTCACGGTAAATGCATCGACTATTGTAACATGTCCGGGCCGCGGTTGAAAAAGCCCGATTTCGGGTGATTGGCGGAATATGGAAACAAAATGTATCTTTTCACCGAAACAAAATGTATCGACGGAGCGTCTTTCTATTCGGGTATGCCGCAATCGAACCGTGAACGAAGCCGGCTCGCCTTTTCAAGCGGTAAACGTGGAGGTGCTCCAATGCGAAGACTGATGATGCTGTTGTTGTCTTCGGTGCTGCTGTTTGCGGCGTGTTTGCCGTCCGGGTTGGCGGCGGCCGAAGAGCGGAGTGTGGAGGACAAGTACGACTTTTTGGTGGAGAAAGGCATTTTCACCGGATTCGGCGACGGAAGCGCGCGCCTGAACGATCCGATGACGCGCGAGCAGTTCGCCGCCGTGCTGTTCCGGTTGTGGGAGCTCGGCACGGGCAGCACACGGCCGTCTTACGACGATGTGCTGAAGACGCGTTGGTCGTTTGACGAGATCGAAGCCGTCACCCGGGCCGGTCTGATGAAAGGGATCGGCGAGAGGCGGTTCGGGCCGACGCTGAACGTGACGGTCGAGCAGCTGGCCGTCGTGCTCGTGCGCGGCTACGGCGCCGGCGGCGAGGCGGGCAGCCGCGTAACGGGCAAAGTTTCGGCCTGGGCCGCGCGGGACGTCGGCATCGCCTTGCGGAAAGGCTGGATTCCCGCCCAGTCCGACTATACCCGGTACGCGAAGCGAAGCCTGCTCGTCGAATCGGCATATGCCGTCTATCTGGATCTCCATCCGGCAAGCCGGGACAGGGAGAAGCCGCGCATTGTCTCTCATGCCATCAATCCGGACGCGACGGTGACGCTGCGGTTCAGCGAGCCGCTGGATGAAGCTTCCGCCGTCAACCGTTCGAATTACACGTTTGACAACGGGCTGAAGATTACCTCCATCACCTTGTCGCAAGACAAGCGGACGGTGACGATCGTGACGGAGCGGCAGCGTCCGAATACGGTTTACCGCCTGACGGTGCGAAATGTGAAAGACCTGGCCGGCAACCGGATGGATGAGCGGAGCGACCTGTATTTCGTCTCGGTGGTCGACACGACGCCGCCGAAGGTGACCAAAGTCGTCTCGACGAAAAACACGGTGGAGCTGACATTCAGCGAGAAACTCGATCCGGCGCATGCCGAACAGATCCAATACTACATCATCGACGGCGGCATCGGCCTGCCGCTGCGCGCGGTGTACGACGAGAACCGGCTGACCGTGACGCTGTTCACGACGGATCAGACACCGGGACTGCGGTACACGGTGCGCATCGTCGGCGTCCGCGACCTGGCGGGCAATCTCATCGCCGCCGACACAGCCGTCGAGTTCGGCGGAGCGGGCCAGACGCCGGCGGATTACGCCCTGGCCGACATCCAGGCGGTGAACGTGAACACGCTCGATCTCAGATTCACGAAGTCGATGAAAGACGTGAACCTGAGCCGATTCGCGATTGCAATCAAATCGGAGAACAACAGCTCGTTCAGCATGTCCGGCATCCAGTATTACGTCTACCGAAAGCCGGGCAACGACCAGGTGCTGACCGTGCAGTTCCGGACGAAGGGAAGCAGCAATCCCGAACTGTTCCGCTCCGGGCGCGTGTACGTCGCCGAGGTGACCGGACTTTCGGGGATGCTCGCATCCGGAGGCGCGAATCAGCGCGCGTTCTCCGGAAGCGGGACTTCCAACCCGGCGCCGTACGTCACCCATGTGACGGTGACGAGCGGAACGTCCATTGTCATCCACTTCAACGAGCCGGTGCGCGGCGTGAGCAATTCCGTGTTCCGGATCACGGATCCGAATGGCGGCAACATCCCGGTTGTCTCGAACGATGCCGGCGGAACCAACGCGATCGTCACGAGCGTCACGCTCAGACTCGGCGAAAGTGTTAAGGCCGGAACCGTCTATACGTTGTCGTTCCGTTCGGGCGTCACGGATGCACCGGGATGGAACGGCTGGAAGACGGAAGAGAACGGGCGGCCGTACACCGTCTCCTTCAACGGCGTCGAGCCGGTCAATGCCGCGCCCCGGTTCGAATCGGCCTACGCGGCGGATCAGTACACCATCGAGCTCAGGTTCACGGAGCCGGTTAACGGCGCGGATCTGAACGTCTACCGGCTGTATGACGAGACGGGCAAGCAAGACATTCCGATCGCGAAGAACGATTACGGATACTATGTCGTCTCCGCCGACAAGCGCAGCGTGACGATCCATCTGAATGCGGAGAAGACGGGTCCGCTCCTGCCCGACCGCGTCTACAAACTGTCCTACCGGGAGTCGGGCGGCGCATACATCACCGATCTCGAAGGCAAACGGCTCGACACGTCAAACGGCGGCGGTGAAGTCCGGTTCTCCGGATCCGGAAAAACCAACCCCGCGCCGTACATCAAGACGGTGGAAGCGACGGCCACGGAAGTGCGGGTGACTTTCAGCGAACCGGTCCTCGGCTTCAACGGACAGGTCAACTATTTCGAACTGACGATCGGCGGCCGTGCGATCGTGCCGACCGGCGGTTCGATTGACGGGGCGGTCATCACGCTCCGGATTCCGAAGACGGATGCGGGCGCCGAAGGCGTCATCCGGATTTCGCCCGACGGCGTTCAGGGGCTGCGCGACTACAACGGTCAGGCGCCTGAGGCTGCAGACGTCGTGTTCACCGTACGCTGAGGCTCGACGCAGGATTTTGCCCCGGCCATCTCGAATTGATATCGGAAGACACCAGATCATGCGAAACTCCGGACGATTCGGCCGTCCGGGGCACTGCGGGAGGAGGAGAGCGGATTGAACAGGCAGCAAGCGGTGGATACGGCGAAAATGAACTGCCGGGAGACCCGACGTTCGTATTACGTTGTGCGGACCGGCCATGATGAATACGCGGTAATGGATCGGCACGAACTGGCGAAAGCGCTGGCGGCAGGCCAGTGCGAGCGGGACGCCATCATTTTCAGCATTCAGGGCGAAGCGGACGAGGAACCGGCATAAGACGAATCGAAGAACGGCTGGCGGCGCACGGAACCGTCAGCCGGTTTCTTATTTTGCCGCGTGAACCCGTCGATTGATTATTTAATGCCATAAAATGTTCAGGGGTTGTATGATTGGGCCTCATGGTTGACGGTTCTTGCAATCGAGGCGCATAATGAGGACAACTCTTTTTTGTGCGGAACGACGGTTCGGGGAGGGACAGACGCGGTGCGCATCGAGCAGGTTTCCGATGCCGAGTACGAGATCTCCGGCCTCATCGTCGAGCGGCTGCATGAGCGCCGCTTCTGCGTCTTCGACCTGGAAGCGACGGGGCCGGACGCGACTCGCGGCCATATCACGCAGATCGGCGCGGTCAGGATGGGCGGCAACGGCGGGCCCGAACCCCGGACGTTCGCGACGCTTGTCCGCCCGCCGATTCCGATCCCCGAGCCGATTGAACGGCTGACCGGCATCCGCAACGAAGATGCGGCGCATGCGCCGCTTTTTCCGGAAGCGTACCGGTCGTTCAGGGTGTATGCGGCAGACCGCGTGCTGGTGACGCAGGCCGGATATGAATTCGACGGCCCGCTGCTCCGGCGCGAGTGCGGACTTCACGGCCTTGATCCGCCGGAACAACTGCTTCTGGACACGAAGGTATTGTTCGCTTATGCGTTCCCGGAGATCGACGAGATTCCGTCGACCAACTTTCTGATCCGGTTCTTCGGCATCGAAGCCGATGATCTGCCCCGGCACGACGCGCTGGGAGACGCACTGCTGATCGGGCGGATCCTGAGCCGTCTGCTTGACGCATATCGGGAGAAGGGAATCGCCGATATCCGGATTACGGAGCCGCTGCGCGTGAAGAAAATGCGGCTGGAGCCGCTTGTGTAACCGTCGCGCACAAGGAGCGGCAGATCAAATCCGGCCTCCTTAAGGTCAAGTCCGTCCATGTTTTTCACGCGGATGGCTGTGCTATGATGGACCTGTGGACGGCCGAAGTCAGCGAAAGGTCGGATGCAGCATGAGTCGGACAGTCGATGGCGGCCGATCAGCCGGAAACGCACCCGCCGGACCAGGGGCACCGGGCTCCGTCATCGCGGAGAAGGTGTCGGTGCGCGGCATTCTCCGGTTCTTCGTGCCGCTCGGCCTGGCCGCAAGCCTCGTCTCGCTGTCGCATGTCATCATCAACAGTACCTTGGCGCGTGCGCCCGATCCCGAATCGACGATCGCCGCCTATACGATCGCGATGAGCATCTTCACGATTACGGAACGGCCGGCCGTTTTCCTGCGGCAGACCTGTTCCGCGCTCGCGGCCGACCGGACGGGCTTCCGCTCCGTCGCCGTCGTGATGGTGTACGTGCTGCTGTTCACGCTCGGTTTCGGCACGCTGCTGTCCTATACGCCGCTCGGGCCCTGGGTGTTCCGGACGTTGTTCAACGCCGGCGAATCGCTGCTCGGCAGCACGCTCGGCAGCTACCGGATTCTGTTCCTGGTGACGGTGTTCTCGGCGATACGCTGCCTGTTCCACGGCATCATCATCCGAAACATGCAGACGAAGTGGCTGACGATCGGCATGATTGTGCGGCTGCTCGCCATGTACGGGCTGTCGCTCGCCTATCTGCATTCCGGTTGGACGATAGACGGGCGTGCGGGCGCGCTTATTTTTTTGACCGGAATGTTCGTGGAAGCGGCGGTCAGCGCCTGGGAAGGACGGCGCATTTACCGGCAGATGCCCGAGCGGCTGGCGCATTCGTCCATCCGGCGGGCGCGCGACGTGTTCCCGTTCTATCGTCCGCTCGTCATCACGTCGTTCATCTCGGTCATGCTGGCCCCCTCGATCAACGTGATGCTCGGCAAGACGGCGGACATCGAGCTGGCGATCGCGTCCTACTCGGTCGCGCTCAGCGTGCTGAACCTGGTGAACAGTTTCTTTACTTACGTGCACCAGATCGTGCTGAACTTCTACCGTTTGGACGCCGCGGCGGTTCGCCGCTTCGCGCTCGGCGCCAACCTGCTGCCGGCCGCCGTGGTCGCCTTGCTCGCCTGGACGCCGTTAGGGAAGGCGGCGTTCGGCGCGATCGTCGGGGCGGAGGGACAGCTGCTCGACGCGAGCATTGAGGCGCTGCGCGTCTTTCTGCTGTTCGCGCTCGTCTTCCCGTGGGTGGATTATTTCAACGGACTGGCGATGCTGAACAAGAAGACGCGGTTCATGATGGGGTCGCAGACCGGCAACCTGGCGGTGACGATCGCGGCGCTGATCGTGCTGACCGCCGCCGTCCCGGGCTGGAACGGGATGGTCGGCGCGCTGGCGCAGTCCTGCGGCGTCGCGGCGGAACTCGCCGTGCTTGCCATGTTGATGCGCAGGTGGCAGCGGAGGCAATCGATTCGGGCGGATATCCCGGCTTGAATGACATCAGGAGGAGCAGCCATGAGACAAATTCGGGCTTTCGGTCCGCAGGATTTGCGGATGGTGGAAACGGAAGATCCGGTTCCGGGGACGGGCGAGGTTGTCGTCGACGTGATGGCGTGCGGTATTTGCGGCTCGGACAAGTGGTTCTGGTACGTGGAGGGGCCGCATCCGTACGTGGCCGGCCATGAAGCGGCGGGCGTCGTGTCGGCGGTCGGGCCGGGCGTGAGGGAGCTGCGCGTCGGCGACCGGGTCGCCGTCAACAATGTGCGGGGCTGCGGCGAATGCGAGGCATGCCGCGAGGAAGCGTATGTCCGCTGCACCGGGGGCCTCTCCCACATGGGATTCGGCTTCAGCGAGAAAATCGCCGTGCCGGAACGCAACTGCCTCAAGTTGCACGATGCGATCAGCTTTGAACAGGGCGCGCTCATTTTCGACAATTGGGGCACGCCGTACTCCGCGCTTGCCCGGACGAACATGAAAGCAGGCGACACCGTGCTCGTCACCGGCTGCGGTCCGATCGGCCTGGCGGCAGTCGGTCTGTGCCGCCAGCGCGGCGCCCGCGTCGCGGCCGTCGATGTGCTGCCCGCGCGCCTGGCGGCGGCGAAGCGCCAAGGGGCCGAATGGACGGGCGCTCCTGGGGACGGGCTCGCGGACGAGCTGTGCAGGTTCGCGGGCAAGGATGGGTTTGACTATGTCGTCGAATGCTCGGGCCATCCGTCCTCGTACGATCTCGGCTTCGAGGTCATCGGCATGGGCGGGGCGATCGTCGTCGTGGGCGAGAAAGCGGAGATCCGGGTGAACTCCAGCCGGATCATCCACAAGCATCTTACGATCACCGGCTCGCTCTATTCAACGATGCCGGCCGGCCGCGCGGTGCAGGAACTGATGGTGCGGGGCGAGATCGATCCGATGGCGTTCGTCACCCACACGTTCAGGCTGGAGGAACTGCCTGAGAAATTCGGGGATGTCATCGAGGCGAAGGACGGGCTGATCAAGGCGGTCGTCGTCCGGTAAACGGCGGAACGGTTTTTCACGCGATATTTTTCACACACCACACCATATATTCGGAAGGGATGAAGCAGCATGCGATTGGGCGGACAAGTGTTTCCCGAGCGGAAGGAACCGGAATTGTGGGCGGCGGCCCATGCGGAAATGGGGTACCGCGCGGCCGTGTTCCCGGTGCGCCATAACGCAGGCGACGACGTGATCGACGCGTATGCGCGCGCCGCCCGAGAGGCCGGCCTCGTCATTGCCGAAGTCGGCGCCTGGAGCAACCCGATCAGCCCGGACGAGAAGACGCGCCGCGAAGCGATCGAATACTGCAAGAACCAGCTCGCGCTTGCCGACCGCGTCGGCGCGCGGTGCTGCGTCAATATCGCCGGGTCCCGCAACGTGGAAAAATGGGACGGGCCGCACCCGGACAACTTCTCGGACGAGACGTTCGAGCTGATCGTCGAGACGGTGCGCGAGATCATCGACGCGGTGAATCCGACGCGCACGACGTTCGCGCTCGAGACGATGCCGTGGGTGTTCCCGGATTCGGCGGATTCGTATCTGGCGCTCATCAAGGCGATTGACCGGAAGGCGGTCTCCGTCCATTTCGACCCGGTCAACATGATTTCGAGCCCGCGCGTTTATTACCGGAACGGCGAGATGATCCGCGACTTCGTGAAGAAGCTCGGCGCGTACATCACGAACTGCCACGCGAAGGACATCCGTCTGGACACCCGGCTCACCGTCCATCTCGAAGAAGTTCTGCCGGGCACCGGCGCGCTTGATTACCGGGTGTTCCTGAGCGAAATCGCGAAGCTCGATCCGGATACGCCGATGATCGTCGAGCATCTGAAGACGGAAGAAGAATACCGGCAGGCGAGCGACTACATCCGGCGGACGGCGGCGGAACTGGGCATTGCGCTGTAAGCGGCCGGGCGGCCGCATGCATTGCGCGGACGATCGGGATTTGGAGGAGCAAGACCAGGCATGAGCGGGAACGCGCGGCGGAGAGCCGTTTTCTTCGATCTGGATGACACGTTGTACGACCAGCTGGAACCGTTCCGGACGGCCTTGCGGGTGTTCGGACCCGCGATCAGACGAATTTCGGAGGAGAACTTGTACCGCAGGTTCCGCCACCACAGCGACGCGCTGTGGGAACCCTATTGCGCGGGCAGGCTGCCTCTGGATGCAATGCGGGTCGAACGGATTCGGAGAGCGCTCGCCGAATTCGGGGTTGAAGCGGAAGAAGGCGATTGCCGCAAATTTCAGGAAGCGTACCAGGAAGGGCAGTACCGGATCCGGCTGCATCCCGGCGCGGAAGCGTGTCTCGGCGAGCTTGAGGCGGCCGGCTGCCTGCTCGGCGTCGTGACGAACGGCCCCGGCCCTCATCAGGCCCGGAAGCTCGAGGCGCTCGGCATCGAGCGGTTCATTCCGCGGACGCGCTGGTTCATCTCCGGCGAGATCGGGATTGCGAAGCCCGATCCGGCGCTGTTCGCCCACGTCAACATGGTGACGGGGACGAGGCCGGAGACCAGCGTGCTGGTGGGCGACTCGCCGGTCAACGACGTCGAAGGAGCGGCGGGTGCGGGATGGCGCACCGTCTGGTTCAATGCCCGGGGAAGCGCGGCGGAGCCGCGGCCGGCAGCGGATTTGACCGCGGATGGTTTCACGGATCTGGCGCGGCGCATCCTCGGTCTGCTTGCGCAACCTCGACCGGAACGAGAATGAATATCCTACATTTGTCCATGTACGGCTGGCAACCCTCCATTTCTGTCCCGTGCCGGAAATGCCATAATGGTATCGGGAAAAGCCCGACAATTGTCACCATGGAGGCTGGACGATCATGGCCATTCAGTACGACGCATCCCGCCGTCTGTTCCATCTGCAGACGGATGACACCAGCTACTCTATCCAGATTGCGCATGGAGGCTATCTGGCCCATGTTTACTGGGGAGCGCGCGTGAGGGGACTCAAGCTGGACAAGCTGCTTGAGTTCAAGACCCGGGCGTCCTTCAGCCCGACGACGATCAAGGATATCCCCGAGCTCTCGCTGGATACGCTGCCGCAGGAATATCCGGGATACGGCACATCGGATTTCCGCCATCCGGCCTATCAGGTGAAATTCGCCGACGGTTCGACCGCTTCGGAACTGGTGTACGACAGCCACCGGATCGTGCCCGGCAAGCCGAAGCTGCCCGGACTGCCCGCGACCTACGTCGAGCGGGACGACGAAGCCGAGACGCTGGAGATCACGATGAAAGATCCGGCTTCCGGGCTTGCGGTCGTGCTCTCCTACACCGTCTTCGAGAAGTGGAACGCCATCGCCCGGTCGGCCCGCCTGATCAACAACGGCAGCACGGCGATCGAGGTGCAGCGGGCGCTCAGCATGAGCGTCGATTTCGCGCACGACCGGTATGACCTGCTGCAGTTGTCCGGCGCATGGGCGCGCGAGCGCTATGTGCACAGGCGGCCGCTCGTGCCGGGGCTGCAGGCGGTGGAGAGCCGGCGCGGTTCGAGCAGCCATGTGCAGAACCCGTTCGTCGCCCTGCTCGAGCGGGGCGCGGACGAAGACCATGGCGGCGTCTACGGCGTCAGCCTCGTGTACAGCGGCAATTTTACGGCCGGCGTCGAAGTGGACCAGTTCCACTCCCCGCGGCTGTTCATCGGCATCAATCCGTTTGACTTCGGCTGGCGGCTCGAGCCGGGCGAGTCGTTCCAGACGCCGGAAGCGGTGCTTGTCTTCTCGGCGGAAGGGCTCGGCGGCATGTCGCGCAAGTATCACGACTTGTACCGCTCGCGCCTGTGCCGCGGCACGTTCCGCGACAAGACGCGTCCGATTCTCGTGAACAACTGGGAAGCGACGTACTTCAATTTCGACGCCGACAAGATCGAGGCGATCGCCCGCGCGGGCAAGGAGCTCGGCATCGAGCTGTTCGTGCTTGACGACGGCTGGTTCGGCAAGCGCGACAGTGACAATTCGTCGCTCGGCGACTGGTTCGTCGATCGGCGCAAACTGCCGAACGGTCTGGAAGACCTCGTCCAGCGCGTGCGCAATCTCGACATGCAGTTCGGCCTCTGGTTCGAGCCGGAGATGGTGTCGCCGGACAGCGAGTTGTACCGCGCGCATCCGGACTGGTGCCTGCACATCGAAGGGCGACGCCGCACCGAGGCGCGCCAGCAGCTCATTCTGGACCTGTCGCGCGAGGACGTGCAGGACTATATCGTGAAGACGATCTCCGGCATTCTCTCGAGCGCGCCGATCACCTATGTGAAATGGGATATGAACCGGAACATGACGGAGATCGGCTCGGCGAAGCTGCCGCCGGAGCGCCAACGGGAAACGGCGCATCGCTACATGCTCGGTTTGTACAGCGTGCTGGAACGGATCACGTCGGCGTTTCCGCACGTGCTGTTCGAGAGCTGCTCGGGCGGCGGGGGACGTTTCGATCCGGGGATGCTCTACTACATGCCGCAGACGTGGACGAGCGACAACACGGACGCGATCTCGCGGCTCAAGATCCAGTACGGCACGAGCATCGTCTATCCGGTCAGCGCGATGGGCG
Source organism: Thermobacillus composti KWC4 (assembly GCF_000227705.2). Lineage (GTDB taxonomy): Bacteria > Bacillota > Bacilli > Paenibacillales > Paenibacillaceae > Thermobacillus > Thermobacillus xylanilyticus. Next base: position 1,571,473 of record NC_019897.1, read on the forward strand.
CGCATGTGTCCGCCGTGCCGAATCATCAGGTCGGCCGGGTGACGCCGCTCGAGACGCGCGGCCACGTCGCTCTCTCCGGCAACTTCGGATACGAGCTGGATCTGACGAAGTTCACCGAAGAAGAGAAGGAGATCGTCAAGGCGCAGATCGCGCTGTACAAAGAAATCCGCCATCTCGTCCAGTTCGGCGACTTCTACCGGCTGCTCAGCCCGTTCGAAGGCAACGCGGCGGCCTGGATGTTCGTCGCGAAGGACAAACGGGAAGCGTTCGCCGTCTATGTGCAGATTCTGCAGGAACCGTATGCGCCGCTTGACCGTTTTCGGCTGAAGGGGCTCGATCCGAACCTCGATTATGAACTGGACCGGGACGGCCTGGTGTACGGCGGCGACGAGCTCATGAACGCCGGGATGCCGGTGCCGCAGTTCCACGGCGATTTCCGCAGCCGCGTCTACCGTCTGCGCGCGAAATAACGGCTGCTGGTGTGACAAAATCAGGTCATGCCGTTTGCCCTGCAACTTTTTCGGCAACACTTTCGTCGAAAAGACGGAGGTGCTGATATGACAACCAAGCGTAAAATCAGATTGGCTTTACTGGTAGCAGCTCTGACGGCGGCGATGGCGATGACCGCTTGCGCGGACAAGAGCGGCAATGCTGTGAATGACGGCGCGCAAAATAACGGAACGCCGCAGAATGAAGCGCCGCAGCAGGATGACGGCCAGAAGGACGACGGGGGACTGGCGGAGTTGCGGGAAGGATCGGGTATTTATATCGGCCAGATCGATCCGCATTCGATCGAGATTGAAGTCGACGGCACGCCGGTCGTGTTCCAGCTCGGTGAAGGCGTCGCGGACGTGCTCGAGGGCATCAACCCGAACGATCCCGTCCAGTTCAAATATACGGAACAGCCCGTGGAAGGCGACGACACACTGAAGGTGCTGACCATCACCGAACTTTCGCGCGCGGAAGGCGCGGGCGCCGGCGAAGATGCCGCCCGGCTTCCCGAGACGAAGGAGCTGGACGTCGAGCTGGAAGGCATGCCGGAGAAACGTGAAGCGACGAAAGCGGTCGGTTCCGGCTACGCCATTTACGTTTTCCCGCAATTCACCTTCGACCCGGAGACGAACCGGATGAGCATGAACGTCGATTCGAATTACTATGTCGATATCGAGAAGCTGCCGGCCGGCTATGATCCGGATGAAATCCGGAACGCGGGCGAAGCTTGGGTGAAAGAAGGCGCGGGAACGGTCGAGGAATGGACGGGCGACCGGATCTACAAGCAGATGCAGGGCGCTTCCCTGTACTTGACCGGTCAGAAGACCGGATTGACCCGGACGTTCGTCGTGAAGACGATCGACGGCGCGGATTATGCATTGAAGTTCAATCAGCCGCAGGGTGAAGCTTCGGAAGGATTTCTGCCGCTTGCCTTTGCGTCGGTGAATTCCATCGTGAACACGAGCCGTTAAAGAAACGGTTGTCAGGAATGCCGTTTCGCCTTGACGGACAAGGCGAAACGGCTTTTCCTGTGGCATACATACCTGGGAGGGACTCATGGCATGAGAACGATCAAGATCGGCATTATCGGCAGCGGCGGAATCGCCCGGGCGCATGCGGAAGCCTACAAGCAGCTCCCGTACGTCGAAGTGGCGGCGGTGGCGGATGTCGTGCCGGGGCGGGCGAAGCAATTTGCCGAGGCGCAAGGGCTGGCGAACGCGGCGGCGTTCGATTCCCATGAAGAACTGCTCAAGCTGCCGCTTGACGGAGTCAGCATCTGCACGCCGAATGTCGCCCACTATCGGACGACGATCGATTCGCTGCGAACCGGCAAGCATGTGCTGCTCGAGAAGCCGATGTCGGTGACGCTCGCGGAAGCGGTGGACATGGTGGCCGCGCAGAAGGCGGCGGGCACGATGCTGTCGATCGGTTTTCAGCCGCGCTACGATCCGAACATGAAATTGTTGAAAGAGATCGTCCAGTCCGGACGCCTTGGCAACATCTATTATGTCGAGGTGGGCGGCGGACGCCGGAGGGGAATGCCGGGCGGCACGTTCATCCGCAAGGAGCTGGCCGGCGCCGGAGCACTCGCGGACATCGGCTGCTATTCGCTGGACATGGCGCTGAACGCCCTCGGCCATCCGCGTCCGGTGACGGTATCGGCGTATGCCTCGAACCTTTTCGGCCGGAATCCGAAGTATCATCCCGAAGCGGACAAGTTCGAGGTGGAAGATTTCGGCGTCGCGATGATCCGGTTCGAGAACGATCTGGTGCTGCAGTTCAAGATTTCCTGGGCCATGCACATGGACACGCTCGGTCCGACGCTCTTCCTCGGCACGGAAGCGGGGCTGAAGGTGACGCCGTACGGCACCGGCCCGTGGTCGGGCGCCTGGGACGGCAAAATCGGCTCGATGACGCTCTATCACGATGAATTCGGCACCCATACCCATACGGAGATTCCGCTGATCGAGCACAAGACGAACCTGTTCTTCGAGAAGGTGCGCGATTTCGCCGAAGCGGTGCGGGACGGCAAGCCGGCGCCGATTCCGGGCGAGCAGATTCTGATTCAGCAGGCGATCATCGACGGCGTGCTCCGCTCCGCGGAAGCGAAGCGGGAAGTGGAGATCAAGCTGCCGGAGTAAGCGTTGGACAGTCTGCCGGCGGGCGCGGTGCGGGCCGCTGCGATGCTGCCTGCCGGCGTCCGTCGCCGTCGGCTCCGGCGCCGCTTGCGGCGTTGCGGACCGTCTGCGCGCGTGCGAGGCGGTTTCCGCTGCCGGTACGGCCCGTGTCGAAAACGGCCGCAACAGGCGGCAAAACGGCCATAAATGTGGAAACGCTTGCAAAATGTTGTCGCCGACAATCGTCAGAAAAATGCGGCAATTCGTCGATTCGCGCGCTCGCCCGGGAAATAATCATTCGGGAAATACCGATTGCGGGCAACCGGGAACCGGCACTACGGAAGCGATGGACAAACTTGCGCCGGATGCGCTAACCTTGTATTGGAATACTGCCGGCCGGAGAGGCGGCGGCCGGCAAGAGAAAGGCTGAGCAGAAACGTGAAATTCAGACCCTGCATCGACTTGCACCAGGGTAAGGTCAAACAAATCGTCGGCGAAACGTTAAACGACAGCGGCCAGGGGTTGGTCGAGAACTTCGTTTCCGAACGCGAACCGGCCTATTATGCGGAACTCTTCCGGAAGGACGGCCTGACCGGCGGGCATGTGATCATGCTCGGACCGGGCAACGAAGAAGCCGCGGCGGAGGCGCTGGCCGCCTGGCCGGGCGGACTCCAGATCGGGGGCGGCATTACGGCGGACAATGCGGCGGCATGGCTCGAGCGCGGGGCGTCGCATGTCATCGTCACGTCGTATCTGTTCCAGAACGGGCGGCTTCGCGAAGATCATCTCGAGCGGATCGTCAGCGAGGTCGGCCGGGACCGGCTCGTCATCGACCTGAGCTGCAAGCGCAAGGACGGCCGCTGGTACGTTGTGACCGACCGCTGGACCGTGTTCAGCGATTTCGAGCTGAATGAAGCGAATATCCGCGGCCTTGAGCAGCACTGCGCGGAATTTCTCGTGCATGCCGTCGATGTGGAAGGGAAGCGTACCGGCATCCTCGCCGATCTGGCGGAGCAGCTTGCCGCCTGGACGACGATTCCGACCACTTACGCCGGCGGGGCGCGGTCGCTGGACGATCTGGCGTTGTTCCGGAAGCTGACGCAAGGCAAGCTGGACATTACCGTCGGCAGCGCGCTCGATCTGTTCGGCGGCGAACTGAAATACCGCGATGTCGTCGCTTTCTGCCGCGGCGAAATCGAATCATGAGACGGGGGATGGCGCCATGAAATTGAAGCAAGGCCAGAAACTGCTGTTCATCGGCGATTCGATCACGGACTGCGACCGCAGCAAACCGGACGGCGAAGGGCTGTTCGATGCGACCGGCCGCGGCTACGTGACGATCGTGGGCGCGCTGCTGACGTCCACTTATCCGGAGCTCGGCATCCGCGTCGTCAACAAGGGGATCAGCGGCAACACGGTGCGCGACCTGAAAGCGCGCTGGGAGACGGACGTCATCGCGCAGCGGCCGGACTGGCTTTCGATCATGATCGGAATCAACGATGTGTGGCGGCAGTTCGACGTGCCGTTCATCAAGGATTGGCACGTGTACATCGACGAATATGAGGCGACGCTGCGCGAACTGGTGCAAAGGACGAAACCGGGCGTAGAGGGGCTCGTCCTGATGACGCCCTTCTACATTGAGCCGAATGAAGCGGATGCGATGCGCGCGGCGATGGACCGATACGGCGCCGTGGTGAAGCGGATCGCCGAAGAGGAGGGGGCGCTGTTTGTCGACACGCAGGCGGCGTTCAATAAGGTGCTCGGGACACTGTATGCCGGCACGCTGGCTTGGGACCGCGTCCATCCGACGCAGGCCGGCCATATGATTCTGGCGCGGGCGTTCCTGAACGCCATCGGTTTCGATTGGTCCAAAATGGCGCAGTAACCGGAGCTCCGAACGATTCGAACGGACGGGAGCGTGTGCCCGAATGAGCCTGTTTCCGCAGCGGATCATGACCGGCCGATTCCGGCCGGTTGTGACCGCTTATTATTTTAAAGAGTGGCGCGGCTACGAGATGGACGACCATACGCATCCGTCGATGGAGATCATGTATGTGATCCGCGGAGCGTGCCGGGTGGAACTCGGTCCCGGCACCGACGGACGGCGTGCGTACGGACTCAAGAAGGGCGAGTTTATTTTCCTCAATGCCGCCGTTCCGCACCGCCTGGTCGTGCCGGAGACGTGCCGGATGCTGAATGTGGAGTTCCGTTTTGCCGAGCGGTCGGGCGGGCTGCCGTCGATCAGCGAGCTGGCGGCGGAAGATCCGGCGCTGGCCTCGCTCATCGCCTGTCCGCGCGATCATCTCGTGCTGCGCGAACCGCATGACATCTACAACGCGCTCAAGGCGCTCGTGCTGGAGCTGGACAATCCGGACGGCCGCGAGCCGCTGGTCCAGATTCTGTTGTCCGAACTGCTGCTTCGCATCGCGGCGCTGCACAAGGAATCGGAAGCGGCGGACGAGCCCGGCGCGGAGCGCTACGTGCGGCAGGCGGCCGCGTTCATGCACGAGCATTACGACCGGCCGCTGCGCATCGCGGACATTGCAGCAAGCGTGAACCTTCACCCGGTTTACTTGCAGCGGATTTTCAAGCGGTCGACCGGCCAATCCGTCATGGGCTACCTGACGGCATTCCGGATGGAGAAGGCGAAGATGCTGCTCCGACAGACCGACATCCCGGTGGCCGACATTGCGGATTACGTCGGCATCGGCAGCCGGCAATATTTTCACGACCTGTTCAAGAAACATGCCGGCATGACGCCCGCCGCCTACCGTCGTTCATTCGGGACAGAGCGCTACTCGGACATTTAAGTTTCGATTACGGACATATCGGCTGTCAAATGGCTGCGATTGCGATAACGCTTTCGCTCTCCCGTTGGTACAATGGGGATGACGGGCGTGAGCCCGGAGCCAACGAACGGGAGGGCGATTTGCTTGTCATTCAAAGTGACGTTCATCGGCGCGGGCAGCATCGGATTTACGCGCAGTCTGCTGCGGGATCTGCTGTCGGTGCCGGAATTCCGGAACATCCGCGTTGCGTTTACGGACATCAGCGAACGTAACCTCGAGATGGTGCGCCAGCTTTGCCAGCGTGACATCGACGAGAACGGACTGTCGATCCGGATCGAGGCGACGACTGACCGGCGGGAAGCGCTGAAGGACGCGAAATATGTGCTGAACACGATCCGCGTCGGCGGGCTGGAAGCTTTCCAGACGGACATTGACATACCGCTCCGCTACGGCGTCGACCAGTGCGTCGGCGATACGCTGTGCGCGGGCGGCATCATGTACGGCCAGCGGGGCATCGCCGTCATGCTGGACATCTGCAAGGACATCCGCGAAGTGGCGGCGAAGGATGCGCTCCTGCTCAACTACGCGAATCCGATGGCGATGCTGACGTGGGCGTGCAACAAATACGGCGGCGTCCGTACAATCGGCCTCTGCCATGGCGTGCAGCACGGGCACAAGCAGATCGCCGATGTGTTCGGTCTGAAGAAAGAGGAAGTCGACATCATCTGCGCCGGCATCAATCATCAAACGTGGTACATCCAGATTCGGCACAAGGGCCGCGATCTGACGGGCGAGCTGCTCGAGGCGTTCGAGCGCCATCCGGTATACAGCCGGACCGAGAAGGTGCGGATCGACATGCTGCGCCGGTTCGGCTACTACAGCACGGAGTCGAACGGTCACCTGAGCGAGTATGTACCGTGGTACCGGAAGCGCCCCGAAGAGATCCGCGACTGGATCGATCTCGGGAGCTGGATCAACGGCGAGACGGGCGGCTACCTGCGCGTCTGCACCGAAGGCCGGAACTGGTTCGAGACGGACTTCCCGAACTGGCTGAAGGAGCCGCCGCTCAAGTTCCGTCCGGAAGACCGGGGCTACGAGCACGGCTCGTTCATCATCGAGAGCCTGGAGACGGGCCGCGTCTATCGCGGACATTTCAACGTCGTGAATGGCGGCGTCATCTCGAACCTGCCGGACGACGCGATCGTGGAAGTGCCGGGCTATGTGGACGCGAACGGCATCTCCATTCCGCATATCGGCGATTTGCCGCTCGGCCCGGCCGCCGTCTGCAATGCCAGCATCAGCGTGCAGCGGCTCGCCGTCGAAGCGGCGGTGCGCGGCGACGACTTCCTGCTGCGCCAGGCGTTCATGATGGACCCGCTCGTCGGCGCGGTGTGCAATCCGAAGGAAATCTGGCAGATGGTCGACGAGATGCTTGTCGCACAGGAGCAATGGCTGCCGCAATACAAGGAGGCGATTGCGGCGGCGAAAGCGCGGCTCGAAGCCGGTCGGGCGGCGGGCACGCTCATTCCGACGCGCGACTATCAAGGCGCGGCGCGGCTTAAAGTGAAGACGGTCGAAGAGATGGAGCGCGACCGCGAAGAGGCGACGAAGAACGCGGCCGCGGCGGACAAGGGGCAGGACCGCGAGAAGGCGAAGCACTAGAAGCTGTGGCCGATGCCGAACTCGTCGGACGGCGCGCCGGTTGCGCCGCGCTGCCGGTACTCCATCGGCGTGCAGCCGAACCGCTGCTTGAACACCGTGTTGAAGTAGCTCATATTGTTGAACCCGACTTCATAAGCGATGTTCATGATCTTCTTGTCGGTGGAGCGGAGCAGGATCGCGGCCTGCCGGACGCGGTACAGGTTGATGTACTCCACCGGGGTCGCCGCCGTGATCCGCTTGAAGAAGCGGCAGAAGTATGCTTCGCTCATCGACACGGTCGAGGCGAGCTCGCGAAGCCGGATCGGCTCGGCATAATGGCGCTCGATATATTCGAGCGCCTCTTTGATGCGCTCCGTCTGCTGGTCTGCGCCCGCGCGGCGCGCCTGCTCCGTGCGTGAAGCCATCCTTAGCAGGAGCGCCATGCAAGTCTGGAGCATGCCGCGGACGGCCAGCTCGTACCCGTGCGGTCTCGCCCGGTCAATTTCAAACAATTGCTTCAAGATATCCAGCAAGGCGGCGCTGTCCCCGTTCATCCGGTCGAGATGGACGGGGACTTCGTATTGCCGTTCCAGCAGCGGGCGGATATACCGCTGGTGGATGAGATCGGGGGCGCTGCCCGACAGCAGATCCGCATGGAACACGGCGGCGGAGAAGGAACAGCCCTCCTCGCCGGCCACCGAGCCGGAGTGCAATTCGCCGCTGCCGACGAAGATCGCTTCACCGGCTGACACCGCATAGTCCTTCGTCCCCACGCGAAGGTTCGCCCGGCCTTCCGTTACCATGAAAAATTCCAGCTCGTCGTGCCAATGCAGATCAAGCAGCGGCTGATCCGGCGGACAATGGAAATGATACATCCTGACCGGAAAAGCGGGGCTGCCGTGCCGGCGGGCTTCCTTCAGCAGCGCTTTGTTCATCGGGATGGTCCTCCTTGGGACGTTCCGGAGCAAATTAGTCAAAATCCTGATATAATCAGACAAAAATCAGGGATGAAGGCGTTGTCAGACGACAATATCATTATAGGCAGAGCAAGGGAGGGATCGCAAATGAAGTTTACCGACGGTTATTGGATGGTGCGCAAAGGCGTCGAAATTCAATATCCGACCGAAGTGCGCGACGTGGTGGTCCATGACGGCGCCGTGTCCGTGTACAATGCGACCAAGCTCGTCCGCACCAAAGGCGACACGCTGAACGCTGCGCTGCTCACGTGCGAAATCAGCTCGCCGCTGCCGGACGTTCTTCGCGTGAAGTGGTACCATCATGCGGGATTGCGGGAGAAGGGGCCTCGTTTCACCATCAACGCGGATGTGAACCACAAGGCGGAGATCGAGCGGCACGAAGATCATGTAACGGTCAGAAGCGGCCGCCTGACGGCGCGGATCAAGCAGCCGGCCTGGGGATTGGAGTTTTTCTACGACGATCGCCGCATCACCGGCACAGGCGTAAAAGGAGCGGGCTATATCCTGGATCACGGCAAACCGTACTTCCGCGAAATGCTCGATCTCGGCGTCGGCGAACTGGTTTACGGTCTCGGCGAACGGTTCACCCCGTTTCTCAAGAACGGACAAGTCGTCGACATCTGGAACGAGGACGGCGGCACGGCCAGCGAGCAGGCGTACAAGAACGTGCCGTTCTATCTGTCGAGCGGCGGCTACGGCGTGTTCGTGAACCATCCGGAGCGCGTCTCTTTCGAGATCGCGTCCGAAATCGTCTCGAAGGTCGGCTTCAGTGTCGAAGGCGAATCGCTCGAGTATTTCATCGTGGGCGGCGAGACGCTGAAGGATGTGCTCGACAACTATACGAAGCTGACCGGCAGACCGGCGCTGCCGCCGGCGTGGTCGTTCGGGCTGTGGCTGACGACGTCGTTCACGACGGATTACGACGAGGCGACGTGCAAGAGTTTCATCGACGGCATGGCCGACCGGAACATTCCGCTGCATGTTTTCCACTTCGACTGTTTCTGGATGAAGGAATACCAATGGTGCGATTTCGAGTGGGATCCCGCCATGTTTCCCGATCCGGAAGGGATGTTGAAGCGGCTCAAGGCGCGCGGCCTCCACATCTGCGTCTGGATCAACCCGTACATCGCGCAGAAGTCGCCGCTGTTCAAGGAAGGGATGGAGCGCGGCTACCTCGTCAAGCGGCCGAACGGCGACGTCTGGCAATGGGATATGTGGCAGGCGGGCATGGGGCTTGTCGACTTTACCAACCCGGATGCGGTGCGCTGGTATCAGAGCAAGCTGAGACGGCTGCTCGACATGGGCGTGGACTGCTTCAAGACGGACTTCGGCGAGCGGATTCCGACCGACGTCGTCTGGTTCGACGGCTCCGATCCGCAGAAAATGCACAACTACTACACGCATCTCTACAACAAAGCGGTATTCGAGTTGCTCGAGGAATACCGGGGCAAGGGCGAAGCGATGCTGTTCGCCCGCTCGGCGACGGCCGGCGGACAGATGTATCCGGTCCACTGGGGCGGCGACTGCTCGGCGAACTACGATTCGATGGCCGAGACGCTGCGCGGCGGCCTGTCGCTCGGCCTCAGCGGCTTCGGATTCTGGAGCCACGACATCAGCGGTTTCGAGCGGACGGCACCCGCCGACATTTACAAGCGCTGGGTCGCCTTCGGGCTGCTCTCCTCGCACAGCCGCCTGCACGGCAACGAATCGTACCGCGTCCCGTGGCTGTTCGACGAGGAGTCGGTCGACGTGCTCCGTTTCTTCACCGAGCTGAAATGTTCGCTCATGCCGCATCTTTTCACCTATGCGGTCGAAGCGAAGGAGCGCGGCCTGCCGATGATGCGCGCGATGGTGCTCGAGTTCCCGGACGATCCGACTTGCCACTATCTCGACCGGCAATACATGTTCGGGGAGCGGCTGCTCGTAGCGCCGATCTTCAATGACCGGGGCGAAGTGCTGTACTATGTGCCGGAAGGGCGCTGGACGAATCTGTTGACCGGCGAGACGGTCACCGGCGGCAAATGGTACCGCGAGAAGCACGGCTACATGTCGCTTCCGCTGCTCGTCCGTCCGAACTCGTTGATTGCCATCGGCGCGAACAACCAGCGGCCGGACTACGATTATGCGGACAACGTGACGTTCCATCTGTTCGAGCTGGAAGACGGTCAGACGGCCAAAGCGGTCGTTCACGATCTGCAAGGCCGTCCGGTTCTGACCGTCAGCGCATCCCGCACCGGCGGCAACATCGAAATTGCAGCGGATGGCGCCGTAAAACCGTGGCACGTCGTGCTGCGCGGCATCCAAGGTACGCCGTCGGTTGAAGGCGCATCGGCGGAAGCGACGCCTCAAGGGATAAAGCTGTCACCGGCTGCCGGCGCGTCCCGCGTCAGAGTTGAAATCCAGCATTGATGTGCTGATGACATTCAAACCCGCGCCAGCATGAACACATGAAGGCGCGGGTTTTTGTTGTCTGTGTGATTGGGACGTTCGACCATTGCTCGGGGACAGTGCAAACACATATCGGGAAAACCCGGGTGGGCAGGCGGATTCTGCTTTGAATGCCGAGCGTTAGTGTAAAATCTTCGTGGGTGTAGGAATTGGAAAAAGCGGACATAGAAAAAGAGCTTCTCCCTTGGTAAAGTGATGTTTGCGCACAACACACCAAGAAGGAGGAAGCTCCTGTGAGCAACATTACCACAACAATGCCGACAATGAAAGAGATTGAGCAATGGATATTTCGGAAAATGCAGGAGGAATTCGCTCGTGCGATGAAGCAGGTGCTGGAGGCGCTGGATCAGCAGATCCTGGAGCAACGGGACCGAGAGCGTTATCGAGTAAAGGACGAGCGTGAAACAAGCGTCAACACAGTGTTCGGGAATGTGCGCTTTAAGCGGAGATTGTACTGTGACCGTAGAAGCGGCAAACACGTGTATCTGCTGGATCAGCTGTTGCAATTCGAAGGGCGCGGGAAAGTCAGTCCGCATTTGGAAGAGACAGCCATCGCATTCGCCAGCCAAGGACCGTCGTACCGGGACAGCGCTAAGCGGCTGGAGCAGCTCCTGGGATACAATGTGCTGAGCCACCAAGCGATCAGGGAAAAACTGATTGAGCGTGCGGAACAGCCGATGTCTGAGGTGAAGCGACGCCCAGCGCGAGTATTGTTCGTGGAAGTGGATGGGCTATACACGAAGCTGCAGCGGAGCAAGAAGCGTGGGATGGAGAACGCAATCGCTGTCGTACACGAAGGCTGGGAGAAGAGCGGCAAGCGAGTGCGGCTGAAGAATAAACAGCATTACCTGCATACGAGCGGCGGCAACTTCTGGGAAGGGTTCGGGGACTTTCTGGTGGAGCGTTACGAAATCGACGAGAACACGTGGCTTGTGGTGAACGGAGACGGCGCGGGGTGGATCGGGGAATGTACATCCTACTTTCACCAATGCCTGTACATGCTGGACCGCTTTCATGTGGCGCGTGATTTGAAACGTTTTGTCGGACATTTACCGAAGGTGTGGGAGACCGTGAGACGGTCGCTGGCCAAACAGGACGCAGCCGCGCTTATGGCGGCCTTGGCAGGCGTGTCGGAGCAAGAGATCGCGGAAGAAAACCGGAAGGATTGGAAGCTGTATAAAAGCTATCTGAAGCGGCACGAGAAGCATTTGGACGACTACCGAAAAATACTCCAAGCGGAAGGAATCGACACAAACGGTATGCGCCCGATGGGAAGCGCGGAATCGCAGATGCGTGTGTTCGCCAAGCGGACGAAGCGCGGCGGGTACAGTTGGAGTGAGCGAGGCGTCAGAGCGATGCTGAGGACGATGATGAGGATGAAAGAAGTCGTCAGGATTGAAAGAACGATTAAAGGGTATGCGGGTAAGCAGGCAACGTCACAGCAGCACATAAACATGCGGCAATTGCTCAAGAACGCGACGCAACCGGTTAAGGGTTGTATTACGGGAATGATTCGCTTACTGCAAGGACCAAAGCAAAGCAGCACAACAGGGATGGCGCTAAAAGCTCTTCGCGGATAACAGTAAAAAAATTCAAACAAATTACATTTATTGAACAAAAAAACAAAGCAAAGCGCTTACAAGGCAGAGGTTCTTTCAGGGGTCCGCGTTCCAAGACCTTAGATAACTGCCCACGCTAGCTTGACACTGACCATTCCATCCGCGGATCTTGCCTGTTACCCGCTGGCTGTGCTACGCTTACTTTGCTGGTATTGCTTCCTGGAGAATGGTTTTCTCCAGGGATGGTTGGCAGCGGGCTTGCGAGGGGACGCAGGCACCGCTTCTTTTTTGGCCATTGTTGGCGCCGGGGTCTGTGAGGCCTGCGTCTCCACACAAGGCCAGGCCCGCCCTTGATCCCACAGCCACACTTGTCCATCCATGCCGACACGCACTTCGACGACGCTCTTTGCTTCCCAGCGCGGAACACCGGGGACGGGCTTTGGCATGTAGCATTTCCCTTTCCAGGAGAACGTCTGCCCGCCGCTGATTCGCCGGTATTGCCGCCGGGCGAAGATGTGCTCCAGGGGTGTTTCGGGCAGCGGACGGTAGGCCGGTTCGGCATTTTGTGGTGCGACCTAAGTTCGATCACCAGGCGGTCCTGGAACGTTTGCCAGAGCCGTTCGATCCGTCCTTTGGCCTGAGGAGACAGCGCCTCGATATGGGTAATGCCCAGATCGGCGAGGGCCTGCCCGAAGGTGGAAAGCGACGGCGGCTCACCGGCCAATTCCTGCTCGAGGGTCGGCTTGCCCTTGGGCGGGTGAAAAATGGAGTGTTGGTCGCTGTAGAGCGCAAGCGGTACGCCTTTGCGCCTAAGCCCCTCGATCATGACGGTCACGTAGCCCTCCAGTGTTTCGGTCGGGCGGAAGGTGGCCGCGATGACTTCCCCGGTGGCGTCATCGATGATGCCGTGCAGGGTGAGCATGGGACCGCGATCCTCCAGCCAGGCATAGGGAGAAGCATCGATCTGCCACAGCATGCCCGCCTGAGGTTTGCGGGGCCGGGGTCGGTGAGCCTTCGGACGACGGCGCAGCCGCGCGGGACGCAACCCGCCTTCCAGCAGAATGCGGCGGACCGAAGAGACGCTTAAATGGATGTTTTCGTGTTCGGCCAACAGCTCGGCAAAGTGGGTGGCATTGCTTCCGAAGTAGCGCTCCTGATACAAGAGCATAACGCGTTGTTTAAGCGAATCGGCCAAGGTATGAGCGGGCTTACGGCCCCGATTCCCATGAGCGATGGCTTGTGCACCTCCGTGACGATATTTGGCCTTGAGCCGATACGCTTGCCGAATACTGATGCCAAGAATGCGCGCGACATCCTGTTCCGCGAGACGGCCATCGATCCATTTTTCAAGAACCATAACGCGTTTCAGTTCACTCTTCGTCAAGGTGATCTGCTCCTTGCTCATACTGACATTTTCTCGGATCAGTTACACCCTGACAATATCACAGAACAACAACACATAATCCTAAATTTCGAAAGCCCGTAATATCAAACGCTGTATATAGTGGAACTGCCAAACTAGCTGTAAGAATGTGGCGATTTCCCAGTTCGTTCGGTTCAAGTCAACATTATGTGGATACACTTTCCCCCTCCCCAATGAAGAGGCTGCGATTTCTTCCATGTTAAATTTAGGGGTTTTCATTCCAAAAGTGCGATCCTGGCTTCTATTCGTTGCCATGCATACCGGTTTGCAAAGTCTTTCGCCAGCTTGAGAATGATGTTGCGGCTATGCCGAATAATCGTTGCTGCGCAATGGAAGAACTCTAATCGGAACCGTGCGATTGTGTAACCTTGATGTACCGGTTCGCAGCAGCTTCGCTTGAATCGCTCGAACAAATTGTAGGCGAGTAATTTGATCAACAAGTCGAGTTCATTCGCCTCAAATTCGCTCGTCGCAATTCTATCAATGGAGAAGCCGTTCTTCGCTTCCTTGATATAGTTCTCCATGCAACAGCGTTGGTTGTAGAAGCGCCACAGATCAAGCGGCTCCCATTCGAGATTGGTGACGATCGCTTCGTATTGCCAATCCGAATCGAACACCATGCGGGTCTGGCCTTCATCCGACGACTGTGTGCCTTGCGAACAATCGCTACGCGGCGCGCCTTCTCCCAAGATGTCGCTTTGTAGATGATCGTAATCCCTTCGATGATCCAGTCTTCATCGACGAATCGTTTCCAGTACCGGCAGGCTGCGACTTGTTCTGCAAGGCGCTTTGTCCATTTCAACTTTCCGACGTAACCGATTCCTTTGCCTTCCCACAGGCCGTAGAAATCTTCACCGCCGAAGCCCTTATCGAACCTCGCGTACTTCACCGGATGCTCCCTCAGCAGTTCGAAGGTTTGGTGAAGAAAAGCTGACGCATCCGTGGAGGAGTGCGTATTGCCCGAACGTAGAACGGCATTCAAACATAGACGAGACTGTCCTTCGAAGGCCAGCAAAGGATGATAACTCTTACGGCCGGGCTTATGCGGGTTCGTGCCTTTAGCCGCTCCGCCCTGATCGCCATATACGGTTTCAACGGTGGAGTCAAGGTCCAGAATGAGAGCCTCTGGTAAACAAGGTCCAATGATTTCCTGATTGAGCGACCGCAGCTCAGTCAACAAGTTCGGGTGCGATTTGCTAAGACGCGACAACTCTTTGTATAACAGCGAATGGTGCGGACAGCGTCCACCGAGAAACCGCTTTAGAAGCGAGTCTTGCTGTAGCTTGCGGAAATGGAAGAGGCGTTCGCAGCCGAGCATCCAGCCGACGACGAGATAAAGCAGAATACGGTAGACGGGGAACAGCGAGTTGTTTGCTTTCATGCATGACAGCCTTTGTAAAGCAGCGGCAAACTTGATTTTTTCGAGGTATTCCAGGAAGATTTTGATGCCGCCGAAATTGGTCGCGTTCTGTAGGGAAAATTCGGTCTTGATTTTGCTGATGGGTGTGGTAGACTTCACCTAAAAGGTGCTCCTCTCTTTGGGTGTAGTGTTCTCGATAAACACCATTCTACCAAAGATTTGGGCACTTTTTTATGTTTTCATAGGATCGCACTTTCGAAATTCAGGATAATAGTAATTTTCTCTGACTTTTAAACTTCGGTAAGCGTCAAACCTTTCCCACCTTCAACACCCTGCAACATCCATGCAAAATGAAGGCAATCCACTGAACAGGAGGTTGCCTAGCCATGACTTCCCGAGAACAACGCCGTCAATTCTGGGCCGCGCGCATTGCCGACTATCGCGCCAGCGGCATGACCATGTCCGCCTGGTGCGCCGCCAATCATTGCACCCTCGATCAACTGAAGTACTGGCTCTACAAGGCGAAAAAGTTGCCGCCCTCTCCTTCTTCGCCATCCCCCAACCGCTGGGTGCCGCTTACAGTTGCCGACGGCCATCCGAAATCTGACGTCTCGTCCTTTCTGGCGGTTTGCGTTGGAAAAGCGCGGATCGAACTTCATGCCGGCTTCGACCCCGGTCTGCTCCGCGAAGTCGTTCGTGCGTTGGGTGAAGCATCATGCTGACGCTAGCCGGAGTCCAGCGCGTTTACCTGGCCCTTGGACCAACCGACCTGCGCAAGTCCATCGACTCTTTGGCCGCGCTCGTTCAGGAAAGCTTCGGCCTTGACCCGTTCTCGCCATGCCTGTTCGTGTTTTGCAACCGCGAGCGTAACAAGCTCAAGATCTTGTACTGGGAACACAACGGATTCTGGCTGTTCTACCGCCGTCTCGAACGCGGGACGTTCAAGTGGCCAAGCGGCCATGAAGCAACGGTCACCGTCACCAGCCGCCAGCTTCGCTGGTTGCTCGACGGACTGGAGCTGAGTCAGCGGCAGGCACATCCGAAAGTGATGGCCGAAACCGTCATTTAATGCAAACGTTCACCGTTTCGCCGCATCTTGCAGCAGGCATCGAGGCCGGCTCGTCGAAATGCTAACGCATGGAAAATCGAGCGGATCATCCCACCCTTACCATCGAAGAATATGCGACACAGCTTGCCAGGCTGGAGCAGCAAGTGGCCGAACTTTCGGCCAAACTTAAATGGTACGAAGAACAGTTCCGGTTGGCGCAGAAGAAGCGCTTTGGCGCCTCAAGCGAAAAGACGCATCCGGATCAGTGTAACCGCTAAAATAAAATTAACAAGAAACACGAAATAATCTTGAACACGAATTCCCTGATTCTCCCTCACCCGATATAATCAAGCTGGAAATTCATCAGTGTAGGGTGAGGAGAATGAAATCTGCGGAAAGGTGGCCTATGTACATTGAAATCTATCAACTGAAACAGTTGGGGCTCAATGTTTCACAGATAGCCCGCAAACTGAACATTTCTCGAAACACCGTGTACAAATATCTGAACATGTCGCCGGAAGAAATGCAGGCATTCATCGAATCGGTGAAGACGCGGCGAAAGAAGCTGGATCCGTTTGAATCCCAAGTTCTTCAATGGTTGCGGGAATATCCGGACCTATCGGCCGCTCAGATTCATGACTGGTTGAAGGAACGGCGCTTGGATGCCAACGTCTGCGAGAGCACCGTTCGGCACTTCGTCCGGCACTTGCGTGAGCGGCATGGTATCCCGAAAAGCAAACCGATGCGCCAGTACGAAGCGGTGGAAGACCCGCCCATGGGACAGCAGATGCAAGTTGACTTCGGCGAAACGAGAACGCACGATCTTCATCAGCATCCCGTACGGTTATGGTGCATCACGTTTGTCCTGTCCCATTCCCGGTACAAATACGTGGAATGGCAGGATCGACCGTTTACCACGGCGGATGTGATCCGCTGCCACGAGAACGCCTTTGAATTTTTCGGCGGCATGACTCGCGAGATCGTCTATGACCAGGATCATCTTCTGCTTGTAAGCGAAAACCACGGCGATCTGATTCTGACGGCCGAATTTGCCGCCTACGTCCGGCAGCGCAGATTTCAGATTCGCATGTGCCGCAAGCAAGATCCGGAAAGCAAGGGGCGGGTGGAAAACGTCGTCGGTTTCGTCAAACGCAACTTTGCGCGCCATCGGACGTTTACCCACATCGACCGGTGGAACGAAGACTGTTTGGCTTGGTTGAACCGAACCGGAAACGGGCGGATGCATCACACGACCAAAAAAATACCGGCGGACGTGTTCGCCGAAGAGCGGCGCCATCTCCTGCCGGTTCCCGAAAAAATACAAACCAATTCTGCACCCAGTATAACAAGACGGGTGCGAAAAGACAATACGATTGTCTTTCAGGGGAACCGGTACTCGCTGCCGCTTGGCACCTACACCGGCACGGACACGTCTGTGGAGATTCGCGTGACGCCGGACAAGCAGTTGGTGGCGTTCGATCCGGCAACCGGCGAGGAACTGGCCCGCCATCCGCTGCATGCGGGTAAAGGCAAACTCATCAAAAACACCAACCATGCCCGGGATCGTTCCAAAGGGATTGGCGCCTATATGGAACACGTGGCCGCCCGCTTTCCAGAACCGGCGCAAGCCCGATCCTATCTGGCGGTCATCCGGGAACAAAAACCGCGTTACATTCGGGACCAGTTGCAATGGATCGATCGACACGCCAAAGACGCGGATCCGGATGTGCTGGCGCAAGCGTTGGCCTATTGTCTGAAACATCGACTCTACCAGGCCACGGATTTCGTGGATGCCCTGCACTATTACGCGGCTCTGAAATCGGCCGCGGCACCAGCCGTTCCGACCGATGTCCGGTTGCTCAGCGAGCCGGAACGGCAGAAACTGAAGATGAAGCCGCAAGTTCGCCCGTTTGACGTATATCAAGCCATCCTGGAGGGAGCCCGATGAGTGAAGCGACGATGGAACTGAAGTCCGTATTCAGCGCGCTGCAGTTAACCGCCGCCGCTGGGGCGCTGGACGAACTCCTGATGGAAGCCGAAACCAGGCAGTGGAGTTACCGCCAGTGTTTGCAGCGCGTGCTTTCGTACGAGTTGAAAAAACGGGAAGAAAAGCAGTTTGCCCGTCGGTACAAACGCGCCGCGTTCCCGGAACTGAAAACGTTGGACGAATTTCGGGTCGACGAACAACCGTCCCTGGGACAACGTCAGTTGCAGCAACTTCGGGAACTGATGTGGCTGGAGCAGCATTATAACTTGCTCTTTCTGGGCCCGCCCGGCGTCGGGAAGACGCATCTGGCGATTGGACTGGGCGTCGAGGCATTGAATCAAGGATATAGCGTCAGTTTCGTCACGATGGATCAGTTGTTGCATCTCTTGAAGACGCAAGAGATTTCCCGAAACGCCCAGCTGCGGGTGAATCGGATCATCCGTTCCGATCTGGTGATTCTGGACGATCTGATGTTCATGGCGCTGGATCGGCAGGAGGCTCACTTGTTCTTTCAGTTGATCAACAAACTGTATGGGCAGGCCTCCATCATCCTGACATCCAACAAAGGACCGGAAGATTGGGGAGAACTGCTCGGGGATCCGGCCGTCACAACCGCCATTCTGGACCGGATCCTGCATCGAAGCGAGGTGATTCACCTGACAGGAGACAGCTACCGGCTCAAGCACCGCCAAACCATATTTGGAAATTTCTAGTTGTTGAAAATAAATTCGCGAAATTTGTTCAAAGGTACTTGACGGTTACAATCAGTTGGCATTCGATCTGTTCAACGAAGCGGAAGTGCTTGCCACGCCCGAAGGCGAGGAGCCGCCGACGGAGAAGATCACGTACGAGCGCCGCAAGCCAACCGGCAAGCGCGAAACCAGGCTGGATCAACTGCCAATCGAGACGGTAACGTATGAGCTTGGCGAGGACGAGCGGGTCTGCTCGTGCTGCGGCGGTACGCTTCATGAGATGAGCACCGAAACGCGCAACGAAATCGAGATCATCCCGGCACAGGCAAAAGTGGTGCGGCATGTGCGCAAGGTGTATGCCTGCCGTCGCTGCGAGCGCGAGGAGATCCGCACGCCGATCGTGACCGCTCCGATGCCGAAACCCGTCTATCCGGGCAGCCTCGCTTCTCCTTCGAGTATGGCATATGTCATGACGCAGAAGTACGTGGATAGCCAGCCGCTGTACCGGCAGGAGCAGCAGTTTGCCCGTCTGGGGCTTTCGATCTCGCGGCAGACGCTGGCGAACTGGATGATGTACGGCGCCAAGTGGCTGTCGCCGCTTGTGGACCGCATGCGCGAGCATTTGCTGAAGCAGGACATTCTGCATGCGGACGAGACGACGCTGCAGGTGCTGCGCGAGCCGGGCAAACCGGCCGAGTCGCAGTCGTATCTGTGGCTGTATCGGACCGGGCGAACGGGTCCGCCGATCGTCCTGTACGACTACAAGCCGACGCGAAACGGGGCGCATCCGCGAGAGTTTCTTTCGGGATTCAAGGGCTACCTGCACGTCGACGGGTATTCCGGCTATCACAAGGTGCAAGGCGTCACGCTCGTCGGATGTTGGGCCCATGCGCGCCGCAAGTTCGACGAGGCGCTGAAGGCATTGCCCGCCGGACAATCGAAAACCGAAACGGCGGCCCATCAGGGACTTGCGTTCTGCAATGAGCTCTTTGCAATTGAGCGGGAGCTGAAGGACGCGTCGCCGGAAGAACGCCAAGCCGTCCGAATGGAGCGAAGCAAGCCCATTCTGGAGGCTTATTTGGCATGGCTTCAAAAGCAGCGGTCCCGTACGCTGCCGAAAAGTCTGCTGGGACAGGCGATTGCATATAGCCTGAACCAGTGGGACAAGCTGACGGCCTTCCTGAAAGACGGACGTCTGGAGCTTGACAACAACCGCAGCGAGCGGTCGATCAAGCCGTTCGTGATTGGACGTAAGAACTGGCTGTTCGCCAATACGCCTCGCGGCGCAAAGGCCAGCGCGACGATCTACAGCGTGATTGAAACGGCGAATGAGAACGGGCTGAACCCGTTCCAATACTTGAAGTATCTGTTTGAGCAACTACCGCAGCTTGAGAATCCGAAAGATCCGGAGGCACTGGACCGGCTTTTGCCCTGGTCGTCATCCTTGCCGCTGACTTGCCGAGCGCCTCAATCATAATCCAATGTATCATAGCCCTCATCTGATTGACAGGTGGGGGCTATTTGACGCTTACAAACTTCGCTCGATTAATATTAGGAAAATTAGGAAACAAGGAAGGAGTTGACTGGGAATGAAACCTGCTATTTTTCCATTTGGATATGAACAAAATCAACAGTGGGGCCTTCATGAAGGCAGCCATTTGTTTGCTGATGCCCAAATTCCTCATTCCCAGCAAACTCTTGTTATAGGCATTTCCGACCGAACGCGCATATAGCGTACTTCGGAGTTGCTATATCCATTGACGGATAACACAAGACCACTGCTGGACAGTGGTCTCAGACTGTCGAGAAAGTCTCGGCAGTCTTTCTTTATGTTCAAATTATTTAACACGACACCGCGTTAATGTGATATAATGTGATTGTTAGAAATCACAGAAAGCGCGGTGTTCTTCATGCTTCATACCCATCAGCCAGACCCTCAATTGGATTATGAGCTGGTCTGCATTGAGCACATGGTTCCCGAAGATCATCTTCTCCGGATCATCGCCCGGCATATCGACTTCTCGTTCATTACCGAAAAAGTGCGTCCATATTACAGTGAAACGCACGGTCGCCCCTCCATCGATCCCGTCATGCTCTTTAAAATGCTGTTCATTGGCTACTTGTATGGGATACGCTCGGAGCGTCAACTGGAGCAGGAAATCAATATGAATATCGCTTACCGTTGGTTTCTGGGGCTTGGCTTGTCCAAAAAAGCACCCGACCACACGACCATTAGCTGGAATCGTCGATATCGCTTCAAGGGTACGACCGTGTTTCAGGATATTTTCGATGAGATCGTTCGTTTGGCGATCCGCCACCGGATGGTCGGCGGTCGGGTGCTCATCACGGACTCCACCCATTTGAAGGCCAACGCGAATAAGCGGAAATACACCGTTCAAGTTGTGGAACGTACACCGCAGGAGTACCTCCATGAATTGGAACAGGCCATTGAGGAGGACCGGCGACAACAGGGAAAAAAGCCGCTGAAAGACCGTGAGGAGGTGATCGAGACAAGAGAAATCAAGGTCAGCACGACCGACCCGGACAGCGGCTATATGGTTCGTGACGGCAAACCGGAAGGGTTCTTCTATTTGGACCATCGTACGGTCGATCACAAGTTCAACATCATTACCGACGTTTACATCACGCCAGGTAATGTTCCCGACTCGGTGCCCTATATGGATCGGCTCAAACACCAAATCGAAAAGTTTGGTTTTGCTCACACACTCGAAGCAGTTGCGTTGGATGCGGGTTACTTGACGTCCTATATTTGCAAGGAACTTCATCAGATGAAGGTGTTTGCCGTCATTGGGGGACGGGCTTTTACGCCGGTCAAAGGACTCCTGAAGAAATGGCGGTTCAAGTACGACCCTGAGCGGAATGTGTATATCTGTCCGGCCAAGCACGAACTGAAGTACGCCACAACGAATCGCGAAGGATATCGGGAGTACAAATCGGATCCGAACACATGCAAAGACTGTTCCTTACTGGCCCAATGTACCCGATCCCGAAACAAGCAGAAGGTGGTCACCCGCCATGTTTGGGAAGACAGTAAGGAATGGGTACGATTTAATCGGCTGAGCAGGTCAGGGAAATATTTGTACCGACTCCGATACCAAACGATTGAGCGAAGCTTTGCGGATGCCAAAGAGCTCCACGGGCTTCGCTATTGTCGTTTGCGAGGGAGGGCAAATGTTCAAGAACAAGCCTTGCTGACGGCAACCGTACAAAACATCAAAAAGATCGCCCTCCACCTGGCCAAGAAAGCCAGTTGAAGGGCGATTCTCGTTTTTCAGGCGCATTTGCACGGTATAAGCTGGGCGACGGGTAACGTTCATTCAAATCAAAGCGCGGGGAAAGCGCTTTTCTCTTCAGTCTGAGCGTTGGCATAACGCCAACGCTCTTTTTATTGTATAATAGCAGTACGCCCCATCATCATGCCGTCGGGAGGGACAACCATGATCCAGCGCGCGTGGCGAAGTTTCGATTCCATCGCCGTTCGGCTGTTCGTGCTGTTTTTCGTCAGCATGATCGTGCCGGTTCTGATCGGCGGGTACTTGTCGTACGTCAAGTCGGCGCGCATGATCGAGGATCAGGTCAGCCGCGTGGCGGCGCTGACGATTCAACAGGCCAGCGACAAACTGAACCTCATGTTCAAGCAGCTCGACGATGTGTCCGTACTGCTCGCGAGCCGGAAAACGATCCGCGACGCCGTGGCCGGCGACCCGGCGGACGACGAGTATGAAGTCACCCGATTGAATGCGGAGGCGAAAGATTTGCTGATTTCGGCGATCGCCAATTCTCCCGAGATCGTCGACATTTTCATCCTCGACGTCAACCGGCGCAATTCGGTGCTCAGCTCGAACATGGCCGGATTCGTCGACCCGTGGGAGACGGACTGGTACAAAGCGATTCTGGCCGCGGACGGACGCGCCGTATGGTTCGGGTTGAGCAAAATCTCATACCTGAAAGGGGTCGAGACCGGGATTCCGGTGTTCGGAATGGGGCGGACGCTGAAGGACCGGGAGTCGGGGAAAGTGCTGGGTGTCATTTTCATGGAAGTCAAGGGCAGCATGCTGACCGGCGCGATGGCCGATCTGCAGTTCGGAAAGACGGGCCACACGTTTCTCGTCAATTATGAAAACGCATTCATGTACCATCCCGATCCGTCGCGGTACGGGCACCGGTCGGATCTGCGGCTGCCGGAGCGGATGGAGGTGCAGCGCGAATCCGGGGGCGACATGCTGGTCATCCCGGGGATGCTCGATAACGGATGGCGGGTTGTCGGCGTCGTTCCCGTCCGCGAGTTGGTCGAAGGGTCGCTCCAGATCCGCAACCTGACGATCTGGATCGCGCTGTCGTCGATCGCCGTGGCGGCGGTCATGGGCGTGTACGTGGCGCACCGGATCGGCCGGCCGCTGGTGTATCTCAGCAAGTTGATGAAACGGGGCGAACAGGGAGACCTGACCGTGCGCAGCAAGTATCTCGGCCGGACGGAAATCGGACAGCTGGGCACAAGCTTCAACCACATGATCGCACGGATCGACCTCTTGATCCGCCGCATCGCGGAAGAAGAGGCCGAAAAGAAGAAGGCGGAGATTCGCGCGCTCCGGCATCAAATCAACCCTCATTTTCTGTACAATACGCTCAATTCGATCCGCTGGCTCGCCAAGCTGCAGAAAACGGACGACGTCGATCACGCGATCGCCGCGCTCGTTCATCTGCTGGAAGCCAGCCTCGAACGCAGCGGCCCGTTCATCCGGATGAGCGAGGAGTTCGAACTGCTGCGCAAGTACGTCATGATCCAGCAGTATCGGTACAGCCACCGGCTGTCGCTCGACGTCCGGTGTCCGCCCCGGCTCGAAGGGATGGTCATGCCGCGCATGCTGCTGCAGCCGCTCGTCGAAAACGCGATTTTTCACGGGATCGCCCCCAAAGACAGCGGCGGTTCAATCCGGATTCGCGTCCGGGAGGAGGGTACGGATGCGGTCATCGAAATCGAGGACGACGGCATCGGCATTCCGCCGGACAAGCTGCCGGGGCTGCTGGACGCCGGTCGGAACGCGAAGCGCCGCGGCATGACGGGGCTCGGCCTGAGTCACGTGCACCAAACGCTGCAACTGTATTACGGCCCGCCGTACGGCGTCCGGGTTCACAGCCGGGAAGGCGAAGGGACGCTGGTGGAACTGCGGCTGCCGATTCGGGAGGAGGATGCACATGTATCGGGTGCTGTTGGTCGATGACGAGGCGCTCGCCCGGGTGGGCTTGCGCTCGACGTTCGATTGGGAGGCGCATGGGTTCCGGATCGTCGGGGAGGCGTCCAACGGCAGGACCGCTCTGCCCTGGATCGAGCGGGACGAAGTCGACATCCTGATGACGGACATCGCCATGCCGGTCATGGACGGCCTGGAGCTGATGCGGTTCATTCGCCAGCGGCGTCCGCGGGTCAAGGTGATCCTGCTGAGCTGCCACAGCGACTTCGAGTACGTCCGTGAAGGCATGCGCCTCGGCGCCTCCGACTACCTGCTGAAGCCGACGCTCGGCAACGACGATCTGCGGGACATTCTCGAGAAGGTGAAGCGGCAGATCGAGGAAGAGCGCAGACGGAACGAACTGTTCGACCGGATGAAGCGGCAGGAATTGGCGGAGCATCGCCAGGAGCTGGAGAAGGCGATGATCCGCTGTCTGGCCGGCGAGCCGGTGGAAGCGGAACTCGCGGCGGCGCTGCCGTGGCTGAAGACGGGCTACCGGGTCGCGGTCGTCCTGCCCGACGGCGCGGCCAAACTATGCGCGGAGGAGGGCGGCCTGTACCTGGAGATATTGATCGAGGACGCGCAGGAGACATTCTACGAGAAAGGCGGGGACGGCCTGGCGCTGCGGGGCCGGGAAGGGCAGCTGATCGCCGTCGTGCCTGACGGCCAGGACCAACCTTCCGCATGGAACGAGCGGTTGGAACGGCTGCAGCGGACGCTGTCCGCCAAAGGCCATTCGTTCTCCATCGGCGTCAGTATGCGGCATCAAGGCTTGCCGACGTTCCGGCAGGCCTATCGCGAGGGATGGGAAGCGGCGCAGGCGCGGTTTTACCGGGGGCCGGGACGCTTGCATACGTACGAACCGTCGCCGCCGCGCACCGATCACGACGGTTCGCGCCTGTACGACGACCTGCGGCAGGCGCTGGCCGATTCGTTGAAGGACAAGGCGTCCGCCTGCCTGGCGGAGATCTGCGGCGCGTGGACGCCCGAACGTCGGACCCCTGCGCAGGTATATCGGGAGGCGCAGCAGCTGTTGTCGCTGTTTTCCGTCTCCAAAAAACGAACGAACGGCGAATTCGGCGTGTGGCTGGAGACGCTGCGCCAGCTGGAAACGGCGGACGAGGTGCGGCAGTTCGTGCGGGAGTCGTTCGACTGCCTGTGGGCGCCGGAGTGTGATGCGGACGGGAGGGACAACCGGTTTTACCGCCATATCGTCGCGCAGGCCGTGGAATACATGCAAAGCCGGTATACGGAGAAAATCGGTCTACAGGAGGTCGCCGACCACGTATGCGTCAGCAAAAACTATTTCAGCGAAATCTTCAAGCGCGTCACCGGTCAAAACTTCATCGATTACCTGATCCGCCTCCGCCTGGACCGCGCAAAGGAACTGCTGCAGACAACGCCGCTGAAAATCTACGAAGTGGCGGAATTGTCCGGGTTTAACGACGTGAAATATTTCAGCCGGCTGTTCAAAAAGGTGATGAAAATGTCCCCGGCCGAGTTTCGGGAGCATAAGTTCAAGTCCTGAATGTACTCCACCTTTTCGGAATAAAAGCGGTTACATTGGGGAATGTCGCCCGTCTACAATTGAAAGCGCAATCATTTTATCTGAAGGGGGATTGTCCAATGAAAGGTTGGATTCGGCGCACCCGCCCCGTATGGCTGGCGACGATGGCGATGGCTCTGGCGCTCGCCGGCTGCGGCGGAGGAGACGCCAAGACGGGCGGAACGGGCGGTTCGTCGCAAGGCGGACAGGGCGAGAAAGTGAAAATCAAGTGGGCGACCTGGGGGAATCCCGGCGAGTTGACGCGCTTCCAGGAATTCACCAAGGAGTTCAACGCGAAACATCCGAACATCGAGGCCGAATTGATCCCCATTCCCGGCGAATACGAACAGAAAATTTTGACCCAGTTGAGCGGCGGAACCGCCCCGGATGCGTTCTACGCGGGGGACGGCACGATCGTCAAGCTGATCGAGAACGGAACGATCGAAGAACTGACGCCGTACCTCAAGCAGTCGGACAGCAAGATCAAGGAAACGGACTTTTTCGAAGGGCTGTGGGGCGCCGCGAGGAAAGACGGCAAGATCTACGGCCTGACGGTCGACTGCAACCCGATGGTCTTTTGGTACAACAAGAAAGTGCTGAAGGATGCCGGCGTGACCGAGATGCCGGCGGACCTGTACGAGAAAGGGCAGTGGAATTGGGAGACGTTCAAGTCGATGGTGGAAAAAGTGCGGGCGACCGGCAAATACGGCTATATCCTTGGTAACTGGTGGGGGCCCTATTACAGCTGGATCACGAGCAACGGCGGCAAAATCTACGACGACGCGAATGGCGAATTCATCGCGCACAAGGACGGCAAGGCGGCCGAAGCGTTCAAGTTCCTCTACGACAACGTGCAGGCGAAAAACTTCACCTTCGCCGGTACGTTGCCGAAAGGGCAGGGCGCCGACGCGATGTTCATGTCCAACCAGGTGGCGTTCGTGACGGCGGGACGCTGGTATTTGCCGATTTTCAAGCAGAACCAGAGCCTCGAATTCGACATCGTGCCCTGGCCGACCAATACGGGCAAGAAGCTCGAGCCGGCCGGCATTCCGACGGCGTACATCGTGATGAACAAGAATACGAAGCACAAGAACGAAACGTGGCAGTTCATCTCCGAGTTCGTCTCGAAGGAAGGCCAACTGTTCCGCCTGAAAGGCGGCGGAAACGCGGTGCCTTCGATTGCCGGCGTCGACGAGGTCGTATTGGAAGGCAATATTCCGGAGCACGCGAAGTATTTCCTTGAGACGCGCCAGGTCGGCTACGCGCTCACGCCGCATGAGGCGGGCGTTCCGGGGCTGAGCAAGGTGATCACCGACGAACTGGAGGCGTTCTGGTTGAAAGGCGGCAACCCGGATTCGATCCTGCAAACGCTCGGAGAAAAAGCCAACAAGAAAATCGCGGAGTACAAAGCGGGCAAGTAGCCACGAAAGAGAGGTTGGCTTCCATGAACAGACGAACCGCTGACGCGATCTGGGGATACGTCTTCGTATCCCCCCAACTTCTCGGCCTGCTCGCCTTCTCGCTCATTCCGCTGCTGTCGACGTTCGGTCTCAGCATGATGAAGTGGGACGGGTTCGGCGCGGGACAATTTATCGGCCTGGACAACTTCATCGCCACGTTTCGCGACGAGAATTTCCGGATCGCGCTGATCAACACCGCCTACTACACGCTGCTGGTCGTTCCGGTCGGCATCTTTCTGGCCATTCTGGTCGCGGTCGCGCTGAACAAGATCCGCGGAAAGATCATTTACCGGCTGTTCTATTTCATGCCGGTCGTCACCAGCTCGATCGCGGTGTCGATCATCTGGCTGTGGCTCCTGAACGCCGACTTCGGCCTGATCAACGTCTATCTTCGCCAATGGTTCGGCATCCAGGGCCCGAACTGGCTTACCGACCAGAAGTTCGTCATTCCGTCGATCGCGATGCTCAGCGTCTGGTGGGGGCTCGGCTCGAACATGGTGCTGTTCCTGGCGGGCCTGCAGAACATCCCGTCCGTCTATTACGAGGCGGCGGAAATCGACGGGGCGAGCGGATTCCGCCGATTCTGGCACATCACGCTGCCGCTCCTGTCGCCGACCACGTTCTTCGCGACGATCATGTCGGTCATCGGATCGTTCCAGGTGTTCGACCAGTCGTTCGTCATGACCGGGGGCGGCCCCGCCAAGGCGAGCTACACGATGGTCTACCATATTTACCAGCTTGGCTTCATCGACTTCACGTTCGGCAAAAGCGCCGCCGCCGCGGTGATCCTGTTCTTCATCATCCTGGCGCTGACGCTGCTGCAGATGTACGCGTCGAAACGATGGGTCCATTATGCCAACTGACGCGGAAGGAGGTTGACGACGCATGCATAACCCGGCGATCGGTCGGACGCGGGCGCCGCTCGCGGCGGCGGGCCGCCCGCGAAAGCGGAGTCTGGCGGCGGAACTGGTGCTGCACCTGATCGTGGCGGCGGGTGCCCTGATCATGGTGGCCCCGTTCGTCTGGATGGTGCTCAGCTCGCTGAAAGATTTGTCGCAGGTGTTCCTCATTCCGCCCAAGTGGATTCCCGATCCGTGGGTGTTCGGCAATTTCAAGCGGTCGTGGGAGGCGCTGCCGTTCGACCGGGCGTACTTCAACAGCTTCTACATCAACATCATCGTCGTGACGGCCCAGCTCGTGACCTGCTCGATGGCCGCGTACGCGTTCGCCAAAGTCCGGTTCCCGCTGCGCGAACCGCTGTTCGTGCTGTTCCTCGCGACGATGATGATTCCCGGCCAGGTGACGATCATCCCGCTGTACCTCATCATGAAGCAGATCGGCTGGCTCGACAGCCATCTGGCGATCATCGTGCCGTCGGCGCTGTTCAACGCATTCGGCGTGTTCCTGCTGCGGCAGTTCATGAAGAGCGTGCCGAGCGAACTGGAAGAAGCGGCGATCGTCGACGGCGCGAACCGCTGGACGCTGTACTGGCGGATCATGCTGCCGCTCGTGCAGCCGGCGCTGGCGGCCCTCGGCATCTTCACGTTCCTCGGGATGTGGAACAACTTTTTCGGCCCGCTCATCTTTCTGAACACGCCGGAGAAGTTCACCGTGCCGCTCCTGCTCAACCTGTTCCGCGGCATGTACATCACCGACTGGACGCTGATGATGGCCGGTTCCTCGATCGCGGTCGTTCCGGTCCTGATCGTGTATCTGCTCGGCCAGCGGTACATCATC